>DAKU01000056.1 GCA_002508425.1 Methanosarcinaceae archaeon UBA470
GTACTTAATATGACCGTAGGCGAAGAGAAAACGTTGAAGTTATCGCCTGATGAAGCTTATGGAGAATATAACCAAGAATATCTTGTTCCTGTACCTAGGTCTGACCTGGAAAATGCAAGTATAGTACCGGAAATAGGTAAACAGGTAGGAACATTAATGGGAGTTGCAACCATAGTAGACATCACGGGTTCCAATGTAACGCTGGACTTTAACTCCCCACTTGCCGGCAAGAATCTGACATTTGATGTTACAGTCGTTTCTATCGAGAAGGCTAGTAAAGAATAACACTTTACTAACCTTTCCTTTTCAGCATGTTGACACCCAAGATTATAAATATATTTTTACCAATCTGGATATACCTGCATTCAAATAGGTAGATCCACGTGCATGAGGTGTCGACAATAGAGAAAGAAGAAAAAGTAATGATAGTACTGTTAATGATGGTGCTTTTATCCTTGTCTGTAGCTTACTTGACCTTTTATCACAATACAGCACAGATACCGGAATATAGTAGTTCATCAAAACCAGGGGATACAGTATACCTAGAAGGTACTGTAATATCAGAACATTTCACTAAAACTGGCGGTCATTTGCTAGTAGAAGTAGAACATAACTCTGAGACAACAAAGATCTTTGTTTCCAAGGATAATGGAGCTCAAGAGATTGATTCCATGCTCTCTGAAAATACTAAAGTAGGCGTTACCGGGCAGGTTCAAGAATACCAAGGTGAAATGGAGATCGTAGTGCAGGATATCAATGATATAAAAGTACTTTAAAGAGCAAATATACTGCAGAAGTTAAAGATTCCGGCAAACATATATGTAAAAAGGAACATCCTAAAATGCATGAAAGCGTGTATCATGTGCGGTGGAGAGGGAACCAGGCTTCGCCCTTTGACATTCGAACGGCCTAAGCCGAGCATACCCATACTCAATAAGCCTTCAGTGGTCCATCTTATTGAGCGCTTAGCAGATGAAGGATTCACTGATATTGTAATTACACTTGGATATATGGCTGAGAAGATAGAAGAACAATTAGGAGACGGGAGAATCTATGGAGTTCATATCGATTATGTATATGAGGAAAAAAAGCTTGGTACCGCCGGCGGCGTAAAGAATGCAGAGAAGTATCTGAAAGGCGAACCTTTCCTTGTTCTTGGCGGAGACCATGTGCTCAACCTAAACCTTCGAGAATTGTATCGTTTCCATGAACGTACGGATGCCAAGGTCACTATCGCGCTCCTGTCAATCGATGACCCCAGAGAATTTGGTATCGCAGACATGGACGTTAATAACAGAATTCACCGCTTCCTGGAAAAACCCGGTCCAGGAGAGATATTCAGTAATCTTGCAAGTACAGGCATATATATGTGTGATTCCGATGTCCTGGACATGATACCCGAAAATAAGGAATATGATTTTGCACGTGACCTATTCCCCAAGATCCTAAAAAATGGAAAGATCAATGGATTGCTTGCCAGAGGTAACTGGACAGACGTTGGTAGCCCGGCTGCTTACAGGCAAGCACAGCGCTGGATGCTTGCAGAACTCCCCGGAACTCTAATAGAAGGGCGCTTTACTACCAAGGATGCCCGCATCAATGGGCCCTTACATCTTGGCCACAATGTCTCCGTAGGATCTAATTCAGCAATTGTAGGACCTATCGTAATAGGTGAGAACACAACAATTGGAGATAATGTGCTCATAGGTCCATATACGACCATTGGTTCCAATTGCACGATAGACGATGACACCAGAATATTGTCATCTTACATATTCAATGATGTAACCATAGGAAAGAACACAAATGTATCAGGTAGCATCATCGATAACCGTACAAAAGTGGGGGACAACTGCAGCTTGGAGAATGGAACGGTTATTGGACCTGACGTGATGATAGGCAGTGGGGCAACAGTGCATTCTAACGTAAGAATATGGCCAAAACAAGCTATAAAAGAAGGAGTGAAAGTAAAGGAAGATATCACCAATTGTCCCTGATATCTTTTGATTTTTGCTTTTGGCCTGTGCAAACATGAACAAATTAAAAAAATGGATTATAATATCGCTCCTTATCAGCCTTATATCAGGCGTTTTAGCAATAGTATTAACTTTTGATGCCAATACCCTTGAAGCTATTATTCAGATAAGAAGTGAATATATTATTTTGGCAGTGGCCTTGCATATTTTTTCTTTATTTCTACAAGGAATCCGAATCAAATCTATGTGTAAGGCTTTGGGATATAACATTAACATAAAGGATGCCACCGAAATCGTAACCTCAAGCATGTTTATAGCAGCCATTACTCCTGCAGCGATAGCCGGGGAACCTTTACGCGTACATTTACTAAATCGAAGATCTATTCCTCTTGGAAAAGCAACTGCGGTTATCCTTGGAGAAAGATTGATGGATGCACTCCTGATACTATCGCTTGCCCCACTTTCTCTCTACGTAATGAGAGGAGTTCTGGCTAGCAGTGGTGTGAATGCAAGCATCGATGCGGCCCTTATGATAGGCGAGATCGTCCTGTTATGTCTGTTCTCAATATTAATTTATGGACTCTGGAAACCAAAAAAGACTCGTAAGGTTATGTATTTTCTTGTTCACCGTTTTGCCCCATTAATTGGAAAAAAGAAAGAAATGATGTTGCCCAAGATCCTTGAACGTGTTGACACGGAACTTGAACACTTGCATGATAGTGTTGCAATATTTATGAAAGAAGGAAGATACGGCCTATTATTAGGTATGGCATGTACCTTTTGCGTATGGGCATTGGACTTTTCGGTACTGCCAGTAATTCTCGTTGGATTGAACCAGCATTTTCCGCCCCTTGTAGCTTATGCTTCTCAAGTTGTCCTCATGGTAATAATGGTAGTATCGATCACTCCGGGTGCTGGAGGAGTTGCTGAACTTGGTGCTTCGACACTGTTCTCATTCTTTGTAGGCTCTTCGTTACTTGGAATTGTTGTTGTGGCATGGAGAGCAATTACATTCTACATGAACCTTGCAATAGGCGGATTCGTAAGCCTGAAAATAATCAAAGATACCGATTACATCAAACGCATGTTCAAATGAAATAAGTCTGAAACCTATAGCTTTGTGTATTTAAGAATATCAGCATCCACACCCGTTTTGATGATCAGTTCCTGCGTGTCCTTGTAAGGCCTCTCTCTGAATATCTTTGCTGCCAATACCTTACCCATGCCAGGCACTTTTTGCAAAAATTCCAGTTCTGCATTGTTGATATCAAGAGGATATGGTATTGCAGTTATAGAACGGAAACCATGATTAATTACCGTTACATCTAGATAATCCCCAGTTTCCAGCTTTGACGGAAGACCAATAAGTAAAGGATAGGAACCCATCTGACGTCCGAAAGTAGTATTCCCGTCATTTACTTCAAGTAACACATTTCGAAGGACTGTTCCTGCAGGCACTACTTTGCGCAGCATAGGAAGATCGACCTCCTTTCTTACTTTCTCTTTATAGCGCAGGAATTCTTTCTTATGCTTGGCTACTGCCGCGTCATTCCCAAACATTGGAGTTCCCTCAAAGGCCATAACCTGCCTGATATTGATGCGGCGAAGCAACAATCCAGAATCAAGTACCTTTTTAAGGAAATCATAATTGAGTCTGAAAGTCTCTTTTGTTTCCCCCATCAGTCCATGAACAAAATTAAGACCCGGAAGAAGTTCAGGCATACCACTTGCCCCTCTTTTTGCCCCTACTTCGTTAACAAGTTCTATAGCACTGAACATTTCATCTGGAAATACCTTTAGACCATTCCTTCGTATCACTTCAGGATCAGCACTTTCCATACCCATGGCAGCCACATCTCCTGAAGTGTGGTATTTAACTATAGTGTTTAAGATATCCCTGCTCTCATTAGGAAAAGCAGCTATTGTTCCAGGATTGGCATTGTCCATATGCAATACCTGCAGATCAGGTGCCACAGAACGTATTCCCCGATAAAGCGATTCAATTGCTGTGGGGTTAGGAACAGGCAAGTCACCCCCCTTGTCCTTTGCCTGATAAGATAGTAGATCGGGCTGTCTTCCAATGCGGAAATATCGGGCACCTTCTTCATATAGAGCCTGAACCTCCGAGATCACATCATCTACTGGCCGATGGTCTGGCCTCCCATAGAAAGGTTCCGTGCAGAAAGAACAATGCTTCTTACGCCCGCATCCCCTGTAAGTTTCAAGTTCACACATCACATTAGGATAATCTGGGTGTTGCCTGATTATGAAAGCTCCTTTCTTCCCCCATCTTCCGATCTCCTGCACGGACCTAAAACGTTCCATTACATTTGCAGTATCGACTAACATTCCGTCCTTTAACAGATCATACACGAAAGCTTCTACATCATCCCCACAACAGTGGGCATTTCCCAACCCGGATAGAATGGAAGCTTTTTTTCCACCCTCCGAACTAAAACCCAATCTTATAGGTCCGCCTATTACGACCTGACCTGTTGCAGTACGGATAATGCTATGCAATTCCTGTAAGTTAAGAGGTGTGGAACGAAGGTATTTCCCTGGCACAGTCATGCCGGCAATGACCACAACAAGATCTGCTTCCCTGATGATCGTTTCGTGGTCTTTAGGGTTGAGCCTTATACTATCAATAGCCGAATAGAATATGTCCTGTGTATGAATTCCCTGCTCCCTCATTGCTCCGGCAAGGTATCTGATATAGGGAGAAATATAAGGAGGAACGCCAAAACAGGCTGGTTCATCCACATAACCATCAATAATAAGTGCTTTCATTATTCCTCGGAAGATATTTAACTGGAGATTTGTGGCTACATATGATTTATTATGCATAAACCTGGTTGCCTATTTATATATCTTGCACATAAACCTACTCACTTTGTAACCAAATACCATGAGGTTATCATATGAGAAGCGATAAGACCAAAAAAGGAATAGAACGTGCACCAAACCGTTCTCTGCTCAGGGCAACAGGCCTGACAGATGCCGAAATGGAAAGACCATTCATTGCAGTGGTCAACTCATGGACCGAACTGATACCAGGACACATTCACCTGGACAAGTTATCAGAAGCAGTAAAGGCCGGCATCAGAAGTGCAGGAGGAGTTCCTTTTGAGTTTCACACCATCGGCATCTGTGATGGGATAGCAATGGGTCATGAAGGGATGAAATATTCTCTTCCAAGCCGTGAAGCTATCGAAGATTCTATAGAACTTGTGCTCCGGGGGCACCAACTGGATGCAATGGTCATGATAACAGCATGTGACAAGATCACACCCGGACACCTCATGGCTGCTGGCAGACTTGATATCCCCACCATCGTTGTGACCGGCGGTCCTATGATGCCAGGATTTGTAGACGACGAGTACAGAGACCTTATATCGGTCTTTGAGGGAGTTGGAGCATGCCGTTCTGAGAAAATGGCTGAGGATAAACTCCAGCAACTTGAGGAATGTGCATGTTCGGGGGCAGGATCATGTGCAGGAATGTATACAGCTAACACAATGGCATGTATGACCGAAGCCCTTGGTCTTAGCCTTCCTGGCTGCGCTACAGCACATGCTGTAGATGCGAAGAAAATACGTCTGGCCAAATCCTCAGGTGAGCGCATAGTAGCTATGGTTAAAGAAGGGCTCACTGCTCGGAAGATCGTCACTATAGAAGCCTTTGAGAACGCTATTATGGTGGATATGGCAATAGGAGGAAGCACAAATACCACACTGCATTTGCCTGCCATTGCACATGCTTTTGGAATGCAGCTAACATTAGATTCTTTTGATAAGCTTAGTCGCACTACCCCACACATTACATCTCTGAAGCCCGGGGGTATAAACTATATGCTGGACTTTGACAGGGCAGGAGGAATACAAGCCATCATGCAGAAGCTTAGACCTAAACTGCATATTGACCAGATGACAGTTACAGGAAAAACTGTTGGTGAGAACCTGGATGGCTTTGTGGTCCTTAATCCAAAGATGAATGCACAGGTCATTAAAACACTTGACTCACCCTTCCATGAAGAGGGTGGAATTGCAGTACTTAAGGGAAGTCTTGCACCAGATGGTTCAGTTGTCAAACAGGCCGCAGTCAGCCCAAAGATGCTAAAACACAGCGGTCCTGCAAAGGTCTTTGACAGCGAGGAGACGGCAATGTCGGCTATTATGGCTGGAAAAATAAAAGCTGGTGATGTAGTGGTAATTCGCTATGAGGGACCAAAGGGTGGTCCGGGAATGAGAGAAATGCTTTCCCCCACATCTGCAATCGCTGGAATGGGACTCCTAGAATCAGTAGCCCTTGTAACTGATGGCAGATTCTCCGGTGGTACTCGCGGTCCATGTATTGGCCACGTATCCCCTGAGGCACAGGAAGGTGGACCCATAGCGCTGGTGAAGGAAGGAGATATCATTGAGATAGACATCCCTGCAAGAAAACTTGACCTGAAGGTATCCCAGGAAGAACTGGCAAAAAGAAAAGCGATGTTCAAACCTCCTGAGAAGAAAGTCACTGGCTACCTCGCAAGATACAGGAAACTTGTTAGCTCGGCCAGCAAAGGTGCAATTTTTGAATGATGTGCGGGATTTAACCTGCACTACAATCTATTTTTTATTCCTGGTAATATTGTACACTCGAATTCGCATTTGAAAATAGAAAATCACTACTGAGCCAAGTGTTCCATATGACAGGCTTGGCTTTTAATGATTTATTTTCAAGCTTCAAAAAGCCTTATCGATATAAAAACCAGCAGCCCAAGTGTTGCACCCAAATAAATCCAGCGGATATATTTTCTTCCTAAATCCTTATTTCCTGAGTCCTCATTATCACTAGATTCCAATAATCTCAAAGATGAATAAGCAATAGAAGCATCCATTATTGCGATCGGAACCAAATAAATGGCAGGCAACCACCTTAGTATAAAAGGAACAGATGTCAACAGAATAACAAAAAAGAAAATATAACTGCTTTTCTGGATAGCAACTTGTTTTCCATATTTTATTGCCAGAGAATTTGAATTGATAAGAAGATCTCCTTGCATATCCATTGCATCAGCAGCAATTTCTTCTCCCAGATCTATTAATGCGGCAATTAAGCCAAAAAGCCAGACAATATTATTAAAGGGCAATCCGACAGATACACCACCATAAATAAAAGTCATCCCAACTGAAAAACTCACCATTAAATTTCCGGGCAACCCGCTCTTTTTATATGTTCTGTTATAGAGAAATCCAATAATCAATAAAATAACAGAGACTAATAGCGCTATAACACTAATCAAATAACTCAGGATGATGCCACATAGCATGAGAATTATAGATAGCAGCAAAGCTTCTGATGGAGTAACAGCATTTGAAGGGATTGGCCGATGAGGTGCATTGAGTTTATCAGTCTCAACATCAAAATAGTCATTTAATACTAATATTGCAGCTGAAATAAGAAACACTGAAAAAAAACCAAATACGGTTTCTGAAATCGATGCAAACTTTCCAAATGCTAAAATTTGCCCCATTACTACGCATACTCCGGCAGAGAATGGAAGTTCAAATCTTAGCAACCTTAGGAGCCCTTTTAATTTTATGTAATAATTACGCATATATTTTGTTTATTCATGGATTTTTGTTTGTATAATTTATTTAAAATGCATAATACAGATGTAGTGCCCTGTTATAAGTTGCTATCTATAGGACCCCCTTGAAGGCTTAGATGAAGCATGATTTACATTCTGATTATAAGCTAAACCTGTTTGTTGAATGACATATATACTTGAAGGCTTAGATGAAGCATGATTTACATTCTGATATGAAAAGTAACTTAATTATTAAGTCAAGAAGCATAAAAATATATACACAATAAATATATAAATAGATCAACGCATAACTAAGAAAAGATATATGTGAAATATCATTTTGCTTTCCGGTCATCAAAACGGTCGATAAGGAAGATAATAGATGGAAAAAACACAAATTGATGAATCATTTTTGATTTTAGGAACACATACCGAACCATTGATGTTTGACAAAAAAGGCCTTTTTGAACGAACCATGAATGATGAGAAGCTTGCCAAGGATTTGATAGCAATTTTTCTTAGAGAAATGCCAGAATGCCTGAAAGAATTGAGCACGTATGTGGAAAGAAGGGATTTTAACAATATCAGTTTTTATGCACATAAAATCAAAGGAGCTTCAGCCAATATTGGTGGCGTGGCTCTGAGTAGCTCTGCTGAAAAAATGGAGAAAGCTGCCATTGAATGTGAATACAATAGGATTGTTACTATTATGTCAGATATTGAAAAGCAATTTGATATCTTAACTAATCACATTAAAGAGGTGTGAAATGAAAATACTGATCGCAGACGATGGCCTTACCTCACGCACTATGCTGCAGGCGGTTATTAATAAGTGGGGTCATGAGGCCGTTACCGCAGCCGATGGAAATGAAGCATGGAATATTGTGCAAAAAGATAATGCCCCAAAACTATTGATACTGGACTGGATGATGCCTGGAATGAACGGTCTGGAGCTTTGCAGGAAACTGCGTTCAAACAGATCAAATGAGGTTTTTTACATCATCCTTTTAACATCAAAGAATAATCCACAGGATATAGCAGAAGGATTGGAAGCCGGAGCAGATGACTACATATCTAAACCATTTGACAATTATGAACTTCATGCCCGAATCAATGTCGGCATGAGAATGCTTGCATATAAAGAAGAAATACTGGAACCTGAAAAGAACAAGCATGCACTTGATGAAATCAATGAAATATGCCAGGAAATGAGCCAACCCTTGAAATCTGTCATTGGGTGGTCTGAAATTCTCCTTATGGACCTGCCTGAAAGCGATTCAAACTATCAGGCCCTAAAAACGATAAAGGAAGGAGTAGAAGGAATTGGAACCCTTTCCCGAAGAATAAGGCACATCTCAAACACGAATCAAAAGAAGCCCCTGTAGAAATCCAGCATAATTATTTATATGCTGAAATAGCAATAGATATTATAATGGAACTGATGGGGATTTGCAGTACCTGCGGTACGGCCGGAAAAATGTATACTTGCCCTTTTTGCGGAAAAAATGTATGTGTCAGATGCTTTGATAGCAAAAGAGGCATATGTATTCAATGTGCGAGTACTGGACGTTCTGGCCCTGACATTATTTATGGAAATGGCCGCACATGATACAGATGTATTAAGGCCTGAGCAGATATTCGGCCCCATCTTCTACTTCTACCAGTAAAGAACGATTTGATATCATAAGATTTATCTGTGCATCAATTTCTTCTGCACTGAACTTCTTGGACACAAGTGCTTTGATGATGGACCTTTTGATCCTCGCACCATGAGGTAGGTACATGACAATATTGCCTTG
>DAKU01000083.1 GCA_002508425.1 Methanosarcinaceae archaeon UBA470
TTTATGTGCATTTGAGATAATTGAAGGGTATTTTGCATCAAAAGAATATATTTTTGCACCCCTCAGAAATTCGTGCAAGTGACCATAATCATCTGAATGTACAACTAATGCAGTATTATGGCCTTTATTAGTTACATGAGATAATAAAGGAATCATTCTTTTGCTGCTGCCATCGTTTTTATTGATTTCTCCGATGAATAGTATATTCATATTTTCATCCATTTTTATGTTATATTTATCAGTGACTACAATTAACAATTGTAAAATATAAATCATTCATTTTATTCATATTTTCATCCCACTCATATTGATCAACAATTATTTCATAATTTTTTTTGCGATTATTTGTATCAGGATATCTGATTGCTTCAATAATTTTTTCTGCCAGAACATTTGAATTCCCTGGAGGAAATACATCAATAGCCATACCTTTTTCCATAAATTCCTTATTTATAGGAATATCAGTTAGAATAACTGGTAACCCGCATGCTATTGCTTCAAGATTTGAAACACCTAAACTGTCTGACAATGAAGTTGATACATAAACATCTGCACACGAAAAGAATTTTTGAAGTTCTTCATGCGGCACATGCCCAATGAATTTGACTGAATCGGAAATTCCAAATTCTTCAGCCATTTCCTCTAATCTGCTTCTTAATGTACCTTTACCAAGCAACACAAACTTTGTATTGGGAACTTTTGTAAGAACAAGAGGAATTGCATTAATGAAACATTCAATATTATAGACGGGCTCAAAATTCCTTGCGCTTATTACGATAGGATCATTTTCCCCGGCTAATAGTTGTCTTGTTTGAGCAAACTCTACATTTAGATTGAATTGCTTAGAGTTGATACCAAATGGTACTACCTTAATATTAAGCATTGGAACACCAAAAGAAGAAGTAATCTCCTTTGCCATGTATTCAGAAACAGCATGTATTAAATCAGCTTTTTTAAGACTGAATTTTGTAAAATAGCGCAACAGTTTAGAGGTTTTAGGAAGAACAAGCACATCACTCCCCCATGCACTCATGATAAGTGGATGGAAATCAAGCAAAGCCCCATGAAATCCGAATTTCGTTATGAAATGTGCATGGACAATATCTGGTTTTATCCTTTTGATAATACGCATTATCTTTATGTGACGGAAAGGAAACGCAAGATATAGGTTCTTAAATACTGAATCTATAACATATAGATTCGCCCCTTCTACAGGGTTTTCAGGTGGTTCATATGTGATCAAATGTATTTCATGCCCCAGTTTTGAAAAGTATTTGACCCATCTTGTTGTATGGATGGAAGTTGCATCAGCTATAAAACATATTTTCACATTGTTCACCTATTTCAGATGAAATTAAATATGAACAGAATCTTTCAGCATATTCGATTTCGCGTTTAAATCGAAGTAGACTTAATAAAGTAAATAAATATAATACTAGCGATTTAGTCATATAATGTTCTCTTACTTTTAAATATAAAGAGAAACTGGGTTCAAATAATGAGCCCTTAAATTGAAAAAGACGGAAGATCAGTATTTAGAACTTACCAGATACTTGAAAACTTCCAAAAACCAATTATACAAGAAATGTAACTTATATCTACTATATATTCATTTTATTGTGAAAAGATAAATATTAGCTATTCATTGCCATTACAATTAAGCAAAGAGTTGAATCCATGAGCAAAGATGAAGATACAAAAAGAGATCTAAAAGGGAGTATACCCTATGCATTAGGGGTTTTGATCTCATGTCTCGTAGCGTTCTATATAAGGACTATCCCTAAAGCACAGGTTTTCTTAGCTGAGAACTTTGTGAAACTAAGCGAGAACGATCCCTGGTACCACCTGAGGAATGTGGAAGCAATGCTGCATAATTTCCCTCACATGCTCTGGTTTGATGCATATACAAATTATCCTCAAGGCACTATTCAGGTCTTTGCACCACTATTTGACATGTCACTTGGGATAATACTCTGGATACTGGGACGTGGAAACCCAAGCCAAGAGCTCATTTACACTGTCTCTGCATATTATCCGGCATTCATAGCTGCATTGGTAGTCATAGCCACATATTTCGTTACCAAATGGATATTTGACGACAGGAGAATCGGACTGCTGGCAGCTATACTTATAGCGCTTGCACCCGGCCAGATACTCTCAAGGTCCATCATAGGCTTTAACGATCACCATATTGCAGAAGTTTTGTTCAGCACAATGACAGCCGCCTTCTTAGTCATGGCAGTAAAGGTTGCAAGAGAGCATCCAATCACATTTAATAACCTGAAAAAGACACCTTTTGAAACCCTCCGGCCTGCATTGCCTTATTTTATACTTACAGGCATTTCTATGGGAGCCTATACACTCACCTGGAAAGGAGCTCTTTTCTTTAGTTTGATCATTGGTCTTTACATTACAATACAGCACATTGTGGACCACATGCATGGCAGGACCACTGATTACCTTGCAGTAGGTGGAATGATCATATTCGCAGTAACTCTCGTGATGGTACTGATGGTACCTGAGATAGGAGGTACAAAATCAATAAATGAGAAGGGACTGCTTGCTGGTATACTGGCTTTTCCCCTGTTAACGCTACTTTCTACTGAAATGCAGAAAAGAAAACTGAATAAGAAAATTTATCCTTTGACCATATTAGTAGGTGTTATAGCAGTTATACTTATATCTAAGGTACTATCGCCATCTGTCTATGCAATGCTTATTGGTGTTTTTGGGTATTTTAAGAGAACCGGTGGATCACTGACTATAGGAGAAGCAGCACCACTTGATCTGTTCGATGGTTCATTCTACTATTATTTTGCAGTAATGGGTTTTGTTTCGATCCTTGCACTTGTAATATTGACCTATGAAGCTACAAAAAAGAAGAACACACAGGAAAAGACATTGCTTCTAGTATGGACATTCATGGTACTGTGGGCAATGTTGCAGCAGAACCGGTTCTCCTACTATTATGCAGTTAATGCAGCAATACTAAGTGCATACCTTGGGATCAAGTTCATGGATTTGGCAGGTTGGAAAGACCTCAAATTGAGCAACTTGATGGCAACTGAAAAAATTAAACAAAAGTCTGCAAGAAAAACAAAAGAGACTACAACTCATAAACTTAAACCCATTCACATTATATCACTTGTTATAGTCATTGTTGTACTTGTCCTGCCAAACTATAGTCTGGCAACACAGCAGGCACAATATGCAGGTGGTCCGGGCAATCAATGGCTAGAAGCACTTAGATGGATGGAAGGCAATACCCCCGACCCTGGTCTGGACTTTTATGAGCTATATGAAGCACCTGTAAGTGGAGAGATATATCCATACCCGGATACAGCCTACGGAGTTATGTCCTGGTGGGACTATGGACACTGGATAGAAGTAATTGGACGCAGAATCCCAAATGCCAATCCCTTCCAGCAGGGTATCGGTGGGCGGACGAATAGTATAGAAGAAGAAAATCGGCCAGGTGCATCTACATTCTTCACTGCTTCGTCTGAAGATGAAGCGACTGCAGTCCTTGAAGCCATCCATCCTGATGAAAATAAAATGGGAGCCAGATACATAGTGTCCGATGTTGAAATGGCCACTGGAAAATTCTATGCCATGGCCTCGTGGACACTGGATACGGATAATTATTACATACCTGTGCAAACAGACCAGGGAGTAATGAATGTACCTGGTGAGCGTTACTTCAACTCTATGGAAGCTAAATTGCATATTTTTGACACTAACGGCCTCAAACATTATCGTATGGTTCATGAATCTCCCGGTGTCACTAGTTCTCAGAGCCAGGAAATCGGATACAAGAATGTATACAACGTGCTTTTCGGCGGAAAGATAAAAGAAGAGAACTCAGGTTACGTAAAGATATTCGAATATGTAGAAGGAGCAAAGATCACAGGAACTGCACCTGCAGGTGAGAATGTGACTATAAGCACTACAATTAGTACCAGCCAGGAACGGTCATTTACATATTCACAAACAACAACCTCGAACGGTATATATTCATTCACAGTTCCGTATTCAACAGAAGGACCTATCTCCGGACAGACCCAGTTTGATGTAGCACCGACACAGCCATACCAGATCAGCTATGGCAATGTGGTAAAAGAAGTAAAGGTTACCGAAAACGACGTACTCCAGGGTAATACGGTACCATTAGAGGTGTAAACTCCGCTACATAAGCTCGCAACAACTAAAAACTTGCCTGAGGTAGAATTTATGGAAAAAATAATTAGAGGAAAAATATGGGTATTTGGAGATGACATCGATACAGATGTCATAATACCTGGAAAATATTTGCGTACTACTGATATGCAGGTGTTTGCAGATCATGCAATGGAAGGTATTGACCCGGATTTTTCGAAAAAGGTAAAGCCTGGAGACATAATAGTAGGCGGTAATAACTTCGGTTGTGGTTCTTCAAGGGAACAGGCCGCATTAGCGCTTAAGTATGCAGGAGTAGCCTGTGTTGTGGCCAAGTCATTTGGCAGGATATTTTTCCGCAACGCTATAAACGTTGGCCTTCCTCTTATGGAAGCCGATGTCCAATGCAAAGAAGGTGATGAGATGGAAGTATACCTTGAAAATGGAAGGGTTACCGTAAATGGAATACCATATACAGGAAATAAACTGCCCGAATTCCTTCTTGAAATACTTAGTGATGGAGGACTTGTACCCCATCGTAAGGCGATGCAAGGCAAAAAATAGAGAGGTTCTAATGATATTTCCGGATGAGTACAAGTATGTTGGAGTCACACATATCAGTCCTGATGATGCACATGACGAGCCGATATATTTCCTTAGCCGATACATAATAGTTGAACAGAGCACTGATATCGGTAAAGAATACTCAATTTATAGGGTTGAACACACCGGAGAAGACCTACTAAGAAAGGCCACGAAAACTGAGCTTATAGCTTCAGCGGAACAAATTCTAAAATACGATGAGCTTTTAAACCTAAAAGACAGGCGCCTGCTCATAGAGAAGGCTTCTGAACTTTGTAAAGAAGGCGTGAATACAGTAATATTTACAGGACTTGATAGACACGTCACATTCGTAAATGACCCAGACCCTTCTGAAATAATCGACATTGAAATTGTAGATGTTGTCCCGCCTGAGCCCTCCTGGCTTAGCCTTGTGGTTAGAAAACTTGAATCTAGTGGCATATTTGGCGATTTGAGTATACGTTTTAAAGAGAATATGAAGGATCTCAGACAGTTTGAAGGAGAAAAAACAGTGTTCCCGTGCTCTTCATCAGGACTTAAAGGAAAATGCCTAGACTCGGATATTGTTACTGAAGATGGATCACTACTTGTAGGCTGCGAAATATCCCGGAAATTATTTGAATCCAGGTTTCCCGGACTGAAATATGATTTCATAAATATCTGTCCATTCCGTTCGGATATTTATACACCACAAGGACCATTCATTACCCGGTGCTGCCTTTCCGAAAGGTCTGGACTTGCTACAATTAATGGAATAAGGGGAGCGGTGGTTCACTGGGGAGCCTCGGAGTTCCAGGTAGCTGTAACAATAAGGGAACTGGTACAAAGCATGAGGAAAGAAAAAGGTGAAGGTCAATGAAAATTGCAGTGGTAGAAGGAGATGGAATAGGAAAAGAGGTTATTCCTGCAGCTATAGAAGTGCTGGATGCCCTTTCCCTGCCTATAGAAAAGTTACCTGTTGAGCTGGGATATGGAAAATGGGAGAAGACTGGCTCCGCTATCACAGATGAAGACCTTAAAATTCTGAAGGAATGCGATTGTATACTATTTGGTGCAATTACAACACCATCCGATCCCAATTATAAGAGTGTGCTCCTTACAATAAGAAAGGAGCTTGACATGTATGCCAACATCCGTCCAATAAAACCTATTGATGGTATTAGGGGCGTTACCGGACGCAATGATTTCAATCTGGTGATAGTTAGGGAAAACACAGAAGGCATGTACTCCGGCATAGAAGAGATACATGAAGATGTAGCATACACTAAAAGGGTTATTACCCGCAAAGGCTCTACGAGGATAGCCGAATATGCATGCAAACTTGCCAAAAACAGGAAAAATCTTATGGAAATAGTACATAAATCAAATGTACTTAAATCAGACAGATTATTTCTAGATGTGTGCCAGCAAACTGCTTTGTCCCAGCAGGTAGAATACCATGACACTTTAGTGGATTCTATGGCTTACAACCTCATTACACACCCTAACAGATACGATGTTGTAGTGACCACAAATCTGTTCGGGGACATATTAAGCGATATGGCTGCCGCCTTGGTAGGAGGGCTTGGACTAGTACCAAGTGCTAATATCGGAAAAAAGCATGCGTTCTTTGAGCCTGTACACGGAAGCGCACCTGATATAGCTGGGAAAAGTATAGCTAATCCCATAGCTGCTATTCTGAGCATGAAGATGATGCTGGAGTGGTATGAATTGACCGACAAGGCAAAAATTGTGCAGGATGCCATAGAATACGTTATTAACCAAAATAATGTCACCCCGGACCTTGGAGGCAAAGCCACTACATCAGAAGTGGGACAGGCCATTGCAAACCGTGTTAAACAACTTATTGGCTGAGAATTCCAACCATTTTCAGCACTTTTTGTCAAGTCATACCCAAGAGCGACCAGATGGCAGTCTGGGTTACCACAGCAGTAATACCTGATATCCACACCATTATCACAAAGTCAAGGGTAGAGCTGAGGAGATGACCCCCATCCACAACTCTGATTAAAAGTGCAGACATCAGAGAATGTGCTATCATGATGAGCAATACCAAGAATGACAATACTTTGACGTCCCCTACATTCGTATAGATCACCATGCCCATAGACATTCCTGCAGGCATTTCCACACTGGTAAACATACTTTGCATCAAGTCGATCACACCCACGGAAATATACATTGTAAAACCAATTCCGGCGGTAAGACCATAAAGTACACCTACAAGACTTGAGGCAGATTGAACCCTCTTCTTTCTTAAAGTCACTATTTTGTGGAAATTTGTGGCTATTATATCGCCTATTATCTCTGGCTTACCTCCGAGATTGGTTGCCTCTACGAACATGATACAGAACCTCTGTATAAGATGACTTCCAGTATTTGCAGAAAAGAAATTCCACGATTCGAACTTGTTTATCCTTGTGCTGAGTCTCTTGTATAGCTCGTTCACATCTTTTGTAAGCGGACCAAAATCATGGATACGCAATGCTTTCAGAGCATCATCTATTACTCCACCTCTAGCACCTGCTGAACTTCCCAGTGACCTGATAAAAGCAGGGAAATTCTCATCCCTGCGCCTGATATTCTTCTCTATATTACGACAGACCTTTCCAGTGTATATAAGAGGAGTTAAGCAAATTGCAATGGCAATAGGTGTAACAATCTTTCCGTAAAGTACAACAGCAATAGTAACAATGATAGATGCTCCTATAGAAATAGGAATCGAACGATATAATTTGATCTTATAATCAGGAATGATGTCAGATTTGCTCCACAAAGGATCCTTTGGAACCTTGCTTTTTGTAAACAGAAGTATCACAATGTCCGTTACAACGAATGTCACTACAACCATTGCCATAAGAAGTACTGCATCCATACCTGTTATCACTGGCATGATAACAGCAAATGATGCAAGAAATATGAGAGACATTACCAATGATACGAAAAGCTCCTTAACGACCTCAACATTGTACATAGCGCCGTTATACATAGCCTCATATTCGTTCATGACAACATTCTGCTCCGAAAAAAGAAAAGATTTTATATTCTCTCCTGATTGCAAACCATGAGCGAATCGGTCCAGGAAGTCCTCAAATATGACAGATGGTGTTCTCTTGGAAATGAACCTGCATGCTTCCGCAAGGCTCATATTCCATACAGTAACGAGGTTATAGATTTTCTTTGTTTCAGTGGCTAACTCCCTATATTCCTTGTTATCGGAAACTATCCTTATTATATCAAGCCGTGGAGTTTCAGCGGTGGCAACTGAACCCATTTGAGTGATGTAATAGTGCATATTGTTATCAATACGTGATGCTTGACCACCATAGACAGAAAGTGGATAGTACACGGCAAAGAGAATGCAAATCACAGGGATCATGATGGGGATTGCCTTGGTGCTTCCCTGGAATAGACTTGGCAAGGCAGCATAAAGTAAAAATGAAAAAACAAAACCAAATACAATAACAGGAATGGCAATCTTTTTCATGTAAGTTGCCGGTTCCATATCCATACAATGGAATGCCTTGCTGTACATTACATACACCTTTATACCGAGAACGGTAACCCATCAACACCATGCTTGTAGAAATTGATGATTACTTCCAGTACTTCATAATATTCTTCTATTCCTCTGGCACGCATTTCGTTTATTATCTTGGCGCGTAAGAACAAGTCTTGGTAGATCTTACGTTTGTCATCATAACCCAATTTGGCAGCGATCTTATTTTCTAGAATAAAACTGTTGTTAAGTCCTCGGAAGGTATGCTTATCAGTTTCCGG
>DAKU01000151.1:0-3593 GCA_002508425.1 Methanosarcinaceae archaeon UBA470
AGGTTGATTATATTGCTTCCAACGATATTACCAAATGCTACATCACTGTTACCTTGAATGGAAGCAAAGACATTAACGACGAGCTCAGGCATGGAAGTTCCGAATGCAACAACAGTCAATCCGATTACCAATGAGGATATTCCAAGATGCTTAGCAAGAGATGATGCACCTTCAACGAACCAGTTTGCCCCCTGATATAATAATGCAAGACCTATCAGAATAAATATGTAATCGATCATGGCTTTATATAATATATATCAACGATTATAAAATCATCGGATCACCTATTAAAGAAGTATATTTGTGTTATGAATTTTGGAGACGTAGTGGGTGCTAGTTCAAATTAGATATATTAAGATAATTTTGATAAGCATATCCCTCAGTAGTACTCTTTGCCAAAATACAAAGATGAACTACACAAATGAAATATGTTCACAACATTGAGTGAGTAAGTTCGAATGAGAGTTACAGGGATTTTGTATTCTACTTTATAGACCTATAGCACAGAAAATTGAATAAACAATGCCATATGACATGGATTCGCACTATAATCACAGATTTAATACCAAAATAAATAAGGTTATCTGGAAACTAAATTGAAATCCTGCAGGTGACACTACCCACAAAATGCTGAAGAGAAACGTTAAAATTAAATAGGAAATAGGTTTCTACAAAGCTAAAAAATTAATTTCACATAAAAGATAATTATGGACATTATATCAATGATCATGATCGTTGGTGGTTTGTGTTTATTTGAAACCATCAGCAGCATCGACAATGCCATCATCAATGCACAGGTGTTGTCTACAATGGGGGCGAAAGCGCGTAGATGGTTCCTAATCTGGGGGATGGTCTTTGCAGTATTTGTGGTCCGTGGACTATTACCATGGGTCATAGTCTGGGCGAGCACCCCCTCTTTAGGACCCATGGGGGCTCTTACTGCAACATTCAGCAATGACCCTAAAGTCATAGAGGCAATAGAAACGGCAGCTCCTGCTTTATTAATGGGTGGCGGAGTATTCCTGCTATTCTTGTTCCTGCACTGGCTATTCCTGGAAAAGAAGAACTACGGGTTGTGTGGAGAGCCTTTTTTTATGAAAAAAGGTGTCTGGTTCTTTGCTATTGTATCAATAATACTATCCGTTATTGTCTGGTATAGCCTGAAAATAAACTATCTTGTCGCTTTCAGCGCAGTACTTGGTTCAACAGCCTTTTTCATCACTCACGGCTTCAAGGAGAATGCGGAAAAAAGTGAAATGGATCTTGTACAAAAAAACATGTCAGACATGAGTAAGATATTCTATCTGGAGATCATAGACGCAACATTTTCCATAGATGGCGTAATCGGAGCATTTGCATTCACCCTCTCAGTGCCACTAATAATTCTCGGAAATGGACTAGGAGCTTTTGTAGTTAGAGAACTAACAATAGGCAATATAGAAAGGATCCAGAAATACATGTATCTGAAGAACGGAGCAATGTATTCGATATTATTCCTTGGGGTTTTTATGATAATGGATGGATTTGGTTATCATATCCCATCATATCTGTCCCCGCTGGCAACTGTCTTTGTAGTTGGCTATTTCTTCTATAAATCAAAGAAGGAACTCACTGCTACAGAAATAGATTCCAGTTGCTTATTAAAGCAGGAATAAGAATAAAAATTAATAGAAAAGGCTGACTGAAAACATGTCAGCCTTGTTGCCTGCGATGCAAGGCATACATCTGGACTTTCTTCATTTTTGCAAGGTTAAGCATCCTCTGCATTTCCTCTTCTTCTACCACCCTTGCATCGATATAACCACAGTCTGCAGCTTCATTGAATATCTCATATCCGATGGATGAGCGGGTAAGCACGGATGTCCAGCCATCAGGAGTTCCGACACCTCCAAAAGAGATATCAGTGTTTTCAGAAGCCATGTCTGTGCAGTATTTGCATGAGCTGCTACGGAAAGCATCAAGCTCTTGCAGATCAAAGCTTTCTTTTGAGGCTGCTGTTGTGAGCTCAAGCCTGCCCTTTCTGATCTTCATGGCCTCTATATCTCCAAGGCGCAGATTCTTGCCTTCAATGAACTGCTTCAAGCCTCCGTAATCAAAACTGTCCATGCAGAAGAGACCCAGTTTGAGTATCTTTGCCCTCATGAACATGTGCAGGAAACCACGAGGACTTTTTTGCATCTTATAAACAGCATCGATGTTGCAGCTAGGGCCAACAAAAGCGATACTGCTCATACCCTGCCTGATAGCACTCATAAGGGCATCCATTGTCATACTGTGACTATAGATGCTACCTGACGATTGCAAGAGGTCTTCATAGGTTCTTGCCACTATAGATACAGGTTTCCATGGCTCTTCTTCAGAGCTTGCAGTAACGACAGCACAATCGATTAAACCTTCCTCAAGGCCGTATGCAAGCATAGCAGTCACTACTCCGCCATCCTGTCCCTTTATCTCCTTGAGATTAGACTTGGCTGCGTAGGCCTCACGCAGAGAGCCTATCAAACCTTCTTCTGTAGTGATCGTCCTGGGACATTGGTTGTAGCATATACCACATGCTGTACACTTACCTGTCAGTTTAGGCTCTCCATCATCTAAAGATATGGATTCACATGTTGAGGCACAGGCACCGCACAATGTGCAGATTCCNNGGCTTGATGATATCGTTGCGAAGCTTTGCAAAGGAGATTTTCTCCTTTTCTTGCAAAGAGCGCTTAAGACGGATAGCGTTCCTTTCAACCCTATCCATCGAGTGATTGCAGGAAATCGGACTCATATTAATATCTATTCTTCTACGTTCTCTTATAATATCTATGTCCCTGAGAGGAGCATGTATATAATCTGTACTTGTTAGCACCTTATTCACCTGCATGATGATGCCTGATGTTTTTTGTATCAGCGATATCTGCAGGTCTAAAAAGCAGCAATATTATTTAATTCTAATTTTAATTAACAACTATTTAAATTAACAATCATTTTAATTAATAATCATGTTCTATTCAGAACATATCATCAGGTCCATGTATATTCCACGCCTTTTCTTCCACTTTTCTTATGATATCTTTGAGCGGCAAATTCCACTCTTTTGCAATTCGCTTGCAGTCTTCGTATTCTGCAGAAATATGCAATATTTCCCCATTGTGATCCTCAGCAATTTTCACGGGGACATCGTATGTTTTTCCACGTATGACAACTCTTACGTTGTCCATGCGCCTATCAGCTGTATAACGGTGTTTTGTAGGGATAACGCGAATTCCCAGAGTACCTGTTTCCCGCATGATCTCTCTTGCGATAATAGCACTGTGTTCGGGTTTTGTAATTACTTTAATAATATGTCCTGTGCGCCCTTTTTTCATGGTTGCAGGTATAATGGCAACATCCCTAGCCCCTATGGAGAGCAATTTCTCAAAGAGATTACCCAGCACTTCTCCGGTCACATCATCCACATTTGTCTCCANNCACCTCAATGGAATCCCTGGACAGGTCATCGTCCGTATCTATGAGAGTGCTGCGCAGCACATTAGGGTCCTTTGTATCAGCATCCCCTGCACCATATCCAATCGATAAAACCTTTCCTCTGGGCAAATTCTCAATTG
>DAKU01000151.1:3650-10139 GCA_002508425.1 Methanosarcinaceae archaeon UBA470
GCAGGAGCCGGTACAGGCATAGAACCATGAGCTGCCTTTACTTTGCCTCCCCCAACATTAATAGGCAGGCAGTATATTGCATCTGCACCTATCTCGTGCATGGCAAAACAGGAGCCTATGACATCAGCTAAAGCATCGTTCTGGCCAACTTCATGAAAGTGCAGTTCATCAAGGGATTTACCATGTACTTTTGACTCGGCTTTGCCCATGAGNNGATAATGGCGCTCATGTTCTTCATGATCTACATCTATATGCACGTCTACTGCAGAAATGCCCTTTTTGTTCGCCTCGCCTATCCTTACTGATACGTCAACTACAGACTCAATAACCTCACGTACTTTTTCCCTGTCAGCTCCCAGAGAGATAAGGGTTCCAAGGATCATATCCCCGGATGCACCTGAAAAAGCGTCAAATATAATTGATCTCATGCCTGCTTCTCCTCAGTTTTTCCACCACGTGCCTTGGCAGCATTATTAGCTATCCTTGCAGCAAAAGCTCCTGCAACGAATCCTGCATCAATGTTCACTACCGAAAGCACGGAACATGACTGCAGCATAGAAAGCAGTGCAGCCTCGCCTTTTGCCCCTGCTCCATAACCAGTAGATACAGGCACACCAATGACCGGTACATCCACAAGCCCTGACACAACCGTAGGTAATGTACCTTCCCTGCCAGCAGCTACCACAATGGAATCCGGCTTATATGCCTGGAGCTTGAGCATCTCTCCTACAAGCCTGTGAAAACCCGCTACACCCACATCATAGATAGCAATGGTCTCACATCCCATTTCCGAAGCTACTATGCGTGCTTCTTCGGCAACTGCAATATCAGCAGTTCCAGCAGAGATAATCACTACCATACCTCCGGTTTTTGGTGCAGGTGTGCCATTATGCACCACCACTGTCCTCTTGTACTTTCCCCATTCCATCTCTTCGGGGCTGAAGGCATCTTCAAGTAGCTTTACATTAGTTTCATTAAGACGTGTAATGAGCACCCTGCCACATGCAGTTACATGTGCTTGTGCTATCTTAACCACATCTTCGGGCTCCTTGCCTTCCGCAAGGATGGCTTCCATTATACCCGTACGATTACTTCTACAGGTATCTATCTTCGCAATATCGGAAACAGGCACGTAACCCATACCACGTATCAAAGATTCAGCAGCATCAATGTCTGTTTCGTTGTTTTTGATCTTAAGCAGGATATCTCTGAGGTCCATGTTCACGTCCGAATATTGGAGTAAAAGTTTAAGATGCTTTCCCAGTAACTAACTAAGACTAAAGATTCAAAAAATAAATCCACACGACGACTCTTATTTCATACTTTGCACTACTCCATAAAAACCGGATAGTTTTTTATATCATTATGTTTGTTCAAACATAACGCTAAAAACAGTAAAAGTCTAACAGATATTGCAATGAATGGAAAAAGGGTATAATAATTCTGATTTTTTGTCGCTCCATGTTGTAACATTCTATGCTTTTAGAATGTGATAGATCAACGGGTTGTGTAGGACGCAGAATGTCGTCTTAAACCCATTCGATGCAGACTGCTGTAAAGGTGGAAACGATATGAATCAAAAAATCAAAATTGTATTCATAGCCATTATGCTGGTGGCTGCAGTCTTTTTAAGTGGCTGTGTAGATAGCAATTCAGTAAATGAAAGCAAATCAAACTCTGACCAAGTGGCAGAAAATGATAATAACAGTAAAATGATGAGTGTACAGGAAGACATTAGTACCAACGGAATCAATGAGAATGCGAATGTTTATTCCGTCAATGCTACAACAAACATCACCACATCTGCTTATTCTCTCAACACTACCAATACGACATCTACTTATACACATTATTCAAGTAGTGGCAGCTCTTCGAAGAAGAGTGACAGTTCTTCTAAAGAAACTATAACTGTATCCGCTGCCGCAAGTCTTACTGAAGCATTCACAAACATAGAAAAAGAATTTGAGACAGAGAATCCGGATATAGATGTCGTTTGTAACTTCGGAGCATCAGGTACACTTCGTACACAGATAGAAGGAGGAGCACCTGTTGATGTATTTGCTTCAGCAGCCGAGGACCAGATGGATACACTCGCATCCAATGGGTTCGTATATAACGATACCCGAGAGGATTTCGCTAAGAACTCACTGGTAATGATAGCTCAAAAGGGAAATGTACTCGGACTTACAGGCATGCAGGATCTTACAAATCCCGAAGTGGAGAAGATCTCGATTGGAAACCCTGATACCGTTCCTGCTGGAAAATATGCAAAAGAAGCGCTGACAAATGCAGGACTGTGGGATAGTGTTTCAAATAAGACAATTTTGGCAGAGAATGTTAAACAGGCACTGGTCTATGTTGAAACAGGAGAAGCTGAAGCAGGATTTGTGTTCAGTACGGATGCATCATCTGCAAAGAATGGTTCGATAGAAGTCGTTACTTCAGTTCCTGTAAACACACCGATCACGTATCCAATAGCTGTAGTTTCATCAACACAACATAAGGAAGATTCACAGCTGTTCATAGATTTCGTTACAGGAGAAAAAGGTCAACCCATACTGGAGCAATATGGTTTCGTTACTGAAACACAAAACGCAACCAATCAGATAACCGATATGTTAGGCAGAGAGTTAACTGTCCCTGAACACATCGATTCTGTAATAGCTACATCCCCACCATCAACTATTCTTGTTTACATGCTTGCACCTGACAAGCTTTCGGGATGGAACTTCATCAATAGTTTTGACCACACTCTGATGGATGAGGAATATCTTAACCTGCCGGTGATCGGAGGCTGGTACGGTACAGAAAGCGGGAACTACGAGACCTTTATCGCTTTAAATCCCGATATCTTAATAGAAGGATACAATACCCAGGGTGACCTGAACGATACGATCCTGCCCCGGCAGGAAAACTTTGGCAGCATTCCTGTGGTAGCTGTTTCCGGGTCCACAATCTATGTACTAAAATCTGAGCCGACTATTGAATTTATGGGCACTTTACTTGACTGTGAGGACCAGGCAGATAAACTTATAGACTTCCGCAATTCTGTCCTTACTGAGATCAACGATACTATAAAGGATATTCCAGAGGACCAGAGAGTACATGTGTACTATGCAGAAGGTCCAAAGGGACTTGCGACAGATCCTTCAGGTTCACAGCACTCTCAGGTCATAGACATCTGCGGTGGTATAAATGTTGCAAACTGCACCCTTACCCCAGGAAATGGTATGACAGCAGTTTCCATGGAAAATGTCATAGCATGGAATCCTGAAGTGATACTGACATCCAATCCTCAGTTCTACAACTCTGTATATTCTGATCCACTCTGGGTAAATATAGATGCAGTGGCAAACAAGCGAGTATATCTTGCACCTCAGAATCCCTTCTGCTGGATAGACAGGCCACAGGGAGCACATCTGATTCTAGGAACTGCCTGGACTGCAAAAGTGTTGTATCCAGATCAGTTTTCAGATATGAACCTTGAGAGCCTGACAAGTGAGTTCTATTCTGATTTCTTCCACTACGATCTCACTGAAGAGGAGCTCAACTCGTTGTTGTACCCTGAAACAGAGGCATAAATATGAATGGGAATAAAAGTAATTCCCCGGGATTTCCTTATATTGCGGAGCATATTTTTGCTCCCATTTATCCCGTTATTGCAGACTACATAATAAAAGAAAGCAGGGTAAAAGAAGGAGTATGTATGGACATGGGATGCGGTATCGCATCTCTGGGAATCGCTATTGCCGAAATCACGGATATGCAGGTCTACAGCATTGATTTTTCAGGAAATATGTGTGTTCTTTCAAAGGAAAAAGCTCTTCGTCATGGCGTATCCGATAAAGTTGTTCCTGTGCTGGCAGATGTGCATCTGCTTCCTTTTGGGGATAACTGTACAAATCTCATTGTAAGCCGTGGATCAGTATTTTTCTGGAAAGATCTTCCCATTGCTTTCAGGGAAATTGCCCGTATCCTTGCTCCAAACGGACAGGCATGGATAGGTGGTGGTTTTGGTACAAAGGAATTGAAGGAGCAAATATCTGAAAAAATGCTTGCTATTGACCCGGAGTGGCACAATAATGCAAAAGAACGCCTAAGCCCTGAAAATATTCAGGCCATGCAGAAAGCTGGGGGAGAAACGGGGCTTGCCTGCCGTACAGTACAAGATGATTCTGGATTCTGGGTGGTAATTAATAAGGAGGAATAAAAATGAAGTGTAAGATTTGTGAAATTGGTTGTGATATCAGCGAGCATAGCTCAGGTAAATGTGGAACTTATGTGAGCGATGGAATAAATATAGTTCAAGAGGCTGATATCGGATACATGGGGTTCTACCCAATTTCGATAGAGACCGTTCCAATGCTTCATTTTTATTCAAATGGAAAATTCCTGCAAGTTTTCAGTACTGGTTGTAATTTTGAATGTCCGGGCTGCGTGGCAAGGCTGCTGGCATCCAACAGGTCTCTAGGTTGGCCTACACTCAGTCCTTCCCAGGTAGTGTCAAAAGCATTGCAGGAAAAATGCATAGGCGTTG
Source organism: Methanosarcinaceae archaeon UBA470 (assembly GCA_002508425.1). GTDB lineage: Archaea > Halobacteriota > Methanosarcinia > Methanosarcinales > Methanosarcinaceae > Methanomethylovorans. The sequence goes on from DAKU01000151.1 coordinate 8,188, forward strand.
TATCAACTCTCAATGAACCAGCTGCCAATTATTATATTTTTAAAAAACTTGCAACTCTGGCAAAAGAGAATGATCTATTAGTGGGTTGCTCTACTAATTGTTATTTTACAGACAATGCTATACAAGAACTGGGAAATATACTGGATTTTGTGAATGTGGGAATTAAAGGTTATTCCAATACAAGTTACAGAGATTGCGGAGCTTTTTCTTCAGCTCCTGTTTTCCGTAATATTGCAAAACTGCTTGATATGGGTGTACATGTAGAGACTTCTGTAGTGTATTCCCGGGGAAAAGAGGACGATGTGCTGCAAGTTGCACAGACCATTTCAGAGATATCTCCAGAAATTCCCGTACAGCTTATGAGATTCATTCCTTTTGGAGATGCACCTCTTGAACTCGAGCCGTCCATAGGGGAGGCCGAAAATCTATGTAAAGCTTTGAGAGAGCATGTATCTCATGTCTATTTGTTCAATTCTCCTGGCACAGAACTGCTGAATACATATTGCCCACAGTGTGGTGATTTGCTAGCGGAAAGAGAGTTTCACGGACCCATGGGTTCCAAGCTGTTGAAGCCCTTGATTAATTATACTTGCAACTGCGGATATTCTATTCCAGCTACAGGAACAACTGCCAGGGAAAGTTTCAGTGAAGCAGGGTTCATGGGTGGTTACCGTATAAGCCGGGCTTTTGGTATGATACATGCAGTGCTTACTTGTATGGGAATACTGGATGAAAGAAAGATGCTGGAAGTATGGAGGGAAATTTCCGATGGTGATACTCTGATGAAGATCCATCACCTTATACAACAGCCATACTTTTATCTTGATTTCATTCATCTTATAGCTGAAAAGGCAGGTACGCAGGAACAAGGGGAACAGCTTTCATCCTTTATCAAGGAGCGCATGGAAATAGTACATGATCTTGCAACAAAGAACCTAGGTCATAAGGCATATTATTGTATGGGATCTCCTCTTTTTGCACTGAATGCGGGAAGAATGGAGAATAATCTTGTAACATTTGCCGGCGGACAAAGTATCAATAAATTGCTACAGAAGGAAGGCAAGCCTGGTGTAAATGTACAGCCTGAGTTTATCAATGACAATAATCCTAAAACCATTTTCATTTCCGGTTTTCTTTCTCGGCCACTCAATGAGTTCTATGATTTATGTCAGCAATATGGTATACAAGCAGATGCTGTGATGGAACAAAGGATATACGAAATCCCACCTTCCTGGGACTTTGGCAGCCCCCGCTGGATATTGGGTCTACTTTACATAGCCGAAAAGATGTATCCCGGAAAACTGGGTATTGATATTAAAAAAGAAGCAACTGAATTCTACAAGCGTTTCTATGATATGGAATATGAAGATGCTAGCCCAAACAGGTCATTCCATAGACCATCATCTCATGGATGGCCCAGGAAAATAACGGGGTGCACTCATGCCTGATAGCAGGCGTTATGGTACTTTAGCCATATATTTACTACCCTTCGTGCTACTTGTAATTTCCCTTTTTGTTGGAAGGTATCATGTATCTGCATATCATGTAGTGGATGACAGCATTAGAAGTCTTACTTCTCTGCTTTTTGGTACTGCCGTTCCGAAGTCGACAGACCACACTGTACTATTCAATGTGAGATTTCCAAGAATAATCGCAGCTTTGCTGGTAGGATCTGCACTTTCCACAGCCGGTGCGTCATTCCAGGGCGTATTCCGAAATCCTCTTGTATCACCCTATATTCTGGGCGTAGGTGCTGGTGCAGGCTTCGGTGCATGTCTGGGAATATTATTGGGTAGAGACCATTTTGTAATACAATTGTCTTCTTTTGTTTTTGGGCTTATGGCGATGTTTACTGCTATCAGTATGGGAAAAGCAAGCAAAGGGAATGGAACTCTAGTATTCGTTCTTTCTGGAATGATTGTAGGAGCTATCTTCACAGCTTTAATATCACT
>DAKU01000050.1:0-6124 GCA_002508425.1 Methanosarcinaceae archaeon UBA470
GCGGCATCTATATTTCTAAGTTTACACAGGCCAAGCATAAGACCTGAAGCACCAACTATGCCTCCTCCAGGCTCGTTAGGTTTGAACTGAACCCCTGTTTCTTCCAACTTGTTTTTAAGTTCCAGTTTACTCACTGCACCCAGTACTTCATCAATATGAGTTAGCTGGCCAGTTGGGAAACCACCCAATGTGTACACCATTTTTGTTCCCATTTCTTCTGCGAGGTCCAAGTAAAGCCCACAGAGTTCATAGTGACCATTGGTTGTATTGCTCTGGTGATCGCCTATCAACACAAGAAGGTCATGTTCGCCTGCTTTGCAAACATAGATCTCATTGTTGACCATTCTGATCTCACTGTTTTCATCTACAAGGACTTGAGGAGGAAAATGAGGAGAATATATTTCAATGATCTTTGTAGATTCAAGCTCTTCCACAAGATGTTCAGCAACAAGTTTTCCGACGTGACCTACGCCTGGAAGCCCTACGATCATTATAGGGTTTTTAATCTCAACATTCTTTTCTAGATAAATTACCCTGTTCTCGCGCATTGATATCCCTACTCCTTGCAATTCTGCGATATTTCCCATAGGGGTCAAGCGGTGAAAAACGCGGGGGCAAAGGGTTACCCGCCTTTCCTCCGCAATGAGTACACACTTCTTCTAAAACATACTGCCTACAGAGGAGGCACTTCTTTATCCTGGAACCCACCAGTATATCACGCCTTTACAGTTTCGTTATGACGGTGGTACACTCCCTGGCCACCCAGTTTGTGTATTGTAGTTATTACAGCATTAGACGAATTCTTCAATACTAATTCAGCAGTCTTATAGTCGGGTGCAATGACTTTGATTCTATACCTTGGAGCACCAGTGTATGTGATCTCGACCTTTACGCCCTCTTTCTGAACCTCATCGGCAGCCATCAATGCTTTCTTTATAACTTCGATCCCATCTGGCAGATAACAGTTCAGATCCACAAAACCTGCAATGTCTACAAATGGTAATTTTATGTTCTCTTGAGCAATCCTGAGAATACTTTTAACTACATTCTTCTTTAGTTTAAGATCATTAAAAGCGCTTTCTCCGTTGATCGCAGCTTCTTCAAAAGCTGAATGAAGACTTCCAAAGCTCTCGTGGAGTTTAATCCTTAGCTTGTCAAGCTCTTCATCCTTTATTTTAGTTTCCTCTGCTACAAACTGCATCCATTTAGCAGCTTTTTGCTCATTTTTCCAATCCTGAATCTTGGCGCGCTTCTGGTGTTCATTGACATCTTTGAGGGACAGATCAATGTGTCTGCGACCAGTATCCACTTTTAGGACCTTACAGACTATCTTCTGGCCTTCCCGCACGTAGTCACGTACATATTTTACCCATCCGGCCTTGATTTCGGAAATATGGATGAACCCTTCTTTTCCACCATATTCCTCAAGTGTAGTGTACGCACCGAAGTCTACTACGTCCTTTACTGTGCATACTACAAAATCGCCAACATCTGGCCACTCATTGATATCCATCTGATCACTTTTAGTACACTTATTCCAGGACTTCCAGGATGTGTGTTGTTATAGTTGATTTGCCGCCGGTAGACTCAGCAAGAGTCCTGCCGCAGACTAGGCATGTTACCTTGGTGCTTGCGCTTCCAAAGATAACCTGTTCATTCTCACAGTCATTACATTTGACACGCAAGAATCTGCTTTTTGGTTTTGCCATTTATACTCACTCCGCAAATTCGAATTTCTTCGCTCTGAAACAAGGTCTCTGGTGTGATTTGTTACACTCTGAGCAGCGGTACCTAAGGTATATCCTTTTTGTGGGTTTGTCTCCACCAGGAACCTTGGAGAATTTTCCGCTGTTTCCTATTCCTATCTGGCGTTTCTTCTGTCTCTCTATATGTGTCAGTGAAGAAGCTTTTCCTTTCTTCACCCTCTCCGCCACATGTTCGGTGTGTTTTTTACAGAAAGGGCAGTGTGTTCTGAATCTTTTTGGGATCTTCATTATCTACACCTTTATTGATCTGAATCATAGTTTCGTGATGATGTGTGCAACGTTGCGTTTTACAAGACCTTGCGCGTTAAGGGTCGGCAAAACAACAACATCTTCTGCACTCAGCGCATAATTACGATTATCTAAAGCCTTAAAGGTAGGTAAGTCTTTCAGTATTCGCACAACAACGAACTCTTCATTTATATTACTTTTGCCTATTACGTCTGGGATATTTTCCATGGATATTTCCGGTGTTGTTTCAGAAACCATTCTCCCAGGGCCTTCTTGAGTATCCAGTTTGTCTGTTTCTGTTCTATAAGGTTCTTGTAGGCCACTGTTTTTTAAAGTGCCTTCTCCAAGGTATACGCTTTTTTGAGGGGAGGTTACTGTTTCGGGATTAAGTATCGGTTCCAGCAGTTCTCCTCTTGCGGAGTTAATGGCAGATAATACAGAATCATATATCCTTTTTTCAGCAGGCAACAGTTTGTCCATGTCCTGATTTGGTGACTTTTTGGAGAATGCATTGGAAGTTGCCCTTGTAGCGATCTTCTTAATCCTGCGCAGGAATATTACTTCGATGTCAGTGATAGCGCTCTGAAGTTCGTCTTCCAGCATTCTGGATTCCACTGATCTTGGATTGCTAATGAGCCTGATCTCATCTTCCAGTTCCCTTATGTACTTTGCTACGCTTTCGTAGAAGTCAGAACCTAAGGATTTAAGAGAAGAACTGCTCTCACTGCGCAAGATCTCTTTCAATTCAGTCCTATCCATATTCTGCCGCACCTCTACACATAAGGTGTACAGCCGCATACTCAGGTAGTTCCTGCTCTCCCTGTTCCACCTCAATATCCTTTCCTTTCATCTGCACTGCAAAGGGCTTGATAACTTTTAACCTTACCGACCTTTCATCGAAAACCACTGCATCTCTTAAAGGTTCGAACTTTTCCAGTTCATCGATTGTTAAGGACATTACCTTCATCCCGGAACCTCCATGTAAAGATCCGGGAAGCCGTATCAAACGTTTAATATCAGCTGTAACAGGCTCATCCACAACTGCTGACATTTTCCTAATTCCTTCTTCTATCAATGCATTAATTACTTTTTTGTTCACGCCTGATAAAATATCAATGTTCCCCTTCTTCAGCACTTCAACCTGTGATTCATCTCTAAAGACTTCTACGATCTGTCGGGCCGTTTTCTCACCCACGCCTTTGAATCCTCTTAGGATTTCCTCAGCGTCGTCCCTTGCAACTATTTCTTTCATAAAAGAAACAAAATATCGGTTTATCCTTCCTTTCCATCCGCCCTCAGCTTCCGAAGGAAATACCATCATCTGTGCACTCTCTCTCCCAGCATCTCCACTTACTTCTTTTGTGTCAAGTATCCTCTCAAGGTCTATTCCTTTCGAACTGACATAATCAACTATTTCACGTCTTTCCGGGCTTTCAAGGTGTAGGACAGAAGGGTCTGTTATATGGCAATGGTACCCCCTCCCCCCTGAGAACACTATATGCACATCCTTTTCATCAAATCCAAAGTCATCAAGCAAGAATTCCATTAGCTTAAAGGTTTCTTTTTTCCCTTTTTCCAGCATTTCAGCATAAGAATTTATCTTTCCTGGAAGGTGGTCGGAGTCGATATCAAATATCAGGTCTGCTTTTTGCCAGTTTTTCTCTTTCATCTTCGGTGCACTGGGGTACTCATAGTATGCAACAGAGTAATATGCATGGGCTGGAGCAATTCCTTTCAGGTAGTCCCTTATTTCCCCTTCAGAACCGAAAGCAATGTGTCTTTTCATAAAAGTTTCAGAGCTATCACTGAAAGGAATAAATCCCCATTCTCTTGATATGTGTTCTGGGGGAAGGTGTATCTCAGCTTGTGTATAGTAAGCCTGGAACCTGTTCACAAGATAGTTTCGTGTTTTTTCATTCATCTTCTCAGTTGCATCGTTTTGTTATCATTTCATTCTTAGTTCAATAAATTACCATTAATATTACTTTCTTGTCATAAACCTTATAGTCAACACCTGCCTTATAGTCGCTTTATGAAAGAGGAAATGACAAGTGCAGATGTTGCAGCTCTTGTGGCAGAACTTAGCTCAGGTGAGCTCTCGCTTATTGATGCCAAGGTCGGGAAAATATATCAGCCACTGGAAGATGAGATACGTTTTAACCTCTTCGTTTTCGGTAAAGGTAGGGTAGATTTCATAATACAGGCCGGAAAACGTGCTCATTTGAGTCAATATGCTTCTCCGAGTCCCAAACTACCACAGTCATTTCCCATGCTGCTGCGTAAACATGTAATGAGCAGCAGGATAACCTCCATCAAGCAGTATGATTTTGACAGGATAATCGAAATAGGTTTTGTCAGGGGCGGTGTGGAGACAGTCTTAGTAGCTGAGCTTTTTGCCAGAGGCAACATTGTCCTCATTGACAATGAAAGGCGCATCATTCTTCCCATGAATCCTGCAACTTTCAAAGGCCGTAGGGTCAGAAGCGGTGAAATTTACATTTATCCAGAGGCACAGATAAGTCCCCTTGAGGCAAATGAAGAACAAATGCTTGCAGTTTTCAGGTCATCAGATTCTGACGTGGTACGTACCATTGCTACTAGGTTCAATCTGGGTGGTCTTCTTTCAGAGGAAGTATGCTCCAGGGCAGGGGTCAAAAAGAACCTGCCTGTTGCAGAAGTAGGTTTAGAGGAAATAAATTTGCTTCTTCTGGCCATGAAGAAAATGTTCTCTCCTTTGCAGACAGGGAAATTGGATCCATGTGTCATCAAGAAAGGTGAAGGAGACGCTTCCCAGTCAATAGATGTTGTGCCTTTTGAACTGGAAGTTTACCGTGGACTAACAAAGGAGCGTTTTCCATCATTTAATAAGGCTCTGGACGAGTATTTCGGTAAAAGGGAAGCCGCATCTATCACCGAGCAGGTAGTTGCAGTAAAGAAGGAAAAAGTTGACCTTCTGGAGCGCAGGTTAAAACAGCAGGAAGAAGCGGTGGAGAAGTACGGCAAGGAATCCGCAAAACATACATCTATCGCAGAAACCATCTATGCAAATTATCAATCAGTAGAAGACGTTCTAAATGTACTTTCCAATGCAAGAGATAAAGGTTACTCGTGGGACCAGATAAAATCTATCCTGAAAGCTGCAAAGGACTCCGTTCCAGCTGCAAGGTCCATATTGAGCATAGATCAGGCTACAGCGACAGTAGTAATTGATCTAATGGGTATGAAAACGAACATAGATGTTTCTAAGACAGTTCCGCAAAATGCTCAGGTATATTATGAAAAGTCCAAAAAACTGGCAAAGAAACAGGAAGGAGCTATAAGGTCTATCGAACAGACAAAATTGGCCATGCAGAAAAAAGAGAAGCCAGTTGCTAAAAAAGGTACTGTTCGCGTTAAGAAACACTGGTACGATAAGTTCAGATGGTTTACGTCATCTGATGGTTTTCTTATAATAGGTGGAAGAGATGCTGACACCAACGAGGAAATATTCACTAAGTACATGGAAAAGCGAGATATCGTATTGCACACTCAGTTCCCCGGTGCTCCACTAACTGTGATAAAGACCGGCGGTAAAGATGTACCGCCTCAGACCCTTGAGGAAGCCGCACGTTTTGTAGTATCTTATTCCAGCATCTGGAAGTCAGGTCAGTTCAGTGCAGACTGTTACTGGGTAAATCCAACGCAGGTTTCAAAGACTCCGGAATCTGGTGAATATGTAAAGAAAGGATCTTTTATAATCCGTGGTGAGAGGAACTATCTAAAGGATGTGCCAGTGGGTGTTGCAGTTGGTATTGAAATGGTTGGAGATATCAGAGTGATAGGTGGTCCCTTATCTGCGGTAAGCGGGAGAGGAAAGCATATAATAGAATTGATGCCTGGCAAGTTCAACCAGAACGACATAGCAAAGAAAATATACAGAATGTATGTTGAAATCATAGGCGATGCATCATTTGTAAAACAGGCAGCTTCTCCAGATAAAATAGCTATGGTGTTACCCCCTGGTGAATCTGACATAAAGATGTGATCCATTCTATAGGTGTTATTATGAGAGTAATGAAAAAGAATCTAAGGGATAGGGATGGTGAGATTTCTATCTTGGCTGAGACTCTTGATGATCTCTGGCACCTTAA
>DAKU01000050.1:6175-14579 GCA_002508425.1 Methanosarcinaceae archaeon UBA470
TTAGAATTCCATAAATTTTCCAACAGGCTCAGAGTACACGGTGTCATAGAACACGGGATGGATATTGGTTCTCATCATACTTTCAATATAGAAGAAGGCACTGAGCTATCCATCGTTAAAGTTTGGAAGAATGATCAGCTTGAAAGAATAGATGAAGCTGAAATAGCTTCTAAGCGGCCATCTGTTATTATTGTTGCAATAGAGGAAGGAGATGCGGATATCGGTCTTGTCAAGCATTATGGTATCGAGATTTATTCTCACATAAATCAATCTGCAGGTAAAGCTGAAGGTAATCTGAGGAACGTTTTTTTTCAGGAGATACTCGACCAACTGCTACATGCTATTTCCGGTTCAGAATCAATTGTGCTTGCTGGGCCCGGTTTTACGAAAGAGGATTTTCTAAAATATGCTCAGCAAAAAGAACCTGAAATGGCATCAAAGATTGTATTTGAAGACACGGCATCTATTGGCATGTCTGGTTTTCAGGAAGTGTTACGAAGAGGTGCAGTTGACCGGATCATGGAGCAATCCAGAATAGCACGCGAGTCTAAACTAATGGAAGATCTCTTAAAAGAGATAGCGGTGGATGGCAAAGTGGCCTATGGTATGTCTGAAGTAAAAATGGCTCTGGATTATGGTGCAATAGATGTGCTTCTGATTTGCGATGAGTTGCTCAGGGAAGAGCGAGAAAAAGGGGAAATAGATTCTTTTTTGCAGGAAGTGGAGCATTCTCAGGGAAATATAGTAGTGTTCAGTACAGTTTTTGAACCAGGGCAGAAATTGCTAGCTCTTGGAGGCATTGCAGCTCTCTTGAGATTCAGGATATAATCTGGAACATAACTTACCTTAGGTATCTTCTTGTAAAAGGCAACTACAATCTTTTCCATTCTATTTAAAAATGTCGGGATAAGAAGCCCCTGCTTCTATTATATATTTTAAACACAATTTTTAATTATGTTACTGGCCGATTTTTAATCGTTTTTAATGATATAAGCACACTAGATGTCGTTTATTTGTCAATCCGCCTTGCTTCTATCCTGGAATACAGTATAAAGCCCAATATCGGTTACATCTATTGCACTTTCCTTTCTGATTTTCCACCGCGCTTGAAAGAAACAAAACACATATATACTGCTATTAGAAAGTGTCTTGTGTAGGAGGTGTTTGGCTAAGTTTGGATAGCTTACAGTGTACGTGTAACTTTAAATTTATCATTATGTAACCCGTTTATTTTTAAGGGTGGTATAACTATAACTTTACAGTAAAACAATCTGTGATTGTATTAATCATTATATAATATTTGGGAAGTGACAAACTATGGAAGGAGAAATTACAATTAAAGATACAACTGCAGGAAGCCCAGCAGCAGTAGGGTTCTACGGTCTTGGGTTTGCAGCTACGTTTGCAGGACTTTTAAACATGGGAATGTTGGGAGGCGATGACACTAGCTCACCTGCGTTGATGGTACTTGCAATGGCAATTATGCTTGGTGGCTTTGCAGAAGTAATTGCAGGTCTGCAATTATGGAAGAAAGGTGACATTTTTGGTGCAACAGCATTCACAATATTCGGTTTCTGGTGGTTCGGCTTTGCATTCATAAACCTAGCTCCAGCAGGACTTTTCAACATAACAATACTTGGTCCAAGTAACGCATCTATGGCATTTTTCACGCTTGTATGGGGTATCATAGCAACTTTGCTCACACTTGGTACACTAAAGATTGGTTTAAAGATGCTAACCGTGGTCTTTGTAGTGCTTGACCTCACGTTCTTCAGCCTTGCAGCTGTATTCTTCGGAATGAATATACTGCCAATCGCTGGAGCAATAACCCTGATTACAGGTATCGCAGCACTCTACCTTGCAACTGCATTGGTCTTGAATGGAGTTGGAATGAAACTGCCAATGTAAAACAGGAATTGTAAAATATGACCGGGTTTAACCGGTCCATTCTCTTTTTTTAAAAAATAATTATGCTGGGATGCATCTTTGCGGGTTGTCGATGCAGATTATGTCTTTTCCATCTTTATATATCCTGACAACGCCACCAGATTCTGATACAATGAAAGCTACTGCGACAGTATCTCTTGTGATAGCTGCTGCGGATACATGTCTTCCTCCGAGGCCTTTGTCAATGTTGATATCTCTGGCATCCACATCCAGATATCTACCTGCGGCATGTATCTTTCCCTGCTCTGAAATTATGAATACACCATCCAGTTGTGCAAGTTCCTTCACTGATTCCCAGTTATGTTCTTCAAGAATGTTGCTGTCTTCCGGGGTTTGCCCCAGGTACGGGTTAATGATCAGTGGATGAGATCTATGCATAACTTCCTCCACATCGCCTACAATGAATGCGGTACCTACTTTTTTACCTTCACGACCTTTTGTAGCAACGTCAAAGCAAATGTTCATTACAGCACGTACAACTTCTGAAGATATGCGTTCTTCACATTCCCGGATCTTTTTTACCATTTCATTTTCTTTGAGGTTATGGACCACTACTGCACAAGAATCTATGCTGCCGACAATCCCTACCACAGTTCCTTCGGATATGTTACCTAGGAGGTGTCCAATAGCTGCTATACTTTCTAGATTCTCTAGTTTGTTGTATGATTGATTAATCACACTATCTGTGAAAGTTCTTGTTTCTTTTCCCAGATTCGAGAATATAAGGTGATCTATGAGTCCTTTCTGGTCGCCAAAAGCATGGTAGATAGGGACGGTTGTTTTGATATCATCAAAACATATATCGCCAGATATAATTATAGCCGAAGATCCAAGTTCCTCTGCAAGTTTCACGGCAGTTTCAATGATAATTATATTTTTTCCCATGCATTCTTCTCTCTTTTCCGTGGCCTCCGATTCACGACAATGATGTCCCGCGATTATTCCTTTTTGATCCATTTTGTCCCCTCAATACGCATTATTATATAAACACCTTATGTCTATTAAAGGTACCTCTATATGCCTACAGCGTCAGTATTTTATGTTCAAAAAACCACTTCTATAAAGGTGTTTTTGTGATCAGGGCATTCATAGCGATTGATCTTCCTGCAGAATTTCGTGCAAAGATCTCTGAGGTCCAGTCAAAGCTTTATTTTCAAGGATTAAGGCTAGTGAATCCAGAGCTGGTGCATATTACTCTCAAATTTTTAGGAGATGTGGGCGCGCCACAACTTTCTGAGATTAATAATGCACTTGATAAACTTAATTGTTCTTCTTTTGATTCACATGTTTGCGGAGTTAATGTTTTTCCCGGTATGAATAGTCCCAGAATAGTATGGGTGGGAGGTAATGGCGATTATTCTTGTCTTCATAAGCAAGTAGAATCATTAATGTCTGAAATTGGTTTTAAAAAAGAGTCTCGTAAGTTCACGTCTCATGCGACTATTGCCAGAGTTAAACATTTGTCATCTCCCAACAGCAAAGAACTTATCTCAGCAATAGGATCCCTCAGGGATTTTGATGTAGGTTCAATGCATGTGGATACAGTCAAACTTAAAAAAAGCACTCTAACTCCACAGGGTCCCATTTACGAGACCCTGCATGAAGTTAAATTGTCTTGAAGTTATATAGGGTGGTTTTAATTATTAGTCGAATTAATTTCGTACTTATGGAACCCGCTGGACTTTACTATCCTTTTATCATTTGTTATTAATAGACATTCAACACCATCGAGTTTCTCGATCATCTCGAGGCCATCCTTCTCTCCCAATACGAATACGGAAGTTGACAAAGCATCAGAATCTATTCCAACAGGAGCGATAACTGTAGCACTGATTAGGTTCTGGGACAGATATCCTGTACGGGGATCCGCAATGTGTGAGACCTTTGCTTCCTCACTGAAATATCTTTCATAATTGCCGCTAGTAGCTATAGCCATATCACTGATTTGTACAACGGTTATTACCTGTTCAGTGATGTTCGGATTCCTCAGTCCTACTTTCCAGCCAGTTCCATCGGGTTTATGTCCAATGTATAGCCCATTGCCTCCCGCATCAACAAAACCGGAGTCAATTCCATCATTACGAAGTGATTCGATGGCCATATCAAGAGCATATCCTTTCGCTATTCCACCCAGAGTTATTTGCATCCCTTTTTGAATAAATATATCATTTCCTATGATTGTTATATTGCTGGCGTTTACAAACCTGAGTGTTTCGTTCAATTCCTCTTGAGTAGGCGGTTGATGTGTTCCCCCCGCTGAGAATTTACTTTTCCAAATATCAAGTAGAGGCAGGATTGTAATGTCAAAAGCGCCATCGGTAACATGCTGATAATATATAGACTTATTGATTACATACGTTAGGTTATTGCTCGCATTCAAAAGTTCAGAATTTTTGTTAAGTCTGCCCAATTCGCTTGTGTTATCGTAGTAGTCCATGCTAGAGTCAACATATTCGACTTTTTCGAAAGCGTTAGCAATAGCCATCATTGCATGTGTACTGTTTGTGTCAACAACTTGAATAGTCACTATAGTATCCATTATGGTCCGACTTTCATTGTATGTCTGTTGTATAGTTTCCGGGCTCGCTACATCTTTGTCAATACAATTTATCACGAATGATACTGATAAAATCGTTATCAGTATAAGGGTAACCATTTTATACTCCATGGTTTATGCAATGACATAAACAATCTTAAACTTAATTCAAATGGTCCCAATTATCATGTTTTATCATGTAAGTTCTTTTATGGCCATCTTTAATTAAAGGAAGTGTAATAGTGATAAATTACAGTGGAGATTTGTCTGCGGGCTTGCATTCCAGTAAGGACAAATATCTTGTGGTGGCGATCCATCAGATAATGGAAGAGTGTGGATGGAGGGGAATTGAAAAGCAATTTGCTGATATGAAACAACATATCATTTATGTGAAATCTAATTCTCCTCTCGAAAAGATAGAAATCAAATTCAATTTACTCGGTAATCATTTAGATGTTGATTTTGTCGGGATAACTCCTAAAAAAGGACTTCTTGACAAGGTTTTTGATTTTAATGTACGGGTTGTACGCAAGACATTCGAGATCGATAAATACGTTACTAACGACTTCAAGATCACAAATGAACAGAATTTGAGGAACACTATTATGGTTGTTATAAAAGAGCTTGAAGATATTGCTACCAAAAAGCCCGAGAATGTATCAGAAAAGTGAGTGTGATTATTATGAAAGCCAATTTTCTCATTATCATTGCTATATTGATGCTTTTCATATCCGGCGCGTATGCTTATATTGGATATAGCGGAAATGAGGTCCTTTCATCTCATTATATGACGGATCAGAAATGGTCTGATAATGTGTGTATGGGCTGTCATTTAAGTACAAAGGAGAAGGTCAATGGTTCTTTCCATGTGCAGCAGGACATGGCCGAATGGTCTTCTTTAATGGGCCAAGGTGTTTTGCTGAGTAGTATGGACAAAGCAACATGGCTCCAAACTTATGGTCCACTGCACCCAGGTGGTGGAAATCTTGAGGAATATGGTGCAGATGTGGATTGCATGGTCTGCCATGAACAAAAAGGCTTATACTCTTATCAGGCGCGCGTTGAAAGTATCTCTTCTGGAAATATCTCCAGCGCAAAAGATGCAGCAATCAAACAGGCCAGCAAAGAGGCACAGCAAGATCCTCTATACATTGCAAGTTATGCTTTGAATATTCTTACACCTTTACCCATTGTTACTGAAATTCACGACGATGTCAATGGTGCGCCCACTAAAGAACAATGTGGTAATACTTGCCATCAAAATGAAGTTTCCACCAGTGCAGTGACATGGATGGTTGAGAATTCTTCTGAATATGATGTTCACGCCAATGTAAATTGTGTTGAATGCCATGAAACCGAGGAGCACCAGGTAGGGCGCAGAGTACCTCTTGATTCTACTCATGAAGACTATGTGGAGGTAAAGAGCTGTGATTCAGAGGGCTGTCATGCAGGCATTTCCCACGGTAGCATTGTTGATGCGCACCTTGAGACTATAGACTGTGAAACATGTCATATACCCATGTTGCCAGGAGGAAATCTCACAGGTGAAGCTCCAATAAACAGTTTCAGCTGGGAAAATGGAGTTCTTGAGGAAACTTATCACGAATCTAATTTCACTCCAACCCTCGCCTGGTCAAAAGGAATATACAACGAAAAACTGCCGGTAATGGCCAGTAAGGATGAAGAAGGTGTTAGACTGAAAACTTTCAACCTGATAAATGGTGTATGGTGGGACGAGGGGTTGGATCAGGGTGTTCTAAGCAATCCTGACAATAGTTCTTCATTGGGTAATCCGATTTCACCATCTGTTGTAAAAGCAGCCGATTCCAATGCTGATGGTAAGGTCACATCTTCCGAAATGCGTTCTTACGATGGGAACCTTGACAAACAACCTGATTATCCAAATGCCATTCTCAGGCATGTTGATCTTCTGTATCAGGTAAGCCACAATATTGCAAGCAAGGACATTGGCATGGCTGATCCTCTGAAATGTGACGACTGCCACGGCGTGTCTGCTTCAGGGTCTTTGCATGTGAATTGGACACTGTTGGGTTATGATAAGGATCCCGCAGAAACAACACCACCGACTAACTTCTCTGATAAAGAGATCCCTGTAACCATCCCGGGACAAAAGCCTGTTGAGGTAGAGAGGGAGCCAGCACTTTAAGGAGTGATTGTGATGGAAATCAAAAGATTAGACAAATTACCTGCCAGAGTGATAATTCCTCTTGCGCAGCACAAAGGAACTCCTTGTATTCCAATGGTCAAGAAGGGTGATTCAGTTGTCATAGGCCAGAAAATAGGTGACTCTAAGGACAGCTATTCTTCTTCTGTCCATTCTAGTGTATGTGGTGTGGTCCATTCAATTGAGAAGGCTCCAAATCCTGATGGTAATAAAGTGTTAAGCATTATAATCGAGACCATTGAAAGTGATGAAACAGTAGCCTTCTTTCCAAAGAAGAACCCTTCTCAAAAGGATCTTATTGAAATAATAAAAAATTCAGGTATAATAGAACACTATGGGGCTCCCACACAGACAGTTCTTAAGCCAGAGGGAAAGAAGATAGACACAGTATTGATAAATGCCACTTCTTCGGAATGGATAGGTGGAAACTTCAAAGCTCCTTTAGAATACAGTACTCAGATGCTTGATGCACTGCAGCTTCTAATGAAAGCAGCAGGAGCATCTAAAGGTGCGATTGTTATCCGAAGTGATGATCATGAGTCTATAGCAGCTTTTGAAGAATTTAAGTTGCATGGAAAACCATTGATCGTAGCACCCCTTATAGGCAACCGCAGAATTGGCTACTATTTCAAGGATCGTGAATCTAACATTCTGGTGGTTTCCCAGAAGAGGATATATGGTAAACGTATCCTCAATTTCTTCACTTATAATGTCACAGGTAGAAAAGTTCCACCAGGCTCTACTCCTGCAGATGTTGGTGTAGCTATATGTGGTGTAAAATCGGCAAAAGCATTATATGACGCCGTACACGAAGGAAAACCTTATCTTGAAACCTATGTTTCCTTAGAAGGATTTGCGAATTGTCCATCTCATGTAGTCGTCAGAATCGGTACACCTTTTAAAGATGTGATAGAGGCATTTGGTGGCAATTTAATAACTTCTGGAAAACTTATTGCTAATGGAATGAGGACAGGGGTCGCCCAGTATACTGATGAGGTTCCGGTCACAAAGACAACTACCAGAATCTCTTTCCAGAAACTGGAAGATGTTGACACTGATGAAACAGTTGCCTGTACTCATTGTGCAGCATGTGTGGATGTATGTCCTGTAGAACTACTTCCAAATAAGCTTGCTGCTTTGGCTGATCAGGGTCGCTTTGATGAATGTCATCAGGCATATATTGATAATTGTATCGAATGCGGAAATTGTTCAGTTGTATGTCCTTCTAAGATTCATATTCTGCAGTTGATACGATATGCGAAGGATGCCATTGAAAAGGCTTATGAAGACGTTCCTGCAAAAGAGTCTTCGAACCTGAAGCTTGGTTGCTGCGGAGGTGAATAAATGACCTTTACTATATCTGCTCCCCCTCATAGAAAATCAAAAGTTACGTTCAGATCAATTATGTGGAGCAAAGTACTGGCTCTTGTGCCGGTGAGCCTTGTGTCCATATATTTCTTTGGCATACCTGCCTTGAGTATAATTCTTGTAAGTGTACTTGCGGCAGTAGCAACAGAATTTGGTGTCCAGGCACTGTTCAAGCAGAAAGTGACTGTAAAAGATGGAAATGCGGTCTTTATAGGACTTATGTTATCTCTTTTGATGCCGCCCGAAGTTCCTCTATGGTTACCTGTAGTGAGTTCTTTCTTTGCCATAGCGATTGGAAAACTCGCTTTTGGTGGAATTGGTTCATATGTGTTCAATCCGGTACTGGCAGCTTGGATTTTCTGTAAAAC
>DAKU01000157.1:0-3507 GCA_002508425.1 Methanosarcinaceae archaeon UBA470
GCCCAGCCTATTACCCAGTAAACCACTATGCCAATACATACTGTCATGAAGTTCTTCATGAGTATGTTGGCAGTGTTCTTGACACGGGTAAGCCCGATCTCCACAAGCGAGAATCCCGCATGCATCAGAAATACTATTCCACCACAAATTATCAGCCATACAACAGTAAGTGCTGTCTGCAAACTACCTATAGCTTCTGCGTTCTCTTCAACGGTCGCTGCTGATACAGGAAGTATCAGCATCATAAGTATAATTCCTAAGAGCAACAGGGCTTGCCCTGAAATTCTTAGGCTGTTCTTTTTATTCACTGTTACCATATTACATCCTCTCATCAATAAGAAGGTGGCAGCCAGTCGTAGACTTCCCCCTATTTATTTTATTTCTAGTCTCTTAGGCTAAAAGTGCCCTCCTTCCTTCTTATTAATATATATATCTATACATTTAAGCTTTTTCTATATGAGTTGTATTTATCGTGCCAATGCAATAATTATTCACTAGGTTTTATTATTTAGCGCCAAAAATCAATTCACTATCTATCCATTCCGCTTGTCAGCAATCGCAAGTTCTTATATACTGCTGAGACATATTCCCAGACCGGATGAGGGATATCTACTATAATCAGGACTGTATAACCGGTGCACGTGAACATCTTCCTGACAGAAGTATCGATCTTATCATTACAGATCCCCCTTTTGCCATAAATGGTGACAGTCTCCACAAGCATTATCATAGAAAAGAAGAGCATGTTTTCGAAGGGTATGTTGAGGTGGATCAGGAAGAGTATAGGGATTTTTCTCTTAAGTGGATTCATGAGGCTCACAGGGTGCTAAAAGACACTGGTTCTATGTATGTGGTCTCAGGGTGGAGCAATCTTCTGGATATATTGCTTGCTCTTGAAAAAAACGATTTTGAGCTTATTAATCATATTGTCTGGAAATATAATTTCGGTGTGAGTACCAGGCATAAGTTCGTAACCTCTCACTACCACATCCTCTACTGCAAAAAATCAAGTTCAAAAAGAGTAAAATTTAATACTTTTTGCAGATTTGGAACTTCTGAGAAAGCTGAAGACAATAGCTCTTTACTTTACACTGATCTTGAAGATGTTTGGCTCATCAACAGAGATTTCAAGAAAGGCAGAATGAGAAATAAGAACACTCTTCCTGTGGAATTGTTAAAAAAGATGATCCTCTACTCATCCGATGAAGACGACCTGGTCTGCGATTTTTTCTTAGGCAGCTTTTCTACGGCAAAGATCGCTAAGTCTCTTAATAGGTACTCTACAGGATTTGAAATTAATAGCGATATCTATGATTACCAGCTAAAACAAATGAATAATATCGAAATAGGTTATATGCTTAAAGACCTGCGCTCCAACGAAGGAAACCCACATCATAACCAGAGAAAACGCTGGACGGAAGAAGAAGCAAGTAAAGTGGTTGAGCGCTACAATGCTATAAAAAGTTCAGGGCTTACTGATAAAAAGGCATATCAGCTTCTTTCCATAGAATTTGGAAGAGGCTATTTTTCTATGATGAATATTGTAAAAAAGACCAGAAAAAGCTGAACTATTCATTCCAGCCTTTTCATTATAGTATAGTCCATGGTAGTAGAAACAGGGTATGCTTTCACATGAATGCCTGCTTCTGCAATAGCTGTGATAGCATTGCTCCCCACGGTTACTGGGATACCTGCTTTTCCTCTTTCCATGGGTACACCGAAAACATCTGCTCCAGTTTCGCCAATGTCTAAATATCCGCCAATATCAGACTCCTTTGCAAGTTCCATTACTTCACGTGCCTTTTCCCTTGCAGAACCAGGTATCTGGCGCAAATTGGCGAGCAATTTTCCAGTGCCATTTTCGATGTAATCAAGAACTGAAGTGGAATGTCTGTTAATGAATATTTTTATAGGGTCTATTGATGTTCCGCTATAACCAATAAGATCTACAAAACTTACAGGTTTGCGAGCTTCCATCTGCATAAGGCCGCCATACAATGGAGTAGATGGTATCCCATTTTTCAGAAGAATGCCATCATAAGTGATACTGCATACATTAGCTATTGCAAATTTTCCATCGGGAACGAAAATATCGTCCTCTTCTGAATCTTCATCCACTATTCTGATCCTTGGACTTATGGATACGCCAGCGTCGATGGCATATTTCAATACCTCCATAGATTTCTCGTAATCGCTTTTATCAATTATGGACACGTTTACGATGACATTGCCACTCTTTTCCCTTATGTTATATGTTGTTTTGTACACAAGTTCTTCTATTCTTGTGATTACAAAATCCAGCCTGTCGCCTATAAGTGCATCGTTGAGCTCTTTCTGCCCAAGTTCTGTGATCGTGCGCCCAATATATCCATGCTTTTTGGTGAATCCTCTTTCATCCAATATACGCAAATGGTAACGCACTGCCCTTTCCCCAATGGCATATCCTCTGTTCTGTAGCTCATCTGCGATAAGTCGGGCTCCCAGCGGTTTGTCATTCTTGCTGATTATCCGCATGATTTCGATAAGTTTCCTTTCGACATTGGGGTCTGTCATATGTAACTCCTATCTGTTTTGTTTTACTATAAGTTGGGGATGGATGGAATATATCTATCATCTCTAAAAAGACTATGTATCATGTTCTAGTATGTTTTGAGATCATAAATGCATAATCTTAACATATTCTTAGAACACGTGCTCTTATATGTTTCTTTTTACAATAGGTGCCTGCGTACAACTCAGTTACTTTATTCTGATTGTAGAAAGCTTCATATTGTATGCGAGTCAATTCTTAATTGGGAGTATTGGGTAAAAAGCCCAATTCTACTGACATAAAGGGGTGTTATAAGAAATGATATTTATGGACGTAAGTACGTGGGCACCTGAACACAGGGCAGATATACTGAAGCACTTCAAGGAACTGAGGCCTCCAGCAGGTGTACATGTGATCAACCAGTGGGTTGACCTCACAGGTGGAAGATATTTCATTCTATATGAGGCCGAAAGTTCACAGGCATATGCAGCATTCAATCTTCCATGGTCTGATGTCTGTACTATCGACAGTGTGCCGGTCATGGAAGCAACTGAGTTTATCAAGCACATGACAGAACGTGGAGTTAAGTTGTAAGAATATTAACTAACAATGGTCAGCCTCAAAGGCTGACGTGATTTTCTCTTTTTCTCAGAAAGAATCTTTTAGATTGCCGGGGAAAGTTCTATAGTTTTATTTGAATCCCCTACCAGCACCATGAATTCTCCAGCAGGCAAAGCAGCAGTATTGTAATTATATGTGAACTCCCCGTCAATATCTGCATGAATAACCTCCACAGCTTCCAGGTAAATAATTATCCTCTTTTCACCTTCTTTTGCCAGGCCATGGATCGAAATATCATAGCTTCCCGAAGGCACGTTCTGTTCTGAAAAGCCAGCTTCATCGCTATTAGCTTCAAATGTCCTCGTGAAATTAATGAACATTTTCACTGTGAAACTGAGGTTTTTGACCTTACGGGC
>DAKU01000157.1:3605-8972 GCA_002508425.1 Methanosarcinaceae archaeon UBA470
CTGAGGCGGTTTATAACTTTTAGTAGATTGAGAAAGAAGCTCTGTGTTCGACTGTTGCTCACAATTTCCCCCAACTATTCCCAATGAGATGCCGATATATGGAAGAGTTATTGCTCCTCTTCCTTTTTCGTCTCTTCTTCTTTCTTATCCTCTTTTTTCTCGCCAATCAGCTCATCAAGCTTTTCCTGAATCTGTTGCATCTGTTCTTTCAGGATCTTAAGGTCTTCTTTCTTCACCACATCGGCCCGCTTGAAAGTTTCCTGCACCTTTGCATTGATCTTCTTTTCAATATCCTCTTTCTGTTTCTTCTGCTCTTCTATGACCTCTTTGACGAACTTTTTCCCATCTTCCTTGTTCATCTCTCCACTTTCTATAAGCTCCTTTGAGAGCTCGTTGATCTTATCCTCAGTAAGGGCCCACAGGCCAATTCCAAAAAGTCCCACTTTTTTCAAAGTATCTTTCATACTACTTCACCTCAGTAAGAGTTGTAATTTGCTGAAATAAATATCTTTGTGCCATAAGCACATGAACACAGCTATTGTCCACGGAAATAAAAAAAGAGAAGTTGTGTCGCAGTCTTGCGGTGAACATCACTGCTCATTCATAAGCGATTCCATTGTTCTTTCCAGGTACCTGGCATGGCTCATTTCTATAAGTTGGTTAGATACTTCTACCGGATCACCATCATTCACCACTTTTGCATTATCAATAAGAACTGCTCTGTGAGATACTTCTTTCACAAAGTCCATGTGATGGCTCACAATGATAATTGTGGTGCCAAATTCCCGGTTAATTCTTTTGAGGGAATTTGTAACATCTCTTAGTGTTACGGGGTCCAGGTCGCCGAACGGTTCGTCAAGCAAAAGTATTTCCGGATCTGTAGTAAGTGCAAGAGCTATGTAGGCTCGCACATGTTCGCCACCACTAATCTGATATGGTGTTTTGTAAAGGATTTCGAGTGGCAGGTCAAGAGCTTCAAATATCTTTGTTGCATGTTCCTTCACATCTTCCATAGTTACCTTTGGGAAAAGCTTGGCATAGATCTCAGGTGTTATCTGCATATCATGCATGATCTTATCCTTCTCTTCCTCTGTCATATCAGGTAATGTGTAGAGCATATCCAGTATCTCTTCAGACACTTTCAACTCTTTTGCTTTTTTCCGGGCATATTCTAAGGACCCAGGACCTTTAATGCGTATCCTGAAACCTATCTGCTGACCCACTGTGGAATGTGGAGAAAGAGTGAACTCCTGATGCATCATGCTTATTTTTTTTCTCAGTTCTATCCTTTTAGAATTAAAATGAGTTATATCCAGCCATTCGCCATTATGCAGGTATGCTATTTCTCCAGAAGTGGGTACCGTAAGCCCCTCAATCATCTTAAGAAGAGTGGTTTTACCTGCTCCCGATTGTCCGATAAGTGATACTATTTCCCCTCTATATATGTCAAGTGATAGGTCTTTGAAGTTCAGGACCTCGCCTACTCTTATTAGGGCTAGGCGCTTGTTGATATCTCTTACTTTGATAACAGTTTCCTTTTTCTCTACAGGATTAATCTCTACCTGTGGCTGCATATCCTTGAGGAAATGTTTCAGTACTGTTTCGGTCTTTCCGTCTTCTATTATCTTTCCCTCTTCAAGGTATATGAGCCGATCAGCTATGTACATGTGTAGTTCAGGCAGGTGGGACACAACAATAATGGGGATATTGAGTGTTTTCTTTAGATCCTTTATAACGTCAAGAACTTCCTGCTTTGTACCTGGTCCTGTCATTGTCACAGGTTCATCTAGCAATAGTAATTTTGGTTTCGCGGCTAGCTGACGCGCGAGGATTAACCTTTGCTTCTCTCCGCCACTAAGAGCACTTGTTGCATGCAAAGCTTTGTGCTCAAGGCCCACAAGCTTAAGGTATTCCATTGACTCCTCGTAAATCTCATCGTAGAACGGAGAGTCACTCTCAGGCAGTCCTTCATGTCCTTCTTGTCTGGAATTGATCCTGCGGATGATATTCTCTATGGCCGGTCCGTTCCATAGCCCAAAATTCCGCTGAAGATGGATCGCAGTGTTGTGTATCAGGTCCTTCATTTCATCTTTATCAGAGTCGGGGAAGAACTGTTTTCCTTCAAGTTCTATTGTACCTTCTTCAAAGTTCTCTACACCACGAAGTATTCTTAGAAGTGTACTCTTTCCGCTTCCGCTTTTCCCAGTTATGCCAAGGATTTCTCCATCGTTCACAGTAAAACTGATGCCTTCAAGCACTCTTTTCTGTTCTTCCAGTATATAATAATCTTTTACGATACCTTCTACCTTAAGCATGAGATATCCTCTCCGTAAGTGGTTATAGGAGCCCTAAAAAAGGAAAATATTTTTGCAATATATCTACTTTTTGATGGAAGATACTAGTTCTCGGATTTTACCGGTGACATCGGATGTTTCTTCCACAACTGTGCCTGTAACGATCATATCAGCACCGGCATCTACGCATTTACGTGCTGTTTCTGCATTCCTTATGCCTCCCCCTACTATGAGCATGTTGTTTCCCAACACATGCTTGACAGCAGCTATCATTTGAGGGGTTGCGGGGCCATCTGCTCCTGATCCGGCTTCGAGATATGTATAGTGCATACCCAGGTATTTACCTGCAAGAGAATAGGCAACTGCTATTTCAGGCTTATTTTTTGGAATGAGTTTTGCATCGCCTACCCATCCCACTGTGCCTCCGGGCTCGATAATAATATACGCCATGGAGATAGCTTCAATACCGCTCTTATATACCAGCGGAGCACCCATAACCTGGTTTCCAGTTATATAATTAATATCTCTTGAGTTGAGTAAACTCATAAAAAATATGGCATCCGCATGTGCACTCACGCCGGCGGCACTGCCTGGAAAGAGGATCACTGGTAAATCAGTAACTTCTTTGATCTTCAATATAGTTTGGTCAAGGGGCACACCTCCGGCTCCGGTTGACCCTCCTATCATGATCGCATCCGTGCCACCCTGTGCTGCAGCAAAGGCCATCGCCGCCGCCTCTTTGGGGGACTGGGATGCAGGGTCGATCAATGTCAAGTGAACTGCACCTTCACGCTCTGCTATTTCGTTCAGGTACTTTTCCACTTGCATGGACCGGATCAGCCACCCTTTGCTTCCTTGGACTTGGGACGCAGTGCCTTGCTTCCGCATTTTCTGCATCTTTCTGAGCGTGAAGCGTTGCGGGCATTACATTTCATACATATCTTTTTGTTAAGTATCCTGTTTTCTGCTTCTGGGAATCTTGCCATGTTAATTCACCTTGATAATATGGAATAAATGATCCTAATAGTAGGCTGGTTACATGAAGTTTAAGACATATAATTGTTTTGGATAGGCTGCTCACTTAGGAGGCAGCTTTCCAATCCTTTCAAGTATCATTTCTCTTGTGGTCTTTGCATCGGATCTGCCAGCGGTTTTCTTCATGACCTGGCCCACAAGGAAGTTCAATGACTTCTCCTTTCCTCCAAGATAGTCCTGTAGAGCCTCCGGGTTTTCAGCGAGCGCCTCAGTAACTGCCTTTGTGATTATGTCATCCTCTACCTTGATAAGTCCTTTCTCCTTTACAATAGCTGCAGGAGTGCCTCCATTGTCCAGAATTGTCCTGATGATCTCTACGCCGCTTCTCTCTGTGATCTGATTCTCGGTTACGAGTTTTATGATCTCTACAATATCTTCTACCTTGAATGCGTCTACACTTATATCACGGTAGTTAAGTTCACCTTTTAGGATATCAGCTACCCATACTGCAGTTGCTCCAGGGTCTACCTGCAGGGCTACTTGTTCGTAGAAATTGGCTACCTTGATCTCGGTAGTCAGTGCCCGTGCATGCATGTCGATGATGCCGTATTGTTTCATGAAACGATCCTTTTTCGCATCAGGAAGCTCAGGCAGTGTCTTTAACACTTTTGGAACCCTGTCCGCCACTCTCATAGGCACAAGGTCGGGTTCTGGGAAGTAGCGGTAGTCATGTTCTTCCTCCTTTGTACGCATGGAAAGCGTAACTCCTCTGGCTTCATCGAAGTGCCTGGTTTCCATGGTAATCTTACCACCACGCCTCACTTGGTTCTTCTGCCTCATTATCTCGTAGAGCAGGGCTCTCTCTGCTCCCTTGAAGGAGGATATATTCTTGACCTCTACGCGGTCTCCGTAAAAGACTGAGACATTAGCATCGACTCTCATAGCTCCCTCTAGGTCACCATTGAATACGTCCAGGTAGTCAAGAATGCTCCTTAGCTTGTCCAGATAGCGCCTTGCTTCCTTTGGGCTTCTCATATCCGGCTCGCTGACGATCTCAATAAGTGTCATCCCAGAGCGGTTGTAGTTGATAAGGGTGCCCTTGGAATTGTCGATGCTTCCCATGTGTTGGAGCCTTCCAGGGTCCTCTTCCATATGGGCACGCGTTATCCTTATGACGCGCTCCCCGTCCTCCCCTTCGATGACTATTCTTCCCTGGCTGGCGATTGGATAATCATACTGGGTGGTCTGGAAACCTTTGGGAAGGTCAGGGTAGTAGTAGTTCTTCCTGTGGAACTGGGTCTGCTCTACAATGTTGCAATTCAGTGCAAGCCCTATCTTGATAGCAAACTCAACTGCTCTTTCGTTGATTACCGGTAATGAACCGGGAAGTCCCAGGCATACGGGACATACGTGCGTGTTGGGTTCGGAGTCATGGTAGTTCGTGGAACAACCGCAGAATAATTTAGTGTTGAGCTTGTTCAGCTGGACGTGGACCTCAAGTCCTATCCTTACTCCGTCAGGGTTCTCATAAACCATTATACCACCTCTGCAGGTCTTCTGGCGTGATGTTCTGTGTTCTGCTCAAAGCTGTAAGCAGCTTTCAGTATAGTAGCCTCATCGAAGTGTTTACCAATTATTTGCAGTCCAATGGGCAGACCATCTGCAAATCCGCATGGTAGGGATATGGAAGGCACTCCTGCAAGGTTGATAGGNNACAGTGTTCACATCTGCCAGGTATAATGAAAGCGGATCTTCGACCTTTTCTCCAAGCTTAAAGGCCGGAGTGGGCATTGTAGGTGTCATCAGGCAGTCGACCTCTTTGAAAGCCAGATCAAAGTCCTGCTTTACAAGTGTTCTTACCTTCAGAGCTTTTAAGTAATACTTATCGTGGTATCCTGCGGAGAGGGCGTAAGTTCCTAACAGTATCCTGCGCTTGACCTCGGCACCGAANNCCTTCTGCACGTGTGCGGGAAGCCATAACGTGCCAGTTCTCTCCTTCGTTCCTGTAACCGTATCGTGTACCATCGAATCTGGCGAGGTTGGAGGATGCCTCGCTCATGGCAATGATATAGTAAGCAGCAAGTGCATATGATGTGTG
>DAKU01000157.1:9005-9857 GCA_002508425.1 Methanosarcinaceae archaeon UBA470
ACAAGTGCATCCTTGTACACGGTCTCGGTCTTTATTGAAGTACTGTCCCTTGCATCATGTCCTCCGATGACGTCCATAAGGGTGGCAATATCTGAAACACATGTAGCAAGCGGTCCGATCTGTTCCAGAGAATTAGCGTAGGAGATGAGNNCCATACCTTGATATTGTTCCATATGTGGGTTTGAGTCCTACTACTCCACAAAAGGCGGCTGGACATCTCACAGAACCTCCTGTATCAGAACCTACGGATATGGGTGCTTCACCAGCAGCCACCACAGCAGCACTACCACCGGATGACCCTCCTGGCACACATTCCTTGTCCCAGGGGTTGAGTGTAGGTCCATAACAGCTTGATTCGGTAGAGGTACCCATGGCGAACTCGTCCATGTTGGTCTTGCCCAGGATAATAGCTCCTGCATCCTTAAGCCTCTCTATTATATGTGCATCATAGGGTGGCACATATCCCTGCAATATCTTTGAAGAGCATGTAGTGGATATTCCTTTGGTGGAAATATTGTCCTTGATAGCGATAGGGATACCTGCAAGCGGTCCGTTGTGACCTTGCTTATCTATTTCCCTGGCCTTCTCTACAGCTCCTTCCCATACTGCGGTGTAAGCGTTGATCTTGCTCTTCTTTATCTTCTCGAGGTANNCCTCTACGGATTTCTGCGCTATTTTTTCCTTTACCTGTGATATATTTGCCCATCCTGCCATGTTCATACCTCACATGATCCTTGGGGCTAAGAAGTTGCCTTCTTGTTTCTTTTCAGTGTTGGAGAGCACTTCTTCCTGTGACATGGATGGTTTGACCACATCTTCTCTGAACACGTTAACTATATCTGCTACGTGATA
>DAKU01000164.1 GCA_002508425.1 Methanosarcinaceae archaeon UBA470
CGGAATTACTCTGTGTATTGCGCGAGGATATCAGAAAGAAGTACACAGCTGACCTGGTTATATAACTTCTTTTTATTGGAATCTCATCGATGCCATTTTCAGTGATATGCCTTTACTTTTTTTCCCTTCCACTTGAAACCTGATGTCTATACAGTGCAATTTCTATGGTTGTGCGCAGGTCATCCTCCTCAAAAGGCTTGAGAATATAGCCATAGGGCTCGGTCAATTTGGCTCTCTCTAATGTTTCTTCATCCGAATATGCAGTAAGATATATCACAGGTATATTAAAACGACTACGAATCTCTCCGGCGGCCTGTATGCCGTCGATCTCACCTTTGAGCATTATGTCCATCAGAACAAGATCAGGGAGGATTCCTTCAGCCTTGATGATTGCGTCTTCACCCGTTGATGCCACACCAGGGACTATATAGCCTAGTTTCTGTAATCTTTTCTTTATTTCGAGAGCAACTATATTCTCATCTTCAACTACAAGTATCTTGGCGTCAGTCATTTTCACACCTTAACCTTACATTTTAACTCCTTAAAACGAATCTTGAAAGATGTCCCTCTAGTCCTTTCAAGTTCAATAGTTCCATTTATCTGGTCAACAAGAGTCGTTACAAGCTGCAGGCCCAGAGAAGTTGTTTTCCTGAAATCGATATTTTCCGGGAATCCTATTCCATCATCATTTACCTCAAGAGTAAATTCATTACCATTAAGCTCAAGAGTGACGTTAACATTTCCTTCTACTGCATCCTGAAACCCATGTTTAAGGGAATTTGATACTAGTTCGTTTATAATCATTCCCAGAGGAATGGCAGTATCCATTCCCAAATAGGCATTCTCTATCTTTGAATTCAACTTGATAGACTTAGAATCCATAAAATAGGATTTTGACAGGAAATTCAGCAAATTTCGGGTATAATCTGCGAAATCAATTGTGGTCATATCTCCCGATTGGTATAGTTCCTCATGGATTAATGCCATTGACCTTACACGGTTGCGGCTGTCCAGAAAAGCTTCAACTATCTCCTTTTCTTTGAAATTTTCAGCTTCAAGGAACAGTAGACTTGATATTACCTGTAGGTTATTTTTTACTCTATGATGAATTTCCTTTTTACGGATCTCTTCAGCCCTTAAAAGAGCTTCTTGAGCCTTTTTGCGCTCAGTGATGTCCAATATAATTCCTTGTAATATTATTTTTCCAGACTGTTCCCTTTGGATAAAGGTTCGCTCATCAACCCATCTGATATGCTTGGATTTTGTAAATATCCTGTATTCCTGATTGAACTGATCAGAATGAACGTTTTTATATTCTTCAAGCATGGGATGGAACCTTTGAAGATCTCCTGGATATAATATATCAACATATTTTATTCTGCCAGAAGTAAAATCCTCAACAGTATAACCCAATTGAGTTACATTCTCAGAAACAAATTCCACAGGCCAATCTTTTTCTGTCTTCCATTTAAAAACAATCACAGGACTGTTGTTTACAACTCGTTCCATTTCCTCTTTCATTTGGTTGGAATGTTCAAGCTGCTCGGCATAGTCCTTGAGAGCTTGTTCAATGCGTTTACGTTCTGTAATATCACGGGCAATAGTAAGTACAGCATTTTTTCCTTCATACTGGATAATCCGGCTGCTGAGTTCCACGGGTAGATGTCCACCCCATTTAGTTACATGTATCGTCTCAAAGATGTTGTTCTTTAGTTCAAGCAATTCTTTGATGCGATTGAAGAGAGATTTAATTGCGAGTGTCTCATCTATGTCCATCTGCTTCATTTTAAGGAACTCATCGCGAGTATAGCCCATTCTCTCACAGGCTACCTGGTTAACTTCCAGTATGCTTCCAGACATGTCATGGAGATATATGGCATCATTAGTACTGTCAAAAAGAGTCCTGAATTTCTTTTCGGATTCTCTTAAAGCCTTTTCCGCTTTTATACGTTCAGTGGTCGCTTCGGCCAGAGACAAACGGGTCTGTTCGATACCATTGGTAAGTATTTTTAGATCACCTTCGCCTTGTACGCTTACAGGTCTGGAAAAATCATTATTCTGAATAGCTGTAAGCACACTATTAGAGTCGTCTACAATGCTGTCAAGATATTGTGCAAAATTATCAAGCGTGTCTCCTGCCTGTTTGAACTCACCCTTTAGGTCAAGCTGTATTCTTGTTTTTAGCTCTCCTTTTGCAAGATAATTTGTGACTCTCATATTCTCGCGTATGGGTGCTGTCACAGCATCAAGTATTTCATTAAGGCCTTTTGGTATCTCCTTGAAATCTATCCCTACATCAGTATTCGCTCTTGCATCCATTTTCCCTTCCACAGCGTTATGTGAAATCATTTTAAAACTGCTTATAATATTATCAATAGGTTTTGTTATTGACATTGCGATGAGATATGCTACCAAGCCCATGAACACAATAGATATGGCAGATATTATGATGAGTCTTGTTCTTAAGGCAGCTACCCCTGCAAGCATCTCTTCCTTGGGAACCACAAGGATAAATGAATAGTTCCCGGTTTTCACAGGCTCATAGAACATTATCACATCTTTACCTGTAGCCGGGTCAATAGTCTCGAAATTGCCTCCTTTCCCTTCTTTGATATTATCTGCAGCTTCTGATATCTCAGGGATACCAAAATCATATAGGGTTTTTGAAGCTATCCAGTCTTTGTGTATAGGATGAGAAACTAAAATTCCAGTGTTACCTGTAACGAAAGCATAACCTGTATCAAATGCCTTTACATTTCCTACCACATCATCTATGTACTTCAAGGATACATCCACTCCCCCTATACCTACGAACTTGCCATCTTTGATTATGGGTGAATCAAAACTAACCATGAAGATACCCTGATAATAGTAAGGTTCGGTAACGATGTCTTTCAGAGTTTTCTTTGGAATCTGGTAATAATCCTGCTCTCGATAATTTACAAGAGGTTCAAGGAAAATAGTGCCATTGATGTTGTTCCAGTAAGGAACAAAACGGCCTGTTTCATCATGACCGAAAGTGTCAGCATACTCAACATCTCTTCCGTCAAAAGCATTGGGTTCGTATCCCACATAGACACCGGTAAGTGAAGGATTTTTCAAAAGCAGATTCTTGAGCATATCATTAACCTCATCCCTGTCGGAAGATGAGTATACTTCCATCGAATTGGCAAGTGTCTTAGCAATTGCTTTTG
>DAKU01000141.1:0-11658 GCA_002508425.1 Methanosarcinaceae archaeon UBA470
GCTGAAGAAGGAGAATCCGACTGCTGTACCCTGGGCCCTTCCCATGTCACAGCCTGGAAGTCCTGTCTCTTTCTCCATGATGTCGTTGAAGTACAGGATGGTTGAAGAAACGTTCTGTGCTGCTCTTCCTGCACCACAGTTTACCATGGTTGCTGCAAGCAGACCTGCTGCGGCATATGCGTTCCACTTTGAAACGTCCTTTGCCTTGTAGAAGTTGTATCCGGATGGTGCCTTCTTGTCAACTGCAATGACGCCGTCCTCGATAGCTCTCTCAACGGTGGACTGCACGACAGTACCGATTGTACCGGTCTTGTTGTTCTTGGTTACAAGGTCACATACTATGTTGTTAGCGTTCAGACCCTGGTATGCAAGACCCAGAAGCTGATGTCTCTCGAACAAGCCCACTGCATTACCCATCTCGTACATACTTGTCTGCTCAAAGATGGATGACAGTGCCGCAGCGTTCATGGCCTTCTTGCCAGTGATAGCTGCAATGTGGTTGGTGGTGATGTTCCTCAGGGAATAACCCAGACCTTCGTTGTTCTGCGGGATACTGAGGATGGATGCAACGTTGCTGCCCATCATGTCCATTGTCTGTGGGTAGCTTCCCCATACTGCTCCCTTTACGATAGGTGCATCGAACATGTCTACCTTGTACATGTCAATGATGGTCTGTACCACGGCTGCAGCGCTTACTGTGCTTGCTGAAACGTAGTCTGCACCTATTGCGGTCCTAAGGGATGGGACCTGCACAAGTAACTGCTTTCCGCCAGCAAGTACTTTTACGTTGGTGTCATCGTCTTTGTTGACTCTTATTAATTTTGCAACAGAGTCTTGGATGGCACTGGCGTTTGCAACTATGTCGTACTTAAGCCCTCTTCCAAGTATACGGCGGCCTGCGCCACCCATTTTACCAATGGCAAGAGCATTCTCGATACCTGCAAGGTTAACTGCAACAGTCCTTTTGGTGTCTTTGACGATATTCTGTATGGCTGCGTTTCTTGTTGGCGCAATGTCCATAAGATCGACGCCGCTTTCCAACAGCTTACCTTTGTCGTCGTAAATGTCTATTTTATCAGACACGTATGTTTCCTCCTATTTATTAAGATCCATCCTGGAAAAAGTACAGACAAAGCGTTAAGAAAAAATCTGTACAATCGTTAAAGAGTACGATGTTTTCCATCGGGATTACCCACTTATTAAGAGTAATTAGGTTTTAAACCTTTTGCATCAATATCCTCTCTGCTTTCATTGTCCAGATAAATCATATATATTAGAAATTATATACTGTCTTGGCAAGTTAAGTGCCACAAACATAACTGATTTTGGAATCATTTACGCATGCCATGGTTTATATTATTCACATAAAGTAATATTTATTGTTTTAATTAAATATATTATGGCACATGTTTTTTTTTAAATAATGCTTTTCTATAATCTCACAAAGGTTTAAGTAATACATGTGTTATGACACGATACTAATGGAAATAGTAGCCGATGTTGGTGGCAGTCCGGGCATAGACTGCAATGGATTCTGCACCTATTGTTATTTCAAGAAAGTAAAAGAAATACCACCCTTTGGGTGCAAGTATTGTTTTCCTTTCCAAAAAGGATGTGATTACTGTACAAGAGGTGTGAAAGAAGCTTATAGTGGCTTTAAGCCCATACAGTTTGTTCTCCACAGCCTGTCAGATAGCATCAGGTTCAGAGCTAATGAGATAACAAAAATAACCATTAGCGGAGGAGGAGATGTTAGTTGCTATCCGCAATTAAAGGAACTTGTATCTACTCTATCCCAGCTTGACAAGCCAATACATCTAGGATATACCAGTGGCAAAGGATTCAATTCTCCCGATGATGCACACTTTTTCATAGAGCATGGAGTAACAGAAGTTTCCTTTACTGTGTTTTCCACTGACCCCCGACTTCGCGCAGAGTATATGCGTGATCCTAATCCGGAAGCTTCTCTGGAGGTACTTAAAGATTTCAGTAAGCATTGTGATGTCTATGCTGCTATCGTGCTCATACCAGGTGTAAATGATGGGGAAGAATTGTGGAAAACTCTTTCCGATCTGCAGGAAATGGGGACAAAAGGGGCTATACTCATGCGTTTTGCAAACAGCAGGGAAGAAGGTCTAATTTTGGGCAATGGTCCTATTCTTCAAGATATAAAAACACACACAATTGGAGAGTTTCGTGCTATAGTGGGAGAAGCTGCCTCCAGATATGCCATGAGGATAACAGGAACTCCCTTGGAAGATCCGCTCATAGGCTGTCCCTTTGCACTGCGTAATGATGAAGAGGCCCTAGCCCAGCTCCCAAAACTAAGGAAACAAGCCACGCTTATCACTAGCAAAGCAGCTTATCCAAGACTTGCAGAAATATTTGCTAAGTTGGGAGGATCTGTAAACGTCGTTTCCGTTGACAAGGACGTCGGTTGTCTTATAACCATTGAAGATCTGAAAAGCCTCGAACTGGCAGATGTCAAAGAAACAGTCCTGATCCCCGGAAGAGCATTCGTGCATGATCCTGAAGCAAAGGCTGTGTTCTCCAGGGACGGAGTGGACAGATTCGTACGCAGAGGTCCCGAAATGCTTAGCTATGACGGGGAAATGTCTATAGGCATGACTCGGGAAGCAGTGATAGCCTTTGAAGTAGAGCAATTCACTGAACTTATCAACCAGATCAATGCCCTTGGCCTGCCAATCACATAAATTCAGATAAACCTGTCTGCTTTGATTTATCGTTCTCGAAAAGAGACTTTATATCAAGTCCAATAAGGTCTATACGCTGCCGTGTATAAGCTGAAACATTATACTCTATAGCTACCTTTTTTGATACTTCCAGGTATTTTTTTACCGAGCCTTCATGTACTGTTAGTATTACCCTGCCTCCACATTTCGGGCATACTCCTGTAAGTGGAGGCCTGCGGAACTTCTCATCACACTTAATACAACGTGTGCTTTGTCTGGAAAAAGCCCTCAAGTTACCGAACAGGTCTGGCAGGAAATGCGAGATTAGAACTCTTTCAGCAACATCTGAAGCGTCAACAGCCCTTATCTTATCAGCCAAAGCAAGCTGAGCATCCATTTTTTCCACCATGCTGCCAAGGGTCTTATAAGCACTGACTGGAGGCCCCATGGCAATATCTGACGTATCATATGTAAACATAAAATGGTCATACTGCAAGGGAGTACCCAGACGACTGCTCACAAGGTCCATTTTACTTTCCAGTTCTTTTGGGTTTGTGTATTTTAACGTAGCTTCGTAGAACTCAAGGGGGTAATAGGCACATACGTCTATATTGTGAGCTTCCTTGTCTACCTCACTTGGATCTAAGCGAGTGGTAAGTACAAGAGGTGCATCCATCTTTCCACCTCTTCTGTCCGGCAGATATTCCCTTGAGAAATTGATGAGGCCATCCATAAGCAGCATTACGCAATCCTCATCTCCGTCACAGTTACGCCGCTTAGCCGCATGGAAAAATGGATGGGCATAACCCACTGCAGCTCTGGTAAAACCTACAAGCCTTCCCAGGACACCTGCAGATGTATGGGGTGCAAGACCCATAACAAGCGTGCCCACAAGATCCTCAATAGTTTGGGCATTGTAATAAGGTTCAAGATGATAATACTTGGACAAAAGATCATCTATATATCGGGTAGTCTTTAAAAGATATTCAGCACAATCGTATGAAACGACAATATCCTGAACTTTGAGGCACACCACCTGGTCCCCACTGGCAAGTGTTTTTCCATATATGTCTTCGGAATAACCGATTTCCAGCAATTTCTCCACCTGTATCCCCAGCTCATCAGCCCTGATATGTGTTAAAGGTATATCCGACATGTCATATCTTACAGTGCCGTCCTTGAACGTATACAGTTCATGCTTGGCGCGCAAAATCCCTTTTTCAAGCGGTTCCGGGGTCATGTTGCGTGACATCATTTTTTTGACGCCTTTGATGACATCAAAGTTTGATTCACGCTCATCCAGTTTCTCAAAGGCTCGCTGGTATATGTTCTTAAAATCAAGGTTCTGCATGCGGGCACATGTGGTATTCACACCGCACTTCGGGCATGTCTCCTTGTTGACCGAAAGACCACATCGCGGACAGGATAGCTTGGGAATTGTGAATTCGCCACATTCGCATCTGAACTCGTATGAATCCATGCCACATGCAGGGCATATCCTTGAGCCGATTTCCACTTTAATTAGTCCCACTTTAGCATTGACAGACTCTTTGTAACTGGCAGCATCCTCAAGCTTGCGGGTATTTCCGCCGGTCTCACCGATGGGAAACAGTACATGCGGAGCAGGTGACATCATTCTCTTATCGGATTTCTCAGGTCTTCCCATGCGGGCCCCTATTCTTGAAGGGGCACGTGCCCGTACGATCAGTCCACTAACTTTGTTGACCGCATCAAGGCCAGTTTCAGCATCAAGAGTCGTCCATTTCCTGTGAAGGTCTGTTCCTATACCCAGACATCTGAGTAGCAGAAAAGGCTGTGAGATCAATATATTGTCGTCAGATACTTTGTGCAATACCAGCATATTTTCAAGAAGGGTTTTAATCCCCTTATCGACACTTGCTTTCAGGGGCAACGATAGAGTTGAACATGCTTTGTCCAAAGATGCGTGTTCCTCGATAAATTCTGCTATTCTTATGAATTCATTTGCAGTTATATCGTGCCACAAGTAAGTGAAATCCGGATGAAGGGGTAAACTATATTTCTCACATATCTCCAGGGCAAGTTCTTGGGAAGGATGCTTCAGTTCTGACTTAACTGATCCATCTTCACCGCTGGCAAGAGAATATTCCTGTACCCACCACTCAAAACAATATGGTGAAGGGACCAATACATGATTGTTCTCAAGGAAATCTCCATAATTGATCAATATCTCACCGATATCAATAATGTACTCCACTTCTTTGTGTAGGAGAAGTGCTTCTTCAAAATCATCTATCCTGACAACATCCCCCGATCTTAACCTTACTGTGGGACCTTCAATGGAATCCACGGGAGCCATGCCTGCAGCTTTGCCTGGTCTTTCAACTTTAAGCTGGGTGCCTGGGGCAATGAAATCGTCCAGGATGACCATGCTGGCCGGGCTGATACCAGCAGCAGCAAATGAAGTATTGCGGGACCTTCCATATCTAAGCCTGAATCCTCCAGGCCTTGAAGGATGAGAGAAAACAGGTCTACCGGCTATAAGGTCTCTAAGATACTTGTCCTTAGGCTTTACACCTGCGGTTTTTTCATCTTCTTCATCGCCACTGCTCTTTGTACCTGCTATGAGCGTTTCCAGCCAATCCCACCCGTCCATCTGTAGCTTTTTTACGTGTTTAAGGACCTTCGGGGCTTTCAGGGCAAGACCCTCTGCCAGCACAAGAGCCATCCCTCCTCTAACACGGTTTGTTTCGATTCTCTCCAGATTCCTGTGTCCTTCCACTTCTTCTTCTTCTGTTGGCTCACCATCTATACAGATGGGACAGTTCTCTACTATCAGCTTGATTTCCGATTCTGAAGGTGTATACTGCAAGTTTGCCACTCTTCTGTAGAGCAGGATCTCTTCCACATATCGTTCCACTTCTTCTTTACGTGGTTTGTACCTATCAATGCCCACACCTCTGCGCACATAATCCCCCACGAGCACAGAAAGAGCTTGGGCAGTACCGCCGGCACTACGTATGGGACCGGCATACAAGATACGGATGTACTCACTGCCATCATCGTTCTTCCCTAGGTCCACCCTGTCAATACCTTCAATTGGTGCTGCAACCACACCTTCCGTAAGCATTGCCATGGATACACGGATAGCCGCTTCTATAGCTTTTTTCCTGTCATCGATATTACCGACAGCACCCATAGCCACATCTCTGCCAAGAGCAAGGGCAGCCTCTTCACGAGACATAGTTTTTTCCAGTTCTCTAATATGTTGGGCTACACCTTTTACTCCTATGAGGTTTTCTACCCTGTCAGCCAGGTCCTTGGCAAGCGGTATCTCTACAAAGGGCTTTGGATCACGACCTCGTTTTCTGGCCTCATTGGAAATATCCATCTCATGTTTTAGCTTTGCATCAAGCCAGTGGAAGTACTCCCACATCGAGTCGCTTGCAATTATCTCTCCCATCCGGAAAACCTCAAAGTGAGTACATGTAAAGGAAAATGATACGGGTCGTTCACAGCAATACTCTTAATCACGCCACGATATAAAAAACAATCTCATCTTGGTCAGAGAACATATTTCATATGTAGAACTGGTCAACAAATTGTTCTCTATCACACGAACAAGGTTATATATCATAAACAGAAAAGTATGGTACAGTTATTAATGGGAATTCAAAAAAGGGGGTTTATTATGAAGAAGATCTTATTAATTTTATTGATTTTGGTTTTTATTACAATGGGCACTTCCAGCGCAGAACTTTTTAGCGATCTGGATAGGGCTGTTACTGAATACAATGCTTACTATGAAGAACTTCCCAGTCCTCTGAAAGTGCTTCTAGGTAACGAGCGGATACTGGCAAACATTACAATGAACGATGGTAGTGAGCTAGATGTATACTTAGTCACGGAAAATGGCAGAGTTGATGAATTTGAAAAGGTCGGACAGGTTGAAGACTATCAGCCTACAGTGATCATAACTGCTGACGAAGATACAGTTACAAGCCTCATAAATACCACAGATCCTCTTTCAGTCTATGAAGCTGCTTCTGAAAACGGAACTATTACTGTTGATCCGGTGGGCCTTGTAAGTACTGCTAAGTTTCTGGTTTATGATAATGTCCTTGAACCAGGCTGGAATATTCTGAATGGTCTTTACTAAAATTATTAAAAAATTAGTTTGATGCCACTTCGGAAGTGGCTTTTTTTTCTTTTTAAAGTTGTTATTATGTTATTATATTGATCTTATACATCTTTTCATCAACAAGAAATCTATTGACTTTTGAAAATCTGCGAAAAAAAGATAAGCAATGGAAAAGTCATAGAAAGCTCTCATGAGTGCAATTGAGATTACTGGCCTGACAAAAACTTTTGGTACCCTTACTGCAGTTGATAGGATGGATCTTTCCATCGATCGCGAGATCTTCGGTCTTCTCGGACCTAATGGCTCAGGTAAGACAACAACTGTCAAAATGCTGACCACTATTCTTTCTCCCACTTCAGGTGATGCATCCGTATGCGGTCACTCAATCACCAGAGATCCACGGAAAGTAAGGGACAGGATAAGTTATGTACCACAGGACATGGCCGTGGATGCCAAATTAACAGGCAGAGAAAACGTGATCTTTTTTGCAAAGCTCTATGGTGTAAAAAGACCACGTGATATAGCTGATGAAGTTCTTTCCAAGATGGAACTTGGTGATCGTGCAGACGATCTTGCAAGGACTTACTCAGGTGGTATGCGTAGAAGACTTGAACTTGCACAGGCGCTTGTTCATGATCCTGAAGTGCTCTTTCTGGATGAGCCAACCATAGGGCTTGATGTTGCAGGCCGAAAAAAGATATGGGAGCACATAATTGATCTAAAGGATAATGGAATGACCGTTTTTGTGACAACTCATTACATGGATGAGGCCGATTATGCATGTGACAGAGTAGGAATTATTGATCATGGTGTTGTGGTCGCGAATGCTTCGCCAGAAGCACTTAAAGCAAATTGTTGTAGTGATATCATTTCTATTAGGGCTGATGGCCAGTATCAAGACACTGTCATTGAAGGAGTTAAGTTCATCGGGCAAAATGGGGATGAACTGAAATTTGAGGCTCCTTCAGGAGGAGAAACTGGTTTTGCCCTTGCTCGTGCACTCTCCGATTCCGGAATGAAAATCAAGTCTTTCGCTATAAGGCAGCCTACTCTGGATGATGTCTTCCTTTCCCTGGTTGCTGAACAGGAAGATACAGGTGAATTTGATTATCGGCGATTTAGGACAATGCTCAGGAGACGAGGATGATTCAGACATTTTATTATCTAGAACGTGATTTCCGGCGCTGGGTTCGTGGAAAGATAAATGTTGTATCTGCACTTGTGATGCCTGCAGCATGGCTCATATTTGTAGGTCTTGCTCTTCCCATCCGTTTCACTGATAATTATCTTGACTTCATTACTCCAGGTATCCTTGTACTGACAATGCTCGGTGCTTCCCTGCAGGGTGGTGCTCTTCTAATGTTTGACAAGGTTTTGGGTTTTCTGCCCAAGTTCCTTGCAATGCCCGCTCCACGTGAGACCATCTTATTTGGGAAGATCCTTTTCATAACTCTGCGGGGACTGATACAGTCGACTGTTATTCTTATCTTTGCTGTGGTACTTGGAGCGCACTTTTTGGATCCATTGCTTCTTATCCAGACATATCTTATACTTATGATCTTTGGGGTGTTGCTTTCCTCAGTAATGACTACAGTTGCCCTTTCCCTTGAGGACCATGATTCTTATTCAGCATTTAATGCCATGATTTCCATGCCACTTTTCTTCACAAGCAGTGCACTGATGCCTTATGATCAGATGCCAGGATGGCTTGCAACCATTGCCAGATTGAACCCTGTAAGTTATGCAATCGATGGTGTTCGGGAAGTACAGGTAGGTATTTTCCCTGTAAATACATTCTTGGGATTAATAGTCGGAACTATCATTGTACTTGCTATCAGCATATCTGTATTCAGAAAAGCTACAGTATAACTGTATAAGTTAGTGTACAATTCCAAAGGTAAAATAGATTTTCAGGAAAAAGAGGGCTTTTTTCTTTCCTATTATTTCAATTTCTTAAGAGAACGGCGTAGCATGATGTTTGATAACATTGTATAGAGGAAAATGACAATTCCTGTCCATAGTAACGGAGTTCCTATAATTCCTTTTCCCATATATGACAATACTAATCCTATGGACAAAATAACGACATTTAACCGGGTCAGTTGCTTATTTGTCTTTAGTATTGCAATGTAGCGTTGCTTTGTATGTAACTGATCTTTTTTGTACCCTTTCATAAATACACCTATAGCTGGATTATCATTTCTGAGGCTTTTCTCAGCCTGTTCATTACAGCTGCACCTACGCCTTCACGCGTAAAAGAACCATCGGCAAGTATGATGTTTACTCCTTTCTCATCCAAAGCACGCAATCCCAGGAACAGATTT
Organism: Methanosarcinaceae archaeon UBA470; assembly: GCA_002508425.1. Lineage (GTDB taxonomy): Archaea > Halobacteriota > Methanosarcinia > Methanosarcinales > Methanosarcinaceae > Methanomethylovorans. Next base: position 9,138 of record DAKU01000141.1, read on the forward strand.
CTAGCCACTTCTTCAGGTTCATCTTTGCCGCCAAGATACACAACATCGTTTGTCAAGGAAAAAAGATCAGTACTTGTTATCAATAAACCCACTCTGTCTCCCTTGCAGGTGAAATTGGCATACATTTCACGGATCTTATTTGACACAAGATCTTGAGTTCCTTCCAGAAGCATAACAGTTGCACTTGGAGAATAATGGGTATATTTCATACCTGGTGACCTTACAATATCCGGTGCATCTACCATATTGTCACTGTACCCTATATCAACTTCTCCTATGATCTCCTCTATTTTCTTTGCGGATACATATCCTGGTCTTAATATGGCAGGTTTCCCTCCGCTAACATCGATAACTGTGGATTCTACGCCTATGCATGTGCTTCCTGCATCTATTATAGCATCTATTTTTCCTTCCAGATCTTGCAGTACATGGGTCGCAGTCGTAGGGCTTGGACGGCCTGAAATATTTGCACTCGGTGCTGCAATGGGTTTACCAGATATTCTTATAAGTTCTCGTGCAACAATATCACTTGGCATCCTTACAGCAACGGTATCTAGTCCACCGGTAGTGATGTCGGGAACAATTTCAGTTCTTTTGAGGATAACTGTCAATGGGCCCGGCCAGAAAGCCTCGATGAGGGATAGGGCCTTTGGAGGGATTTCTAAAACCAGTTCATCTAATTGTTCTACAGATGCCACATGTACAATAAGCGGATTGTCTGCAGGCCGACCTTTTGCATAGAAGATCTTGTTAACGGCTACAGGGTCAAGTGCATTGGCTCCAAGTCCGTATACGGTTTCTGTAGGAATGGCAACAGTACCACCTCTTTGGATTATATCAGCACATTCCCTGATAACTTCAGAGAAGTTGGTAGTGTTTATTTTGAAAATCTTTGTCTGTTTGCTCATTTTGATAGTATTATGCGCCATTATTCAAGGCAGCTTGTAATTCTGCATGGGTCATTCCGTACTCCTCAAGGGATGTACCAGCGAGCATTGCATCAATAGCCTGCCTGCAAGCTTTTGCACCAGCAATGGTTCCCATTGGATGTGAATATATAGTACTGTCAAATTGCATTATAATATCTTTGCCGAAAATGCTCATCATTTCATTTATTACTGTGGGGTCTAATCTACAGGAAGCAGCAGGTAACATGGGCTTAACCCCATCCCAATTTTGGGAAAGAATATGCATTTTTTCCTTTTCTTTTACTTTATCCATGATGAAGCAATCGCGCAGAGTGATTAACTCTTTTTTGACATCGTGAATTTTATCAATATCTCCTATGTAAAGCTGATCAAATCCTACAAGGCGTGCAAGCTTTGTCATTAGATATGTGCTGATACAGTGCTCATTCATTCGGGTAAAGGCATCATATCCTGTCCTATTTGCATGTATTGCAAGTCCTAGTTCTTCAGTGACATCTCGTAATGTCTGAATAGTACTCCAGCCCGTGTGAAGAGCATTGATCATTATGTAATGGCCACCTATATTGCTTATAAAATTTGCTCTCCTTATCATTTCTTCACAAGTGGGAGCAGTGACATTGCATATGTACATCTTTCTCTCGCCTGTGCTCTCTTCAGCATCGTCCCTGGCTTTGAATGTAAGTTCAGCACGTTTTTCAAATCTGTTGAACTTCTGATCTGTCAGATTCTCATCATCCTTCGCCAGATCGCATCCTCCTATAAAACAATTATATGCTACTTTAGCATGTGTTGCTGAATCAAGGCCAACCTTTGGGGTTACTGTAGCACATAGTAATGGACGATCATAAACACCGAGAAGTTCTCTCACTCCTACCACGCCATACTTGGGTCCCCACAATTCGCTGACCGGATCTGCCGGGAAGGCAATATCATTCAACTTAAGCTTATTAATCATTTTACTATCGAATATGTTACCTGCAACAGCACTGAGTATCTGGGTCACTGAGCAAAACTCAAACAGGTCCTGTGAATAGGACACTTTTACAGTATGCTTTTTCTTGTCGATGTAGAATACATGGGGCTTGAGTCTCTCTGCAATTTTTGGACTCAATATAGATATATCAGTCCAATTGCCTATGGAACTTTCCTTTGCCATGTGGTTACATATTTCCTCAAACACAACTCCAGAAGCTGGTTCCAGATGATATTCACATATAAAATCATTTTCATCAGGAATATATCCAATGTCAATGTACTCTTTTAACATGCCCATCTTCCCTTCATATCTTTAGCAATTAAAAATATCGGTAATATAAAGTTCCACTAAGAGTAGGAGGTAGTGATCCATCTCTTTATATTGAGAGGTTATCAGATAAGTATTGTGTTATGCCAATGGTATGCTCTTTACTAACAATTCTAAGCAATTGCTTTTTGTCATTTAAACGTAAAATTTAGATTAAATGAATATGTTTTCATGAGATAAACTTTATATATCATTAATTCGTATGAAGGGCAAGTGAGCGGGTACAACATTTTTAACCCCACTCCCACACTAACCCCCACTCCCCAACCCGCTCACATGATTATTGGGG
>DAKU01000141.1:11724-11926 GCA_002508425.1 Methanosarcinaceae archaeon UBA470
ATGGAAAATGTAAAAAGAATTTTGCCGATCGTGGATAAGGCCGGCAATGAGATTTTTAAAATTTGTTAATAATGAGATAATTAGTATCTCTTTGGTGGCCTGTGAGCTGGTAGGCAGTCCCTACAATATACTGGTCTGTCGGGGTCAGGTGCGAAAGGTACCTGTGTTTCCTTACCACAGTCTGCGCAGGTTGCATTGTGCA
>DAKU01000081.1 GCA_002508425.1 Methanosarcinaceae archaeon UBA470
GGACAACATATTCGATGCAAGTATAGACGATCTGCCGGATGAGATAATTCCCGTGATATATCAACCTGCTGTGGATTCTCTCCGGAATTTTGTAAGGGAGGTTTACATACATAAGAACAATCTAGCAAACGGAGGGCAGGAGGCAGAGATTACACTTCTTTTTGAGAATGAGGAGTTGCGCAAAAATTCTTTTGGAGGGATTGTCAACAGGGTATATGAAATATTCAGACGCTTACGTTATGGAAGAACCATGGATATAGAAACTTTCAAGCTACATATACCAAAAGATACTGCTAACATGGAGTTCACTTTTGAGAACATCTACAGCAATACTCATGGTCTTGCAGAGGATTCTATTCATGGGGATCGTCCACAAGCTCCCCGAAGAAATGTCAAGTACTATCTAGGAAATCACAGTCATCCGGTGGTGTTTATAAATACTTCTAACCATGCAATGGCTGAATTAGACTGCAATCATGAGATGTGGAAGTGGGAATATATTCCCTGGCTCAAGGATTCACCTGTTAAATTGGGGGATATGAGCAGGATAGATATAGAAAAGGGTTTTAAGCCGCTGCTGAAGTTTAAACCACATTAAACAAATAATGAGAATTGACTTTATGTGGAAATATGCTGTCTAGAAAAAAGCATGAAGAAACTTCATGATCGGTTTCTAATCATGCTTTTTGACTTTTATCGGCAAAGATACTGTAAATGCACTGCCCTTCTCTACTTCACTCTCCACAGAGACTGTACCGTTGTGCAGTTCTACCAACTTCTTTACAAGGGAAAGACCAAGTCCTGTACCAGTGTGTTCTCTACTGAGATTTGAATCAAGTTGTTTAAAGGGCTCAAACAACTTTTTCTGGTCTTCCGGAGAAATACCAATTCCTGTATCCTTTATCTGAATGTTTGCCATGTCATCTTTGAGATAAGAAGAGATGTTAATAGATCCTCCCGAAGGTGTAAATTTTATAGCATTTCCAATGAGGTTTAATAGTATCTGTTTTAGTTTTCCCTTGTCAGCCTGTATAACTACATCTTCAATATGAGATGCTTCTAATGACTGATCTTTCTTAGAAGACAAGGGCGTGAGGGTCTTTACAATTTCATCAACAGTCTGCCTTAAGGATACGTCCTCATAATTAAGGATCACCTTACCCGCTTCGATCTTTGACAGGTCAAGGATATCATTGATTATATTCAGTAGATCTTTTCCACTATTTGATATATTACTTGCAAACCGAATCTGTTTATCATTTAGTTCACCAAAGTTTCCGGTAAGAAGCAAATCAGAGAAGCCAATTATCGAATTAAGAGGTGTACGTAGTTCATGACTCATATTAGCAAGAAATTCACTTTTGGTACGGTTTAAAGATTCTGCGAGGATTTTGTCTTCAAGTGCTTTTCTCTTTTCTTCCATTTCCCACAAAGATCTTTTGTGGAGAAGACAAGCTTCAAGTGAAAACGCAAATTTGGATATGACATTATTCAGTTGGTTAACTGTGTATTCGGGATCTTCAAGTTCTTTTACCCAATAGAGTTTTAATCTCCCATAATTTTTAAGTGGATAAATTATACATGAACCCGTTGTGAATTTCTTTTCTGCAATAAAATCATGGAATCTATTATCTTGGGAATTTAAGTGAAGGCCACTTTCATGGGGAATATCGGAAAACATTGGGTGTGATAGTGGAATTCTTCTTCGAGTAATATAGTACTCTGGATTTGCATAAACAAGGCTGGCGCAGTTTTTATTAGTAATAGCGAGGTATTCATCCTTTATCCAGACAGAAACATAAGTAAGTCTTTTTCTGGACATAAGTTTTTTCAAAAAGACATCACAATTATCGACGATATCAAGTGAATTCCCTATAGAAAGAGAGAGCTCATAGAGAAGAGAAATTTGGTTAAAGGTTTCAGTGTACTGTATCTGTTGATTCATGGAATACTCCAATGACGATGGTCTTATTGAAAAATTCAAGAATGCCCTCTTTTCTTGAAGCGATCTCTCCCAGGGATAGAACACCTTCAGGAACGACATGAATATTCCTTGATTCAAAACCTTTCATTATTGTTCTTATCTCTTCGTTAAAATCATCATCTAGAAACATTGATCGGGCTAAGCAATCCATCACAAGACAATGATTTACATCCATGTCACCTACAGATAAAGAATCTTCTAATGCACTTTCTGCAGATTTGATAAGTGATAACTTCTCTCCTTTCAGTATATTAATAACTGCGTTTTCAGGAACTTCTCCGGCACAGATTAACTCTCCCTTATCATTTACCTTAAGGGCATCGCGCACAATGTCTTCAGCACCTTCGCAATAGATTCCAAAAGCATAATTCAGTGAAATTTCAAAAAAATTAGCAGGATCAATCTTTTTTCCAGAATCCATCTCTATTGCTTCCCGATAGATTTTAAATGCATTTTTCCAGTTAAGTTCCTTGATCACATTGCCTTCGCTTTTAGTTACAATCATCGGCTCCATAATCCTATGCCAGCCATGCTGCACTCCAACTCCGCTTTTTGCGTCAATAAAAATTATAATTGCACTATCCTGGAAAAAACCATCTGGATTAAAGATACATGGCTGCTCTTTGAAAGTAAGGGTTCCTGCACCTCCTCCTAAATAGTGAACAGAATCAGCAAATACGTTATATACGGATGAAAGGAACGAAAATATTTTTGGGGACAGGCCGTCTACAATAATAAATGCTGTTGGTTTATTTTTATATGATTGGTTTACTGCTGTATAGCAACTTGTCAAACCTTTAGGTGATTCACTGAGATTCTGTATCAATATTGGTTTCTGTATCACAGGCAAGATGTGAATTATTGCTCCAGTATGATATTTTTCAGCACCGCATATCAGCCCCGGAAATATAGCGCCAAAAAAATCTATCTTCTTTTTGTTGAGTTCAGAGATTAGATGTGTAATATCAGGAAGTTGTTGCTCAGCAAGTAATATAAGGACGGTTTTGTTCTTCGGAACATTTTGTCTCTCTATTGCATTGACTATTTCTTCTACATTCGAAGTCGGAATATACATCAAAACCTCTGATTAAGATTCTATTTTAAAGTAATATCAAGTAAGTTCATATTTCCTTTTGGGAATTGTATGCAATAACCCTTTACTTAACTATGTTATTCTTTCATATTTATATATTCCTACAATATATTCTTATTGTAGTAACGGGTACTAGAAATAGTTTATCTAATTACTTTTTGATTAATTCTATTTATGATCCTGAGTCTTCGAAAAAAATTGCTTATTTCAAATTTTCTTGTCTATAAACTACATGCATGTATCTGTTGATTCATGGAATACCCCTACCACAATAGTCTTACTCAAATATTCAAGCATATCTCCATTCATTGAAGCAATCTCTCCTCCTGATAGCACTCCTTCTGTTGTAATATTAATTCCCTTAAGTCCTAATATATTCTTGATAGCTCTAAGCTCCTCATCAAAATCATTTTGAAGGAATATAGCTCTTCCAATGCAATCTATGACAAAACAGTGTTGAATTTCCATGTTTTCTTGAACTAAACAATCTTCTAACGCTTGCTCTGCAGAGCTTATAAGTAAATATTTGTTGCTCTTCATTATGTTGAGTATTGTATTTTCGGGTACGTCTCCAGCACAGAAAAGTTCTCCTTTCTCATTTGTTTTGAATATTTCTCTTATAATATCTTCATGTCCTTCTATATATATTCCAAATGGGTAATGACTTGAGATTTGATAAAAATCATTCATTTTTAGTTCTTTTCCAGCATCAGTTTCAATTGCACTTTCATAAACTGAAAGAGCATTTTTCCAGTTTAGTTCTTTGATCACATTTCCTTCGCTTTTTGTTACAATTATTGGGCCTCTATATCTTTCCCATCCGTGATGTACACCTAATTTACATTTTGTGTCAAGGAAACATATTGTGGCCGCATCTTCAAAGAAACCATCGGGAGTAAAAATACACGGCTTCTGCTCAAAGTCCAAAAACCCTGCACCGCATCCGATATATTCAACAGAATCAGCAAGTAAATTATATAATGAAGAAAGAAACGTAGATATATTAGAAGACATGCAGTCAACGATTATAAATGCAGTTGTGTTATCTCTGCTCATAGGTTCGAATGAATCTATCAAGTTTTCCAGATCGTTTGGTGACTTGCTGATACTTTTTATAAGAACTGGGGGCTGCATTGTAGGCATAATCAGGATTATAGCTCCTGTATGGTATACTTTAGAATCGTATATGAGTCCCGGGAAGATACCGCCAATAAAATTAATTTTCATTATGTTCAGTTCAGATATTAAAGAGCCAATATTTGGAAGCTGGTTCTGAGAGAGCAGTATAATTGCAGTTCCATTGTAATTGACTGTGAGTTCCTTTATGGTATTGCAGATATCTTGAACATTTGCATTTGGTATGTACATGCCTACCTCTAGCATTCGAATTGATGGTAAATCATATTCAACAATATCATGAATTTTAATGGTTTTTCCAAATGTCTTTTGTAACTCATGCGATTGATTGGAAATGAGGATATATTTTCTATTATACTATCCATTTTATAAAACAACATTGGTTAATCCTAAAGAATTCAATGATCTTGTTATGTATTGTGATTCGGCTCATGCTCTATATATTATATATAGTTTCTAAAAATAAACATATAATATTTCGATAACATATATAAAGTCCAATTACTTACTATATCATGAACAAAGAGAAAAGGAGTAAACAAATGAAAAAGAGAATAAATACTGAAGAATTTGAGCGTGGTGAAACAAACGTCTTCCACTCCATAACTAATGGTCGTATTGAGAGTTCTTTCACCGCCGAAGATCTGGATGTCTACCGCTTTATGATCGGTGGAATCGTTGGTAAGTAAAATCCATTGAAACAATAAGAGGATTAGCATGCAACAAAAATGTAACTTCTGTTCGTCAGAGCTGAAGAGACAGCAGCTAGGTTCAAATCTCTTATCTTATTGCACAAAATGTGGGAGAATTACTTCAGTACAGGAGACTATTTCTTCTCCTGTTTACTAGGATGGGTTCAAGCATGTGCATGATAGAAGTAATGGGATTTTCACAGGAGAACAAGTTGCACTATTGCCTGGATTGTATCATTTTCAAGATAACGGGTAATTGTCAATACCTCAGGTCATGTGAAACAAATCAGGATCGTTGTCATGGAAAAAACCTTGCGGAGGTAGTACATTAATGAAAACAAATGCAGAGATAATGTTGCTTAGAACTAATTTGCAGATTAAGCATAGCTTGATACCGATGCATGAAGGAGCAAATGACAATAAGGTTGCTGAATTAAATAAGAATAGAGAAAAATGGTTGAAAGCAGTTGAGTATTTTGCATGTGTGGACGATGTTAATTTCTGACGTAACTAGCAGATGTTGTCCACATACCAGTCCACATAGGCGATAAGTTCTTTCTTATCCCAATCTTTTAGTCTCGCAGGACTGTCTTTCCTTGCATTGTCGAAAAGATCCTTCATCATGCTTTCATCAAGTACATGTACCTTATATGCCCCTTGTTCAGCTGTTCTTATGTAGTACCCCGGGCTCAAAGTATCGGATTTTTTCCACATTTTGATCTTTTCGTAGTCCCATAGAGATGTAGCCCATTGTGCAAGCTTTAAGATGTATTCATCTGCTACATCCTCCACTTTACCGAGGATGGCACAATGCTTACAGTCTTTTGTTAATTCAATGCTGTTTTTCTGGCGAACTATCTCTGACATGATAAAAACCAAATAAGACAACAAAGAGGTAGTATAATTATGTTGTGTTTATGCAGGGCAGCATAAAGTTATTCTATACAAATATTGAGGCTTGATCGGTGTTAATAGAGGGCATTTAAATTTCACTGATTGTTTTCTTGCCTTTACATTAGATTGCCGATGTGTTCCAAGCGAATGGCTTATTAGTATTAAGAAGAAATTCATAGGTTTTAGCATGCAATATACAGATATCCAAAAGTAATGGATGAAATTCTATTTTTCCAGTTGACTTAATTATATGTTTTACGGATGCTTATTGTAATTATTTAACCACTTGGTATAAGAAGTGGAAAACTCCAAAAATATATCACAAAGTATATCTTTCATGATGTGTAATTTCTAACAGGGTAGTAAACTATTGGGATAGGGATGTTAGCATTTCAAATCTGGCAATAAAAAGTGCTATAGAGCATTCTTTGCTTGATAGAGATTTCATCTTATTGCAAAATATTAGGGACTAAATCAAGAATTAGAACTTTAACTACTTATTTTTATGGTGAACAGGTTCTACTGATCGGTAGTAACCGATTCACCATTATTAAATAATGCAAAAGGGGTTAAGAAAATGGCATTAGCAAAGAAATATGGCAGAATGGGATGGATCCCGGACCGACCTAGCTTCCGGGATTACACGATCGAAAATAAGGAAATGCATAAGGACGAATCTAAAGAGATGCAGAAATTCTTGTCTGCTATCAGTTTGAAGAAAAGAGCGAAAATAGATCTTCCGGAAACTGTAGATCTCAGAAAATGGTGTTCGGAAATAGAAGACCAGCAGAATCTGGGTTCATGTACAGCAAATGCAGCAACAGGGATCATGGAATATTTCGAGAACAGAGCTTATGGAAAATATCTTGATGCTTCCAGACTGTTCATTTATAAGACCACAAGAACCCTTGGTGGTTGGGAAGGGGATAGTGGAGCAGAACTGAGGACTACCATGGGGGCACTTATCCTTTTCGGGGCTCCTCCTGAAGAGTACTGGCCTTATACAGATTATGATCCTTAATTTGATCTGGATCCAAGTCCTTTCTGTTACTCATTCGCAGGGAACTATAAGGCTCTCAAGTATTTCAGACATGATCCTGCACATAGTTCGCCGGAAGATATCCTTGCAAGTGTAAAGAAATCTCTTGCAACAGGTATACCGTCTATGTTCGGCTTTACGGTTTTTGATTCAATAAGGCAGGCGAACGAATCTGGTAAAATACCTTTCCCGTCTTCAAATGAAAAAGTGCTTGGAGGACATGCGATCGTTGCAGTCGGGTATGATGACGACATAGTTATAGAGAATACCATATCTGATGAAGCGTGTACAGGTGCTCTTCTTATCAGAAACTCCTGGGGTGAAGAATGGGGAGATAAAGGATATGGCTGGCTTCCATACAAGTATGTACTGGAAGAGGAAGCGATGGATTTCTGGTCAATGATCAAACAGGATTGGGTGGAAACAGGCAGATTTGTATAACTAAATAAGGTTATAAAAGAAAAATAAGTAATAGGGTCCGTAGAATACGGACACTATATTTTTACTTTGGCTTTGGAGGCCAGTTCTTTTCCATCCAGCCCGGAAGTCTTCCGGAGTCTGCAGGTCCGATCAATATTCTCGCACCTGTTTCATCTTCCAGATCACCCTGCAGACGTGCTGCAAGACCTGGAAGGACTATGCTGTTATGGGTTGTATCTTTCTTAAGGTCAAAGCCGGAATCTTCGATACCTTTCTTGATCTTGGCTGCTGTGAGCTGACCACCAGCTACTGCAGCTTCCACGCCCAGGCCGTCAGTATCTATGGCCCAGAGGTAACAATTGATCTTACTGGAAGCAAGGTCACTTTCCACGGTGTAGTATGTAAGAGCAAAGTTGGTTGTTACCAGCACCGGAGAATCCTTGTCAGGGGTACCTATCTTGTTCATTCCCGGCTGTACGCTCACAGGCTTTCTGGGGTCTGTGTAGATGGTGTCCCTTATATGCAGCTGTGGTAGCAGAGCATAGCCCTCGAGGCTGTGCATTATCATTACATCACCATACTTTATGGTAAATATGGATGCAACGACTGTTTCCCAATATGAAGCACTAACAACATCATCCTGTGTCATCCATGCAGTAAGCGGAACTGCCATGATAGGATAAGCAATATCCTTGTCGCCTTCGATTCCAGCTCTTCTTATCTTCAGGAAGTTGGTGAAGGTCTTCTTAAGGTCCTTGCCTGTTGGGAAGGTTCCGGGGTCAAGCACAAGCTTTTCTGTACCCATCTTTGCAAATGTCACTGCAAGGGACTTGAGAGTATCCAGGTCGTCAGGCGAGAACAATGTCACAGGCACATTGTATTCAATTGCAAGGTCTGCAACCTGCTGCCAGTTATCCTTGTTTGCAGCATATAGCAGTGGGTTCTTGTCCTTTGCAACTTCAAGTCCAGCTTTCAGTACTGCCGGATCAAAGGAACACAAAATGAGTGGCATGTCGGTGTTTTCAATGACCTTTTTCACTGCATTAGCGAACTTTTTCGGATCCTTGGAAACGCATCTGACAGCTACCATGTTCAGTGTAAGGAAACTGCCTACGTAGAACTTCTTAAAGTCATCAATCTTCTTGACTCTTTCCACAAACTCATTTTCAGGCATGGTGTCCCATACATCATAGGCAAGTGCAGTTTGGTTAAAGAATGTGAGTCTGTGACGATACAACACATCGTCTCCACCGATCTTCACCGCCCTTTCACCAACGCCTATTTCCACTTCGCGAATCTCTGGAGCAAGAAGTGTCTGCAGTTCTTTGAACTTCTTGGCAAACTTTTCTTCAAGGATTGGCTTGCATTCTGTGAGTTTCTTGGATCGATCGATCAGGTGTGCAGCAAAGGCCATACATGTCTGTTCACCACACTCACCACAGTTTGTAGCGGGGAGATACTTATATGCTTCAAGCGGACTGTTGATCTTCATGTTTTACACCTCCGCACCTATCCAGTTACTTATATCCACAGTTTTTGATTCAATGGAACCATAAAGTGTCTGTGTGATCTCCTTGATTACCTGCACGGACGTTGGGTGCATCATCATGAATAGATCATTGCCTGCAAGGGACAGGGCCAGACCGGTAATGATCTCCCATATTGGACCACGGTATTCCCTGGCTCCCCATTCAGAGTCCTGTGGCAGTGGTGATGAAACCATCCATGCTTCACGGGCACCCCATGCATTGGTAGTACCTGAGGACATTGGGAATGTCAGTTCATCATCGCCCATCAGACCAGCGAGCCTTATACGTTCCATGTTGGTGTAAGCATAATCCAGGCCATAACCAAGGGCTGCTGTTGTTGGGTCCATTATAATACTGTCTCTGGGGACATTACACTGTTTCATGAGTTTCCTGTTAAGCTCTTTCTGTGCATTGATCTCAAGCTGTGTCCAGGACAATACGACATGACCGTTGTCCACAGCTGCCTTTGCAATCCTCTCATAATCCAGGTTCAGACTTGCAGATGCAAGCAATACACGTTCACCTGAAGCAGCTTCTGCGGCTTTTTCCAGTACCTCAGGGTCCTTCTGTGGGTTACCGGAACCACCGATTACTATGGGTACGTCCACAGCCTGCAGCACATCTTCTACTACCTTAGCTGCATCCCTGGCTGATGTATCCTTGATAAGTGGATCAGTGGAGATCAGGTGTATTGTAACCATATCTGCATTGAAGTCCCTGACAACTTTCTTCGCCCACTCAGCCGGGTCATTGATGACATCTTCATAGTTTGATTTCACAGCCTTAGCCATACCAATGGGCATGTCAAAGACATCCATAGTGATGTAGTTGCGATGGGGCATTTCTGCATCAAAGTAATATGGAAGGGCATTTTCTCCTCCTAGTGTGACAGTGCTCTTTCTTGAGCCCCCGTCAGCAGAGGTTGCACCAAGTGTTACTTCCTGAATAGGATTTGTCCAATTCTTAATTGGCGATACTTCGAATTTTGCAGCCAGCAATTCTTGCATTGTTGTCTTTGTAGGTGTCGTAACACCGGCAACTCCCATGCCAGGAGCCTGAGAAAACAATTGGTCTACAGGATATCCTAGTATCCTTCCGATGTTAGCCATGTGCAAAGAGATATGTGATATCTCCTGTCCAAGTGCATAGGCCAATGCAGGGTTAAGCCCGCCACCGCCTGTGATGTTCAGTTCGATATCTCCCTCAATGGTTACGCCATCAAGAGATTCGATATTCAAATCTTTGAATAGGCTAGCTATATCAGTAAGTTTGGTTTTCTTTGTCATATTGATTCCACCATACATCAAAGAGCGTTACAAATTCAATTTCCGGGAAATTTTTTCTACTTCCCTGACAGCAGGAGAGTCGTCAGAGAGTTCCATAAGAGGCTGCCCTGCAAGGTCTTTTTGTACTATCATCTCATCCATTGGGACCATACCTATAAGTTCCAGTCCCAGTTGTGCAGCGGTCTTAGTGATCGTTTCGCGAGTACTGTCGGTAACCTTGTTTGCAATCACATATATGTGACCCACATTGGTTTCCAGTTCTCCTACCAGCTCACGGATACGTTCTGCTGTTCCAAGCCCTCTGCGAGATCCATCAGTCACTACAATGAGGTCATCAACCTGTTTGAATATTTTTCGGCTGAAATGTTCAAGTCCTGCTTCAGCATCGATGATAAGCACATCATAGTTACCTACGAGCTTATTCATTATGCCTCTTAGCAGATTGTTCACATAGCAGTAACATCCAGCCCCTTCTGGACGGCCCATAACTAGCAGATCATATCCGGGCATCTCTTCCAGCACCTCATAGAGCTTGGATTGAAGAATGGATTCCTTGTTAACATCAGGAGGGAGATTGTCCCTCTCATCGTGCATGAACTCTTTCACATCACCAATGGTCCTGTGAACCTCACAACCTAACGTTTCAGGAAGATTTGTGTCTGGGTCAGCATCCACCGCCAAAACCACTTTATTGCCTTTGGTGAGGTGACGAATAAGTAAGGTGGTGATGGCTGTCTTGCCAGTACCACCTTTCCCGGTCACTGCTATTACTCTGGTCACAATAGGCCTCTATTACTCTATTTTCTTAACGATGATCTTATCTACTGTCACCTTTGCGTTCTTCAGTATGATCTTCACACCGCCACTGCCAGAACCACCCATCATTGCCATCGAAGGCATAAATCCTGCAGGCATCTGTTGTGGAACATATTGCATCGGTTGGTAATATTGTGCTTCAGAGGGCTGGCTTTCTTCCTCTTCTTCTATAGTCTCCTCTTCCTCAACAACCCATCTCTTAATTACAGGATGTTCCTTTTCTTTAAGGAAGTTCTTCAAGGATTCAATATCATTTATGTTTTCATCAGTTGCGATCTTGTCCTTGACGTCTTCAGGTATACTATCAAGTATCTTCTGTTTCAGCATGTTTGGCATCCATACTACACGGTCCCAGCCGCCATCGCCACTGATGAACTTGGGAGAACGGAAGTAATTAACACCAATACCGAGGAAACCAACGACCTGTTTACCTCCTCCAGTCTGTCCGGCCATGGTGGAGAATTGCAGACCATTTGGTGCAGTACCTGCAAAGTCTCTGTCCACCCAGCCAATACCGTCAACCTCCGGTATGTAGAAACCTACTACCTCAAAGCAACCGCATGAAGTGTGTGGATATTCAAAGAAAGAATGTAGTTTTATCCTGTCATACTCGCCACTGGACAAGCGTTTTGCAAGATCGTTAACTCCAGAGTACTCGCCGGATGATGCATCGAGAAGTTCTCCTTTCTCAATAGCGAACTGTGGTCCTTCTGGGTCTACTTTTGCAGCTGCTCTGCCATCGAACCAGTTGATTGCACCACACAATGAAATCCTGTCAGGTGTAATTACACACACATTGGTTGGTGCAAATGATGCACACAGGGTACAGCCATAGAATGTGTCCACATCTTCGTCATGCAGACCTTTTGTCCTTTCATCCCTTGCTTTATATACAGCTCTGGCGTTATCGATCTCTTTCTCGATCTCTGCCTGGTCTGTAATATATACAGCTTCAACTTTCTCTATAAATGGAAGTTCGTTCTTGAAAAGCATCATTATGGCTTTTGCAACCGGCTCAAAAGAAGTAAGACCTTTTTTTATTGCGTCTTTGCTTACTCTTAACCACACATCATCTCTCTGGTTAAGGTGCATGAAACCCTGGATATAGTTCTGGAATTCATGATTTCTTCTTTCTACGATTGATTCCAGATCAGTTTCTACCAGTTCACCTGCTATCTTGTATATCATAGCAACTGGGTATCTGGAACCTTCGGCCATTTCCGAAAGATCGGGACCTATAAGCGTGAACTTACCGTCTTCCACATCTTTCATATCCGTTGCCCTTACCAGCTCGAAACCAATGGATTTCGGACCTGCAAGCTCAACATGCATATTGTCCTTTCTAATCCTTTCTCCTTCGAACATAGGAGATATCTCAAAAGGGAATTCGTCTGCCATTTTACTTTCTCCGCGAGTTATTTATCATGATTTAAAGATTAGATATAAGTTCATCGAGTGCTTCCAGATGGTCTTCAGGTTTCAGATTCCCGAAGGACATATCTGCATTCTGTAAATAATGCCTGTCAATAGCCAGTGTCTTGATATCAGTAAAGTTCTTAAGTCCTGATAATACCTGGTTGACATAGTATTTCTTGTGTCCAAGGAAGATCACAAGATCATAGGAACCCTGACCATCCAGTCCTTTCCAGTTCTTATCTCCGAGATAGTGCGCAAGGAAATGGATGTTGACATATTTTGCATTTACATCCTGGTCCTTAAAACCCTGCATGGAATGTCCAGTTGCAGCTATCTGCAGACCTTTTTTGCCAATGGCAATAGCCTTGTTTATTACATCACTATCAAGAGCATCAGCACCAATTACCAGCAGTGGCCTTTTCGCTTTGGAAATAAGTTTAGCAGCCACTAAGGGCTGCACTGGCTTTGCATTCCTGGATCCCCAGGTGGTATATATCATTGTATTCTTTGTAGTGTCCACCATCAGCATACACTCTCCTTACAGAGTCTCTTGACATTGGTAGGTTGTGCAGACACATCCAGTTTCATGGTGGGGCCGGAAATGATCTTCTTCCTCTTCCAGTCGATTTCCCATCCATGCTCTTTTTCCAGGATCTTCAGCAGCTCTTCACGTCTTGTGATCGGAAGGTCAGTCTCTACTCTGACGAACTTGTACCAATCTTCGGGTAGATGACCCAAATACTTCTGACTCAGTTCAATATAATGAGTGAGCTTGATCATGCGGCCCATGTTGTTGTCACTTGGCCTGATACAGTTCTTTGCGATCATGGGCATGAGCTCTTCAATGGTCTCTGCGGTTGTAAGCAGGAATTCCGGTGAAGAAGGAATGGGCATTTCTTCTCCATTGCGGGCATCGTATACTTTCCAGTCCTCTTCATTGTAAGGCTTACCGATGAGTGCGCGTCTGTATTTTGAACCATGTGGTCCTACTATGACTGGAATACCGAGCCTGTTACAACCAGTAGCAATTGATGAAGCTTTCTGGGAATATGCGCCCCATGCCACACCTACCGCACCGATACGGTTCATTATGTAGTCTGCTATCTCCTCATAGTTGCCTGTGATGTTCCTCTGGGCGAATATAGCGGCAACCTTGATAGCAGTACCTGTAATATGTGCGTTTGAAACGCATGAACCCACATTTATGAGGTTGCCTGCAAGGAATTTGGCCGGATATTTCTCATATAGGGTCTTTCCTTCCTCATCTTTATACATACCCAGGTCCATGGCAGAGCATCCTGACATGACTACGATGTAATTCCTCTGCAGCATCTCATTGGCCACAGTGTACAGGTCTTTGGTGCCTTCAGGATAGTTGGAGCAGCCAACCATTGCCAGAATACCCGGCGTAGTACCCATTACAAGGTTGACACCTTCCTCACGGATCTCGGGATCACTGATTTGTCCTCTGCCAGCCCGCATTTTTCCCTTTTCTTCTCTGATAGCTCTCTGTGCAGCTTTCTCGATCACGTTGAGAATAGGGATTCCCTTGGGGCATACGGGATCACAGCGTCCGCAGGCTATACAATGGTCATGTAGTTTCTCGAATTTGGTGATGTCACCCGCAACAGCGGCTGTCATTGCGTTCATAATGGGCAGATTATTGGGGCATACCAGTTCGCAGGCACCACATTGCACACATGAGGCAGTCAAAGTTTTCAGTTCTTCATCTGAAGGCAGGGATTTGATGCCTTTTGCTTCTCTTATGGGTGCCATTTTCATTGCAAGACGAGGAGCTACTTCTCCCAGAAGATCGAAGTCTAATATCAGGGCTCCTGCTTCCTTTCCGCTGGAGAGGTCTTCAATGATCTTGTCAGCACTGTCTTTTGACCTGTCGGGCAAGCCGTACATGATCTTCTCGTTAGTTGTGATCACAGGTATGAACAACCTTTTAGCTTCATCCAATACATCAGCTCTAACGCACTGCTCATCCACTATTATGACATCGGGGGCAGCTGAACGGATCATCTTCAATTCCTTTGCGAGAGCACCGATAATCTTGGCTCTGGGCTGACCACCTTTATCTGTCTGATAGCGTGTCATATCAATGGCTGTACAACAAAGACCCGCAAGTTCCATTTTATCGTCCAAGTCATGTTCTCTCATATAGTCCATGATATACGTAACGCCGGCAACATTGTGACCTATGACCAGCAGTACTGGTTTAGTGGAATCTATACATCCCATACCTATTTCTGCAAGAGGAGCTTCTGGGTCTGATTTTGGCATGCCCATACATGAGATCTGGGCAAGATCAGATACCTCCATGCCTACATGGTCAAGCATTCCACCATGCATTGCTTTCGATTCAAAATCAAGAGATGATCCTTCCTGACCGACATGGATCGTTGCAAGCAATTGGGTCAGCTGCTCTTCAACATAATCCATTACCTTCTCAAGATCCCCCAGGGTCTTGGGCATTATCCCTGTGACCATTTGTGTATTGGGAGCCAGCAGGTTCGAAGGACCTACATTTATGGGGTGGTCTCCCCCATGTTTTTCGATCAGATGATGCAATATATGTCTTCCATGCCCTGCATGGGCTGCAGCGCCGGTGATCACACGCAAGAGGAATTCTCTTGCCTGATGCGCTTCCATGTTTATGCCACATGCCCCTTCCTTGTTACCGCCGAGGTCACATTTCCCAAATGTACAATAACAACATTGGTCGCAAACAGGAGTGTATACAGGCTGATAACGGGACAGCAGTTTATAGTCCCAGTTCCTCAGACTGGATATACCCGGTTTGGGAGTTGGACCCATCTCAACACCCTCTTCTTCTGCTTTAGTTTCGATGGCACCCACTATGTTGTTGATCGTGATCTGGACGTTCTCCAGGTCTTCGAGGGAGAACTTACCTGTTGTTATTTTACTCATGTGTTTTGCCCTCTTTTAATTCCACTGCATACTTCTATTATATTCCATAATAAATAATGTTACAAATCAGTTCAACCGTAATACCTTTATATAAGTATTCGTTAGCACCTAATGAACAAACCCATATAAAAGCATTTCCAGCATTTGTCACGATTGTTCATTACAAATATGTACATAGTGTCATCTAACATATGTTTACAAAACGAGTAATTACAATGAGTCAAAAATTAGATGGGTAGTAGTAACATATAAAGCTACCGTATCATGATTTTTCGTGATGATTTGGCTTGTAGGATGAATCATCAAAGAGGTTTGCAAAAAGCAGTAATAGTGAGTTTAATTGGGACGGAAGTGTAACATAAATATAATGCATAATCAGTATTATCAGCCGTTGTAAATTTTTTTTGCCTTCTTTTCTTTCAGAAACTGTTTTATTTTATGTGCATATAGATAGCATAGAGGATAATTTGGCAAAAGACACAGATGATAATTGCTGGATATGTGGTAAAAAAGAACTTTTGCCTTTTACATGCAGATATTGTGGGAAGAACTTCTGTGCGGCTCACAGATTGCCGGAACAGCATGCATGCCAGGGATTGGAATTTGCACAGCAGCATTCAGGATATGCTGGTGGCGCCAGCAGCAAACATCATGATGATATATTCAAGGATATGTTACGCACCACGGCCAAGAAAGCCGCAAAGGGCGTGGCTAGAGGCATTTGGGGTAGCATTATGAGTTCAATGAAAAATAGTCCTTCAATGGCTATAATCTATATTTGTATTGTATCATTCTTTATTGGAAATATTTTTTTGGGAGCTGCTTACTTCAATTTTTTCAAGCTGACACCTGAACTAATGCTGATAAGACCATGGACAATAGTAACTCATATGTTTCTGCATGTGGATCTTGGGCATTTGTTTTTCAATATGCTTGTCCTCTTTTTCTTCGGGCGTGAACTGGAGAATCGTGTAGGTAACAGTACATTCCTAAAAGTCTACTTTATTTCTGGAATTGTGGCTGCTCTGGGATATTGTCTGACAGTTTCAGATGCTTCTTCACCAGTAGTAGGTGCCAGCGGTGCCATAATGGGAGTATTCGCTGCTCTTACAGTGCTTGCTCCCGAGCTTAGAGTGTATGTGTATTTCATACCTATGCAAATAAAGTATGCATTGCTGCTCTTTGCAGTGCTTGACTTCGCTCTGATGGGATCTAATGATATGGTAGCTCATACGGCACATCTAAGTGGGACTCTTGTTGGATTATTTATGGGTTTTCACCTTAAGAAAAACATGAAAAAATACAATACTACTTATGATAGCTATTATCGAAGGTGGTGACCTGAAAAGTCCTTCTCATCTTAGAACTAGTCATCCAAGGCCCTCTGAAGGTGAAGAGGTACCTATAACTTTCATTGACATGCGTGAAGTGTTTGCAGGCTGGTCTCCTGAATTGAAAAGAACGGTCTACAAAAATGATTTCATGGAAACCGCGGGTCTTAAAAGAGTACGTGAAGTGATTCTTCTTGAAGTTTACAACTGGCTACTTGAGGGGATAAGTTTCATAGAGCTGTCCGAGATGGAGCTTGATCAATTCAAGGAAATTCTTGATCAGTTCGCTGAAAAAGGAGGAGAGATATTTTATACCCGCAAAATGCAGGGCCAATGGATGATCAATTATTTCAGGCTCGCAGAACCGAGGCTACAGAAAGTGGATGTGAAAAACACATCTATGAAAAAACTTATTGAAAAGTATGTGTAATCGCTTTCACCAGGAACGCTAATCATTGTACACAAAACTATAAAACTCAGCTACGCATAGTACTTATTAGATACTGCTTATTATTAGGGAAAATTAGTATTACTACACTAACTACACTATAGCGAGTGACAATATGCAGAACGTAAAGACCGGATTGAATTCCATTGTCAGATACCTAAGCACCAAAAAAGAGGTAGGAAGGCGCAGGATAGGTCTTCTTGTAGATGGGCCAAATGTTCTTCGCAAAGAGTTCAATGTAAATCTTGAAGAGATACGGGATGTCTTAAAAGAGTATGGTAATGTAAAAGTAGGCAAAGTCTTCCTCAACCAGTATGCCTCCGATAAACTTGTGGAAGCTATTGAGAACAATGGCTTTGAACCTATCATATGTTCAAGTGACGTCGATGTACGTCTTGCGGTGGAAGGTATGGAGTTAGTGTACAATCCTACCATTGATACTCTTGCTCTTGTGACCAGAGATGCTGACTTCAAGCCTTTATTAAGTAAGGCTAACGAAAACGGAAAAGAAACCATTTTGTTTGGGGTGGAGCCTGGTTTCTCTGCGGCTCTTAGGAACTCGGCAGATTATGTTATCATTCTTGAGAACAATCAAATGAACTTCTATGATGACGATTTTTACACGTGTGCTCCTGAAAAGTCACAGCGTGCTAAAGAATTAGATGTTGTATCAGAATAAAGGATAGGTCAAGTGTTCTTGACCTCATTGATCATTTCTTCCAGTCTTTCACTTGAAATTCCATATTTTGTTTCGGCACTGTTTTTCACTTTTTCTATAAGGGTACATAACGCTTCCCTACTTAAGTCATAGCCCATGCTCTTAACAATTCCTCGAAGTGCCTTCATTCCGGTATGTTTACCAACAATAAGGCGACGTTGCCCACCTACCATTTCCGGACTGAATAACTCATATGTTCTGGGCTCTTCCAATATTGCACAAACATGGATGCCGGATTCATGGGAAAATGCATGTTCGCCTATGACTGCTTTTGTTACTCCGGGTTTGATACCTGAATATCTCTCTACTTTTTTAGACAGATTAGTAATCTTTCGTGTATCATATCTGTCAATGTTGTACTGTACCCTAAGGGCTACTAGCACTTCTTCGAGAGAAGCGTTACCTGCTCTTTCTCCTATACCATTAACAGTGGTATGCAACTGTTTAGCACCAGCTTCTGCAGCTGCCAGTGTATTAGCTGTGGCCATACCAATATCGTCATGGCAATGCATACATAATGGGGTCTTGACAACCTTCTTAATTTCCTTCACAAGATAATAAGTGGTGCTTGGGTTAAGAATGCCAATTGTATCTGCAATACTGACATAGTTGACCTTATACTCCTCTGCAGCAAGAAAAGCCCGTTTCAGAGTTTCTATGTCTGTCCTGCTACCGTCTTCAGCAGCAAACCTGACCCCTAATCCATGGTCCTTTGCATATTGCACGGCTTCCATGGCAAGACCGAACATTTCTTCATAGCTTTTGTGGTATTTGTACTTAAGATGAAGTTCTGACATAGCAACGAAAATACTGACAAAATCCACATCACAATCAATAGCAACTTCTACATCGCTCACCTTGGAACGCGCCAGGCAACATGTCTTAGCAGTTAGTCCCATATTAGCGATATCTTTAACAATTTCTTTCTCGGTATTTGAGACTACAGGGAACCCTGACTCTATTATCTCAACTCCGATTGCATCCAGTTCAGTTGCAATGTCCATTTTTTCTTCCCTTGTAAAAACCACTCCCGGAGTCTGTTCCCCATCACGCAATGTCACATCACATATTTCTATATCAAGGGGTTTTAGATTAAGGAACTGCATCAATTCATTTTGTGAATAATCATTTTTTATTACCATATATCTATCACATTCAAAATGGTCTTAATGTTTGTATAGCTGCAAATGTGCAAGATATTAAATATAATTTTCGTAATCAAGCGATACTATTATAATCCGAATGACCGGTATACTATTACCACTTGAAAGAAAATCTCAAGAAAGTTTACTTTTCACTTTCTCGTAGAAACCGTCTTTTGGCATTTTCACAAATCGTGCTGGATTCTTAGCTCTTGTGAGTGTAATCACATCATGTTCATGTACATGGTATGTATGTTGCCCATCTAAAACTACTGCAGCCTCCTTTTCAGGAATTGTCATTGTAAGCCTGATTTTGCTGCTTCCGGGCACAATCCAGGGCCTTGCTGAGAGCTTAAATGGAGCAAGAGGCACTATCAATGTTGCATCTACTCTTGGATCGATGATTGGACCTCCTGCGCTCATAGCATAGGCAGTAGAACCCGTAGGTGTTGCTATTACTACTCCATCGGCTCGGAGTTCATCTATCTGAGAATCATCTACACATATGCTGAAAGAGAGCATTTTTGCAGCTCTTGAAGTTATGAGCACCAATTCATTTGTGGCGCATGGAAGATTTTCGTTATTCAGCTGTACAGCAAGCCTGGAGCGCTCTGTATATGTAAAACCTTTAAGCACACCCTCTATGGTCTCAATGGAATCTTCAGGTTTCACGTCTACCAAAAAGCCCAGTGTACCCATATTAATACCGAGCAAAGGCAGAGGGTCATCCATTTTGGAGATAGTACGAAGTACAGTTCCATCTCCGCCTATTACAACTATCAGCTCCACACCTGCTTGTCGCATAGAATCTATTGCCATACAGAGATGGTGATTCCCCAGATGTTGAGCGGTTCTGGGAGCAAGGAATATATCAACTTCATCCTTGAAACGGGCAATTATTGTTTCTACCATCTCAAGTGCTTCAGGTCTATCATATCTTG
Organism: Methanosarcinaceae archaeon UBA470; assembly: GCA_002508425.1. Taxonomy (GTDB): domain Archaea; phylum Halobacteriota; class Methanosarcinia; order Methanosarcinales; family Methanosarcinaceae; genus Methanomethylovorans. Next base: position 19,824 of record DAKU01000081.1, read on the forward strand.
ATACGATTCCTATTTTTTTAATCATCTCATTATCTCCCTACAATTTCAAGGATACGCTGGTGTGATGTGCCGTTTGTCGCTATCATATAAACCTGGTTTATAAAAATCTCCTTAAGCAAGAGCTTACAACCCTTTTCATCAGTCACAGTACCTCCTGCTTCTTCTATAATCAGTTTGCCTGCCGCAACATCTGTAAGGCGTAAAGAGCCTCTTATATCTATAAATGCATCTAATTTTCCACAAGCAACATAACACAATTCAAGAGATATACAGCCAAGTATGCGTATCCTTCGTATGGCCTGACTGATATTGGCTGTCTTGGTCACACTCTGACGATACCCATATACGCTGATACAAGACTCCATTAAATTTGAATTCTCTGATGTGTGTATTCTTTGTCCATTTAGGTATGCTCCTTTTCCAAGTTCTGCACAATATACATCTCCTGTTACAAGATCCTTAACATATCCAAAATTGATACCGGCATGACAAGGATTAGCAACTGCTATTGAAATACTATAGAAAGGGATTCCTGTTAAGGCATTATGAGTTCCATCAAGGGGATCCATTATAATAGTCATCTCAGGATTACAGCCTATCTGTTTTTCTCCAAACTCTTCGCTAATTACGCGCATGGAGCGACCATCATTCTGTAATTCCTGGAATATTGCACTCTCAGAAACTTCATCAATGAGTTTTGTGGGTGTACCATCAGCGCCTATATACAAAGTAGTATCTGCTTCAGGCGTTCCCACAAGATTCTTTATGGCGTTGTATGAGGCTGCAGAAACCCTCTCACAAAGTTCCAGCAGCTTGGTATCGATTTGCATAAACGAATGGGTTTAGATACCCATTGCTTTGTTTGTTTTTTCTATGGATCTTGCACCATTGCTTTCCAATTCCATCATTGCCCGGATAGCATCCACATTTTCGGGGATAACATCTGATTCCTGGTGGATGGCCTGGAAGAAGTATAATTCTCCTTCATCCACTGTTATGGATTTATCCCATATACAGTTCTCCCACATGTCACCGCGGGGTCTGCCCATGTCTTTTCCAAGCTCCATGATCTCAGCAGTAGAGGTTATTCCCTGGCCAACGAACCTTATACGTGACTGTGCGGCTAACAGGTCTACTATATCATCAGTAGTGCACTGCTTGTTCATTTCAATGTTAAGGCTGTGCAGGTGCATAAGAGTAGTAGAAACAATGACTGCCGTAGAAGTGATATTTATATGAGGGATTACAGATTTGACATCGGGCCCATGGTGTGATGGTAGCTTGATAGGACTTGGGACAATGGCATTTATTGGTCCTTTCTTTACATCATTGGGGTCGGCAGCTCTGCGCATCAATGTCACACGTGCCTTCTTTATTCCAAATTCCTGGTCAAGTGGATATATCACTCTGCAAAGCCCTGTGGTATTGCAGGAAACTACCCTTACGAAGTCTTTGCCTAGGGCTTCGTCATAATTGGCAACAGAATTGAATGAACAGCCCGCAAGCTCATGTTCTTCGCCTCCCTGCCAGATAGCTTTTACACCAGCTTTCTTATACAGTGCCTTGTTCTGCTCGCCCAATCCTCCGGGGGTACAGTCAACTACTATATCTGCGGCAGCTATCATATCTTCTATAGAGCCGGAAGCCTGTATTCCGCCTTTTTCCATATCTTTTATCTTATCAGCGGGTGCATATAGGGAGTAACCCTTATCCAGGGCAGTAAATGCCTCAAAATTGGGTTTAGTCTTAGAGATACCTACTATTTCCATGTCCTTTTGCATTTGCACAGCATCAGCAACACGTTTACCTATCGTTCCAAAACCATTGATTGCTACTTTTACTTTTGCCATTGATATACCTCTCCTTTGTCACAATACTGTAATGACGCTCCCTAAAGACCGTTCATTTGAATTTAGATCATTTGATTATATGTCTTCACATAAATAATACTTATTTACTGTGAATAACAATTTCCCCTTTTGAGAAGTCTATTATTTTAATAGATCCCTTCAATGTTTTTCTATCGCCAAGTATACCTATCAGTTCTATTGTATCCTCATCTACCAGTACCTTTGTAACCGATTCCATTACAAGCTGTCTGGTATTGTCCTCTAAAAGTATTACATCTAATTCACACATAAAGGTCACTATCCTTATTCGAATAATCGTGCTACAGAATGTTCCAAGTCTACTCCTATATGCTTTGCCACAGGTTTGCATTTTGCCTTGAGCAAATATGCGATAGGTCCCATGTCATATTCTGTAAGAGTTTCGTAGTTTGCCATTCCTTTACTAATTATCAACGATGCTGATCCTAAAGCCTCTATAAGCTCCTGTGGAGCTTGTTCCATATCTACACCGATAGAGCCACAACCTGTGGTAAGGATTTTATCTACTTTTACATCGATCCCTAATTCTTTTATATCCTTCATTGTAACGTCGGTCAGTATGGGCTTTCCTCTCACCACAAGGGTTACGTGTCCTCCCAACTTTTTGATAACATCAAAAACCAAGGTATCGAGCAGGATCTCGCCGCAGTTGTCTGCAATATATACTACATTATCCAGCATCTCAATCATTCTGGGCGTATCATCGATGTCAAGTCCTCTGATAAAGTGCTGTCTGAATGTTTCGTCGAATATATTTATTGGTACTTCAAGCCCCATTACTCCAAAATCAAAGAAATTACCAATTACAGCTGCAAGCACAGCACGCCTGAAAAGTTCAGTATCTGATGGATTGCCATCATAGACCATTGATCTTGCAATAGGGAATACTTTCTCAGCAGTTCTGTTACATACTTCTTTCATATCCCTGTAAGGATCTTCATCATCCAGTAACTCATAGGCTTTTCTATGCATTGAAGTAGATACTAATGCTGCAGGCACGCCCGGAGCATATGTGCCATTAAGCACCCGGATGCATTCCTGCATGATTTTATCGATTAGTACTTCGTCATTTGTGGATAACTTTGATTCGTAGTGAACCCTTGAAAGCAAACAGTATGAGCATTGTGGATCGACTTTCATGATTATTTCCTGTGTAAAACTTTCGTAGTAATCAGATATATCCAAGTTAAGCTTGTTGTTTGATGTAAATACTCCATGGCTAAAAAGTTTTTATATTATAAAACAACTGAGAATACTGTTTATTCTAATATTGGCTAAAACCTGATTGTAATGAAACTTAATGTCGAACATGGAAGATATGTCATACTGGGTAGTATCGATGGGATACTCGCAGTATTGGGTGTAGTTATAGGAACATCTCAAGTGGCTAATGATCCTTCAATAATAATTAATGCAGCTTTCGGAGGAGCTGTGGCGCTTGCTCTTACCAACGGTGTGGGATCATATCTTGCTGAAAGTGCTGTTGAGTATGGAAAACTTGCGGAGCTTGAAAAGCCCCTACTTCGAAGCTTGGCATGTACTTCAATTGAAAAGCAGACTAAAAGGAAGATATGGAGCGATTCAATTTTTCATGGAGGTGCAAGCTTCTTGGGTTCAATGGTTCCTATCCTGCCTTATGTAATATTGGAAGAGCACATGCTTGAGACTTCTATTGTCTTAAGTATTCTGGTCCTTTCAATCCTCGGTCTGTATTCAGGAAAACTTGCAAAGCAAAGTTTGATCAAGCACTCTGCCCGTATGGTGGGTCTTGGAATAGTCATTGTCATTGCTGTGACATCTCTTGG
>DAKU01000003.1:0-10384 GCA_002508425.1 Methanosarcinaceae archaeon UBA470
TTTAATAAGCAATTATTACCATGAATGTGAACTTGAGATTTACTGTGATTGCTCAATTACATATTTTATGTAATACATGATATATAATTAATACGCTAATATAAAAATAGAGTATACTAAAATATATTGATATCCTTCTGTCGAATCCTAGAGTCTTAACAAGAGAAATTATGTATTTTTATACTTACTGGATAAAAGTAAGAAAAGATGCCTAGAAAACAAAAATAATCTAAACACTTGTATGATTTCAATATAAATACATTTGTCGGGCTAGAGTTCTGTGCTTGCTCAACTACACAAATGAATTTTAATCTACCAAAACCACTTCTGAATGGTTATGCAGTATACTATAATCCTTGAAATACCAGAAGAAGGTGGACACACTACAAGCTGCTTGGAACTATCAAGGGAGCCATTGAACTGGTGATTGAAGTTTACGAGGAAACAGGCCAGAGTACTTGGCGAGATTGCAAAGGTTGATGTTGCGAATGCCTGAATAGTCAGGGCTTGGCTTTAGCATTGAGCATGTTTTAAAAAATTGTATCTTTCCCCTTTTGCTAACCTCTATACAAGTAATGTATACTTTACGCAACGTATATCTATGTCTAGAAGATACTTATTTACTATCAAAATATGGGGAGATACTACATGAAAACACTTGTTACATACTTGAGTCAGACAGGACAGACAAAGAAGGTAGCTGAAGCTATTTACGGTGAACTTACAGGAGAAAAGGAACTCAAATCCATATCCGAGGTCAAGAACCTTGAAGGATATGACCTTGTGTTCGTAGGTTTTCCTATACTGCAGTTTGATGTTCCGCCTGTAGTTAAGACTTTTTTATCAGCTAATACTAAAGACAAAAACATTGCAATATTCATGACACATGCTGTTCCTGAAGGATTTGAGGCCATTCATTCATGGACCGGTTCCTACGAGAAGGCTGCTGTTGGTGCAAACATCCTTGGTGCATTTGATTGTCAGGGAGAGCTTGCCCAGCCTATAATTGACATGCTGTTAAAGTCCGATGACCCACAGATGAAAGCATTTGGAGAGATGGGACCATCCACAAAAGGGCAGCCGGATCAATCCCGGTTACAGAAAGCAAAGGAATTTGCAAAGAAAATACAGGCAAAAGTTTGATAGCACAAAGATGAACAGAGTTTGTCTTAAAACTTCTACTTTTCCTTTTTTCAACTATACTAGGTAAACAGTAACAGCTCTATCTATAATTGGTTTTGAACCTATTATTGTTGTTTTGGCTTGCTGGGTACTTCTTGTTTTCTCTCGGTCCGATATTGTTAATCACAGGAATGGGGAATGAGAAGAGAATATTTCCCTGTGGGAAATGAAGTATTGCTTTGGAATACGTCCTTAAGGTTTTGGAATATGTTAAAGCTGGAACAAAATGAAAACGAATTAATACGATGTCTTGTCTTAAAGAGCTTAAAACCAGTTCAGGATCATATCCCTCCGTTTATTTCACCTGAACTGGCACCTCATCTATTCACTTTTTGTTCTTGAGCTTGTCAAGCAAAGAAGATACTCTTTCTTTGGCATACTCTGTTTCTTGCATGTCTTTTGTAATGTCGATGTTAAGTATATCCCCTTCTTTACTGCCTTTAGGCAATAAAGAGAGAGGAATGCTGATCTTAGTGGTTTCTTCTGGCCTGACTAATAGTACAGCTATCTTGTTTTCGATTCTGTCAAGTGTGGTTTTGAGGGTCAAGTTCACCCCCCCAATGAGTCCACAAGGTTTTCTTCACTGTCATAGAGGAAGGCAGTATCACCATCGTTGTTCCAGAAAGGATTTCCACTTCCCCAATACAGCTCAGTTTCAGTATCCGATCCTTCGATAGTGTAGAGGGTGACTGTTGCACCTGCTTCCAGTTGGAATGAAGGGAAAGTATACGTGTGTTTATTGTCCTCGTCTTTAATCTCCCAACCAGTGAGATCCACAGAAGAAGAACCTGAATTCTTGATCTTTACATACTCTTCCTTAAGGCTCAGACTACTGATCTCTATCCCGCCATCTGAAGTGCCCGTTTCAACCGGTGTATCTACTACTGTATTGTCTGGAGTGGATGTAGTTATTATTGTATCCTTAGTTACTGTACTTGTGGTGCTGGTTTTGCTTGGAGCTGTCTTTTTAGTGGTCACTGTGTATGTAGAGCCATCTGTTGTAATGGTAATTGTACCGTGGTCATCTGTTCTGTAAACTGTGGATACACTTAGCAGCCTTTGTAGCGTTTCAGCATGTGGGTGTCCATAGTCATTATCCGCACCTACTTCTATAATACTTATCTCTGGACTAACGGCTGAGATGAAGCTCTGTCCTGAACCGGAAGTGCTCGCGTGATGGCCTACTTTGAGTATATCTGCATCTACTTCGTAGCCTGCTGCCATGATACTTGCTTCTGCTTCTAGTCCAGCATCTCCCATGAGTAGGAATGACACGTCTTTATCTATGATCTTGAGAACCACAGAGTTTTCGTTGAGATCTTCAGATTGTTCTTTTCCTGGGTTAAGGACCTGGATCTCTATTCCTGGGTCAAGATCAATGTTTTCTCCTCTTTCTGCTATATGAAAAGGAATGTTCTTTATATCAATTGTTGTCAGCATGTCCTCGTATGTTTGTGACGTGTGTGGATATCCAGAGTCAATGAACTGACCTACGGGGTATTCATTTAGTATAGTGAGCAGTCCTCCTATATGGTCTGCGTGTGGATGAGTTGCAACCACATAATCAAGAGAAGATGCTCCCTGTGCCTTAAGAAGTGCTGATACTGTAGAACCCATGCTATTTTCACCTGCATCGATAAGCATGTTTTTTCCTGCATATTCGATGAAAATGGAATCTCCTTGGCCAACGTCTATGAATTGAACCGTCAGGTTACCGTTTTGAGTAGGTGCTAATGATGTTTGTTCAGGTAAAGCATGTTGTTTGTCAGTTGTATCTTCTTTAATCTGATCATTTTCTGATGTCTCTTTCACGAGCTCAGAAGTTTGTTGTACAGTAGTGTTTACACTCCCTTGCTGATCAGTAGGCTTGGTTGATTGATCAGATGGGTTTCCTGACATCCCAATCACCACAAGTACAGCAAAAATTATCAGTGTCCATTTTAGTATTTTATTCATATTTTCCCATCCAACAGAGGCCTCAATAAAAGTGAATGTACATTAAACATATACTTTTCTAAAAGTTTCCGGTATATTTACAAGGTACATTTCCAGTGGAGTTTTTGAGCTTAGAAAATCAGGATAAAATCGGGATGCATGCCAACTGTGACACACAGCCCTTAATCGTGTACTTAAGGGAACGGATGAAAAAAGGCACAGACACCATTAAGCGGTACCAACGCTGGGTAGGTGAGGTATTTGTGGAGAAATAATTTAAGAGGGAAAAACAAACGCAATAGCTGTAAAACCTTTACTGTGGGATATAATCTATATTATGGCTATATCCCCGTCTTTTTACTGAAAAAATAGTTTGCATGTGATTTTAATCAGAACTTTGTATAAGAGAAAGATTTGTACTTTTTCAGGATAAGATTTGCTAATTATCAGCCAGACGCCACCGGACTACCCTCTCCGGCACTGTAGGGTCTTCTACCCTGTTCCTCAGCTTTCGTATTGATGCTTTTCGCATTGTTATTATCTCACCTGTAAAGGATACTTCCTTCTCAAGCTCTTCATGCTTCTGCATCATTGCCATCATGAGTGCTTTTTCGTTCTTAGCTTCATGAATCATGTTTTCTATCTCTATTCGATGTCCCTTATGGATGCGAACAAAAGCAGCGAGCCTCACTCGTGCATCAGCTGATACATCCTTGAAGTCCATTATATTTCCTCCACTCTCTTCTTAATCCCATCTCTCAGTCTAATTGTAAAGCATTAAATGAAGTACATCTGCATTTATCTTGCTATATCAGCACTTCTCTTTTCTCAGATCGTCCCTGACTTTCGGGATGGCACCTACAGTTCTTCTGTTTAGATTGAAAACGGTGCAATAATTCTACTTTTACATATTATATCGAAAGTTTCCAAGCGGAACAAGAAGTTTTTCCCACAACTTCTATATTAGATATATACTTACAGAGGTTAAAATAATTCCCACACGATGGGCGATATCATTTCTGCTTTCATTCAAATACTATGGGATATGTTTCTCTCCGAATTCCCACAGTTAATAACGACTATCCCATTTTCCACAATAGGGGCGTTTCAATACCATCGAAATCCCTCTATAATGTAATTCTTTTTTCAGCATAAAGGCATTACTATGCATGCACTCACCTACATAGGCTCCAAGGACATCAAAAATTAAAGATCGATTAATTCTTAGCATAAGCTGAAGATTTTGGAGCAAATTTGAGTGCTTCTTGTAGCAAAGCTCTTAAATGTACAGNNTTCCTGATACTGGCTTTTATTGCCTATGTATTGGGCGCACGTGGAGTTGCCGGAATGTCGATGGACATCGCAAAGTGGCTTGTGATACTCTTTATTATACTGGCAATAGTAACGTTTATCCTGTGATGGGATCATGTGGCTAATAACCACTGAGAAAAATTTTCTTTTTGAAGGGTAGCAACATGAAAAAAGAACTTGCAATCACTCACTTAGAAATCTAAGGATGAATGAATAATTTATATGGGGAACTCCTCCGTTCCTCCAATCCTGGGTGAGGGGGTAAAACCTCTCAAATCTTTTTTACAAATTATATTTTAAAAGGCCATTGGATGAGAAGAATATCTCCAATTAGAACCCAGGAGTTTTAGGAGATAATTATCCATGAAAAGTTAAATTGAATACAATAGGAGAGGAAAGAAGTGTGGGCTAAAAAACTAATTAAATATTTGATTCTGGCTGTACTGGGAATAGTAATGGGGGGAAAATTCAAGCTTGGAATGAAATTAGTTAACTCCTATGTGATTTGGAAAGAGATGAGGAAGCACTAGGATCCTTTGATAAAGCCACAGAACCGGATTCATAAAATACGACTCTTTTCTCATTTTGTTCATATATAAATCCCCATTGGTATATCCAAAACTCTAACGTTTAAAACTTAGGTCACACATGAACGTCATAATAAACGAAAGAGTATCCATATAGGATAAATCCTGAAATACTTCAGCAACTTCATTTTGTACTTCTAGCCTATATAATATGAAGTGCAATTGTGATACAAATCTATGGGGTATGTGAAGAAAAAAATTATCAACAATAGAGTTTGTTTTAAAACTCCTACTTTTCCTTTTTCGGTTATAGCAGGCAAAAGATGAAAGCTTTACTTGTCCTGCTTTTAGTTCTCAATAAATTCTCACAGTAGTGAAAAAGTGAGTTTTGAAACAGGTTCGTAGTTTATCGACTCGCAGAATTACAAAGCAAAGGCTTGTGGGAATAGCTTATGAGAAACGGTATAATGATGCAATATTTTGAATATGCAATGGCAAATGATGGTCAGCATTGGAAAAACTTAAAAGCTGACGCCCCTCATTTAAGTGAACTGGGGATTACAGCTGTTTGGATACCACCTTGTTTCAAAGGTACCTCTTCCAGTGATACAGGTTACGGTGTGTATGATTTATATGATTTGGGGGAATTTGAGCAGAAGGGCACCGTAAGAACAAAGTATGGAACTAAAGATGAGTTGATTGAAGCTATTAATGCACTGCATGAAAATGGAATACAGGTATACGCCGACATAGTGCTTAGCCATAAAGCCGGAAGCGATGAAACTCAGACCTTTAAAGTGATTGAGGTTGAAATTAACGATAGGAACAAAGTTATTTCAGATCCTTATGATGTTAAAGGCTGGACTAAGTTCACCTTCCCGGGAAGAAATAATAAATATTCTGATTTTAAATGGTCTTTTGAGCATTTTACCGGTATTGATTACAATAACGCAAATGGAAAGACTGCCGTGTATAAAATTCTCGGAGATAACAAGGATTGGGCGGAGAATGTTGACAAAGACTTCGGCAACTTTGATTATTTGATGTTTGCTAATATTGATTTTAATCATCCCGACGTTAAAAATGAAATATACAACTGGTTTAAGTGGTTTGTAAATGAAACAAAGATCGATGGTGTAAGAATTGATGCAATCAAACATATAAATCAGGATTTTATAAGAGATTTCTTAAAGTTCATTAAAAATGAGCAGGGTGAAGAATTTTATGTTGTAGGCGAGTATTGGATATCAAACCATGAGGTATTAGACGATTATTTGGATCGAGAAGAACATCTTTTGGATTTATTTGATGTTTCACTGCATTTTAATTTCTACAGGGCATCTAAAGAGAGTAATAACTTTGATATGAGGACAATTTTCGACAATTCGTTAGTTAAGACTCAACCCATGTTTGCAGTAACCTTTGTAGACAACCACGATTCGCAACCGATGCAGTCATTAGAGTCCTTTGTGGAGGAGTGGTTCAAGCCGTTGGCATATGCATTGATCTTGTTAAGAAAGGATGGCTATCCTACAATCTTCCACGGGGATTACTACGGAATTGCTAATGTAGAAGGGCACAGTCCAATACGAGAAGTTATTGATAATCTAATCAGAATGAGAAGAGAGAGTGCATACGGAGAACAACAGGACTATTTCGACCATGGAAATACAATCGGCTGGGTAAGGCTTGGAACTGAAGAGCATCCGAATGGTTGTGCGGTAGTAATGACGAACGGATCCGACGGCGAAAAGGAGATGTACGTGGGAAATATTCATTCGGGTGAGATATGGATTGATCGTGTCGGCAATAATCCTGTGGAAGTAGTTATTGATGAACAGGGAAAAGGAATATTTCCGGTTTCAGGAGGTTCAGTTTCCTGCTACACAAAAAAAGAATATGTCTACTCTCTCTCTCTAAAACATTAGCTTTCACTCCATAGTTATTTACAGAGTGTAGTATTAAAACAGAAATCTAAGGAGATAATTGAATATCCTTTATTAGAGATCCAATTAATAAGCGTTAAATAAAACCATAGCATTTTTACAATAGGGCATGGTGCTATTTGTTGGCGCAAATAGCTTCATCATGATTAGCTATTATCCAGGCTTCGACAACCTGGATAGTTTGCTCCAATCATGGACATTCCCCTCAATCTCTAAAACTAGAAGATTTTATTGAGTGTTTGAGCGGAGTGAAAGTCATAAAATACATTTAACTGTGTGTATGACTTCCGATTCGGGCGTTTTAAGAAAATTCCCGATCTTCCGGGGGACAAATTTCTGTTTTCAGGATATTTTTTGATGCAATTACTGGCATTTATTGAGTTTGTTTTAAATCGTCTTAATTTTCCATCTATTATTCAGAACTCTATGTGTTCAAAATTATTGGAACCCGTGAATTCATTTATTGTTGATCTTTTTAGGGGGCCGCCACTCCACACTACAACCGCAGCCCGGTAGTACCTGATGGCGGGGGTAGTTGTCTCCTTCTAGATCACAGAAGAAGGGAAGGTTCTTCGCACAGATTGCTTAATGGGCACCTGGTCAGACTTTTTGTGATCACAGCTCATTTCAACCTTAATTCCATTCATGTCTACTTTAAAATTTTCTATATATTCAAAGAAGACAATAAAAATAAGAATAACCATTGAAGCTATTAGAAGAGTACAAAAAATGTTGTCCGAAATTTTCCCAATCCAAATAAGATAATACGAACCTATCATAGAAATAATTACAGGAATACTAAGTACTACTTTCTCAAATAAATGATTAGAAGGCAAATGGATATGTTTTTTCTCAATAGCTCGAAGATTTCTCCTTGCCTTTATATTTATGGAATCAGAATTCACGGCTTTAGTAAAACAGTCAAATGCTTTATTATAATATTTTTGTTGTGCATATATCCAACCTAGATTATTATATATTTCCGAAATAAGAGAAGCTTTCTGGTAATTAGGGGTATTTAACGCAACGTGAAGCGCCATTTTATATGCTTTTTCTGCCTCTTCAAATGCCTCTTCATCTGCTAGAATATCACCAAGGGTTCCCAAAAAAAATGGGTTTGAAGAGTCAATTTGAAGGGCAATTCTTATTTCTCCCTCAGCTTCAGAATATAGCCCCTTTTTCCTCAAAGCATTTGCATAGTTGTTATGAGCTTCTTTATTTTTAGAATCAAATCGAACGGATTTGTCGTATGCTTTTAGTGCTTCTTCATTCATTCCAAAGAGAGAGAGAACATTACCTTTATTATACCAGACTGTGGAATTATAGAAGTCAAGTGCTATTGCTTCATCATACACTTTCAGTGCTTCTTCATACCTCTCAAGATGATATAGTATATTAGCCTTGTTTATGAAAATATCTGGATAATCTTGACTAAGTTCAATTGCTTTGTCGTACGTCTTCAGTGCTTCTTTGTATTTCCCAAGTTCAAAAAGAGCAGTTCCTTTATTATACCAGATTATTGAATTACCTTGATCGAATTCAACTGCTTTGTCGTATGCCTTCAGAGCTTCATCAGGCCTATCAAGATCCATGAGTGTGGCGCCTTTATTGGACCAAGCTTCTGGATAATCCGTTTTAAAGGCTATCGCTTCCTCATATGCCCTTAGTGCGCCTTCATGTCTTTTAAGGTAAGAGAGAGCATTGCCTTTATTATACCATACTCTGGAAGCATAAGATTTGACTTCTATTGTTTTTCCATGTATTTCCAATGCTATTTCGTATATTTTCAGTGCTTTTTCGTATGTTTCCAATGCTTCTTCGTATTTGCCAAGATTAGAAAGTGTATTGCCTTTATTAAGCAACACTTCCCTAAAAAACGAATTAATATCAATTACCTTGTTAAATTCATTCAGTGCTTCTTCATATATTTCGAGATTAAACAGAGAACAGCCTTTACAATATAGGGCTTCAATATAATCTGCTTTGATTTCAATAGCTTTGTTGTAAGCTTTTATTGCCTTTTCATATTCTTTTGATTTGAAAAAGGTATTACCTTCTTTATACAAAGCAACTGCATTTTCTAGAGGCATTTAATACTTTCATATGCTTTTAATTCCTTAAAAATTGTTTTGTTTGTTCTGAACAAAATACATCAATTCCGATTAACTTGATTCTTTTTACATTATGAATATAACTATCTCCATTCTTCTCTACTATTCTATTTATCACAAATATGGATACAATCCTCCCTTTCCAAAATGCTCATTTTCTTTGGGTCATACATATTCAGGAAATATGGATCATGGCAGGAAAAATTGACATTACCCACTCAATGTTGTGGAGATCCATTTTTCTTTATTCTAAGCATTTTATTCCCACCTTTCTGGAATTCATAGTTCACCTTTTCTTCACAAGCAGAGTATCCTTCTTTTGTAAAATATTCGATCACTTCATCAACATAAGGGGATCTATTTGAGTTCATATCCAGAAGAGGAAATATCCTTACTTCTTTTGAAACCCTGCACAGCTCATCTATTGATTTGATATGAAAATCAAGTGATAACTGCTCTGAATAGAGGAAGAGAAGGTGAGAAGCAAGCGCAAGGTCAAAAGAATCGTCCTTAAATTGGAGGGAGGGAAGTTCACCAACTATATATCGATTTTCAAGTTTACCCTTTTCATAATCAGCTAAGAACTTCTCCATGGAGTCCATACGGATCTTACCAAGTTCTTCTACGGAAGATATGTTTTTCCAGATGTATTTGTCCATATTCAGTCTGGTACGTTCCAACACATGACCATAGACTTTATCGATCCTCTGTTCCAGAAGTTTACTGTCAAATTTGTATATGGGATCAATAGAAACGACCGATAGTCCTTTTTGAGTCATTTCATCGTTAAAACTCGCTGGACCATCGCCGCAGCCCAAGATGGAACCCTTCAGATCTTCATCCGAAAGGCTGAACATTTCAATGTACTCCGTGAGAGAACGACCCCATGGTACGATACTTTTGTATTCAACAGACATGGAAAATCTATGATCCTGCTCTAAATAAAGATATTCTGGTTAGAAGCCGAAATAAAAATAGAAAAACATAAAGGGATTTCTCAGCCCCTTCACGTCACGTTCATCTCCACTCCCTTCACTTCGGCACTGACCTCAGGGTTGTAGTAGGAGTAGGCTTTGCTTCCCTGGGCTGCTGCCTTTACAGGGAAAAGTGCCTGCATCTGCATGGTGAAGTTGAGCTCTTCGCCGACCTTCATCTCATCGATATAGAGCACCACCTTGCGGCCTGCTATTTCGTAGCGGGTAATGGTACCGTTATCCTTGAGGGCATCCAGGCTTGTTGCGACAGGAGTGAAACCCGTGGGCACAGCAATGTCCACGATCATCATGCCGCTGGAATTGACCATGGCCTCTATGCCAGGCATACCGTTGTACTTCACCCGCACGTCTGCGGTCACGATGTCATCCACTGCAAC
>DAKU01000003.1:10572-18190 GCA_002508425.1 Methanosarcinaceae archaeon UBA470
ACAGTATCCTGGGTGCTTGAGAAACCGCCCTGAGCATTTCTCTGTGCAGCGATCCACTTCAGGGATGAGCTTGCAGTCGGATCCTTTGCTTCAATAAGAGCCAGCGTTGCGTATGCAGTGGTCTCCACATTCTTGCCGGAAGGCATGATTATACCATAGGTATCGTAACCATAAGGCGTGGACACCGGTGCTTCATCATATCCCCAGTAAGTACCGTCCTCATCCTGCTTTGCCATCGCCAGCAGTTTGTCCAGAGCCTCATCAGCCTTGGAACTGTTCAGCTTCTGCAAGGCCAGTGTACCAATGGCAAGAGCATACGGATCATCCTGAGCAGCTAGGTTCATTTCAAGATATTGCTGAGCCTTTGCTATTACATCCGGGCTGGCATTTCCATATTCTTCAAGAGCCAGCGTAGTGTAAGCCGTCAGAGCGTATGCGCCATTCACACCTCCCATCATGTCCTGGTGGATGACAAAACCCACAGATTCCCATGAACCATCGGTCTGCTGGTGGGATTCTATCCAGTCGGCAGACTGCTTCAGCACATCCTCATCTATAGTAGTGATGTCCCTGGCACCGCTGAACTGGGACAATACGAAGTCTGTGAGCCATAAGCTACCTCCCTCGTCACTCTCTCCGAATGCAGAGAAAGAACCATCAACATGCCTGTAAGTAAGTTCCCGCTGGTAGCCGGTGATGATGTATGTTTCAGCCTTCGCTCGAATCTCAGGATTCTCTTGGCCCGTAGCCTTCAGATAACGCAGCACTTCCACATCCGTAGAGAACAGCATCATGTTCTGTTCACCGCATCCATAAGGCATGCCCAGCAGATCATCCACACCGCTTATGGTCTGTGCCACAATGCTCGGTGTAAAGCTCACAAGTATCTTGCCGGAATCCTTCACCATATCAAAAGGCAGGCCAGCATCCAGCACCACCGAAGTGTTGTCAAGGATTCCATTGTCTATTACCTCCCTCGTCACACCTTCAGGCTCCACAATGATGTCCTTCTTCACAGCATCCGCTTTCTCCGTAGTCTGTCCAGTGATCTCGATGACATGAGTGCCTACCTGCGTTGGCCTGATGGTGAAACTCACAGAACTTACACTATTTGGAGCTACTGTGACCTGCTGCTTGTCATCTCCAACAAGCAGGAACCAATCCTCTCCTTTCAGAGTAATAAAGACCTGTTGCTCCTTATCCAGATAGTTATACACCTGCACCTGTACCGGGAATTGCTCGCCTCTAATCACAGCATAAGGCAGGTCCGGGTCTATGAAGAAATCCTGGAAAACCTTAAGCTGGGTTTCAGAAATGCCTATCCCTTGCGGTCCCGAGGACACCGCATGTAATCTCCAGGTGGTAATACTATCAGGTGCATTCAGTTCGAGGTCTGCTTTTCCGGTGTTATCAGTTAGCAAATCAGGTTCCCATACCCATGTCTCAGGGAAGAACTGACGTACCCTCTGCACTTCGGCAAGGGGCTGTTCAGGCTCTGCGGACCCAGCTGTTGGCACGGGGGGAGCCATGGCAGGTGGTGCCTCTCCTGCTGCAGGCATTTCCATTGCTACGTCCATGCCCTTTCCGCCAAATCCGTCCATCAACATGTCTTCCTGCGGAACTTCCACTTTTGGAACATTCAGTTCAGGTGAAGCCATCACTACCATACCCGCATTATCCAGTACATTGTAGGCTCCTTCCTGATACCAGTAGTATGTGGGATGAGCCTCAGCCAGAGGTTCCATGAAGCGTTTTTCCAGTTCACTGAACACCTGTTGCAGGTTAAGCCGTCCTTCGCTAAGAGCATATACCGACTCATCCACAATGGACACACCGATCATAGACTGGTTGCCTGCATCAAAATTCACTGTCACATTATCTCCAGGCTGCACTACTTCCTTGCTGAAATCCGATGAGAGGTCCACTTGTGTGTCAAATTGCACATCGAAGGGCAGTACGTCCGCAGAAACCTCATTATTGGGGTTTATAATGTACGCCACTACTTTTGCTGTTGGGCTCATTTGTGGAGTTATGGGGATGGTAATCTCCGATTCGCTACTGGTAGCAGAATATACTGTCCTGCCGTTAGCGAACACATCATAGAACAAAGTGCCTGGATTTGTAGAATACACCTTGAATGTGACTGATTCTCCCACTTTCGGTATTCCCTCACTGGTCTGGGTGATGTGTATGAAACTGGCGGAAGGTGAATATACGGCGTTGAGATTTACAGATGCATAAGCATCCTCTGCTTCTGCTGAAAGGTCAAATGCATGTGCATTGGCAGGCACATCATAGGTTAGCAGGTAAGTGCCGTTCTGAGTCTTTATGGTATCCTGCTGTGTCTCCTGTTTGTAATTCTCATCAGTGAAACTTGCAGTGATCTTCACTTCTGTATCCAGAGGCTTTCCTCCGGGATCCTGGGTCACAAGCAGCACCTGCAAGGGCATGCCAGGTTTTATGGAATTAGACTCGGGTATTAGTTTCAGTACAATGGGAGATTGTGCTATTGTCAGCAGTTGTGTAGACTTCTCGTTGTGTCCTCCTGTATCGGTCACAGTGATATTGAGCATGAGGCTGCCTTGCCCTTCTGCACCATAAGTGCCTGCTGCATAACCTACTTCCGGCAGTTCAAACTCCACTGAACCGTTCTTGAGCGCAGACCTGAAGGTGGCATATTGCTCCCAGGTACCTACATAACGCATAGCATCTACGGTCACATTGCCTTCCACCTGCTTCCCAAAGAAATATTCTGCTGATACGGACCCTGTCACTGGTTCAGATACAAGGACCCAGTCTTTAGGAGTAGAGATATTCACATCGAATTTAGGCAGCACGTATTTTTCTACTCGAATATCCACTTCAGAAGTGGAACTGCCTGATGTTGCTTTTATTTTCCAGGTGCCCAGGTTGAGTTCAGATGCGAGGGGAAGATCAAAGTATGTTACACCATACTCATTTGAAGTAAGGTTCTCCTTGAATACCTTGACACCTTTTGCATCAGCAATTTCCACCATGGTCTCTTGTTCTACGGGAAGCAGGTTGTTGTTCACAGTGAGCAAGCGGCCGTGGATGGTCTGCCCGGGCTTATAGATAGGCTTATCCGTTTCGATAAAAATAGGATTGTTTCTCACTACCTGTATGGTAGCAGTGAATTCGATATCAGATCCCTCGGGCTTGGCGGTAAGATTGTACTGTCCTTCTTCTATTTCAGGCACTTCAAATGAAGCTACCGCATTACCTGCTTCTGAGGTCGATGCCTGTACCAGTGGGATCACCTCGTTGTTTGCATCTGTAAGCGTGTATTCCACGCATCTTACCACAGGCTGGCCACCATTGAAGGCAGCCATGGTTACAGCACTTTCTCCTCCTGAAAAAAGTGTCTTGGGTGCAAGTATCAGGAACTCGTCACCTGAAATCGATGTACCATCTTCACATTGGCCTGCAATATTGGAAGATGTTCCTTCGGAATTCAGGCATCCCGAAACGAAGATGGATATCAACATCAGTGACAAAACTAGTAATTTAAAGATTTTAGACATATCTCTACCCTCAAACTCTCATATTCGCATATGTTAGAGTGGGTAAAACTGCCGTATATACCTTGCTTAAACTTCAAAAGAGTTCGAAGTTATCAAAAAGAAGTCATTGAAAACGATTTAGTCTAATTACTTTAAGAAAACTAATAAAAAAATTAGAAGAAGGGTTTAAACCCTTCTCATTTTAAAACTCAGTTCCTTCTTACAAGGTACACAACTGCAAGAAGACCTCCAACTGCAAACAAGGTTTCAAAGCCTGGTGTTTGTGGCTCTTCAGTTGTTGGAGTGGCGTTGCTAGTTACGTCAGTGGCCACTTCTTCTGTCTGGGTTTCCACTTCACTGCTTACAGGAGACTCAAGTGTCTTTTCAGCAGTTATTGCAAAGTTAGAGAATCCAGATGTCTCTGACTCGAACGTTACATAGCTTTCTGTGCTGTTTACAACAGTAGTAGGCAGCATTTCCCATGCATTTCCACTATATATCTGTAGCTGCACATCTTCTGGTTCTACATCCATCTGGTCCATCCAGGAATTGTTAACCTTGAAGTTTATCTTAGCATCCTTTAGGGTAGATGATGTAACAAATCCTCCCTTGCCTACCCATATATTGACATATTTATATATGGATCCTTCAGGAGTGGTGTTAACCAGTTTTGATCTGTTGTTCAATACTTCTATAGTGGATGTTATTTGGCCTGAGTTCTTTAGGGAATAGAAACTGATTGACTGTACAGGGTTTCCTTCCTTTGTGAACAGATAGGTTACATTTTCATTCATTTCCAAGTATTGAGTGTTAGCATCTTTTAATGCAAGGTTTGTGTAGTCCTCTACTGAAGCTGCACCAGAGCTTCCTCCACTACTGCTGCTGCTCTTTGAGCTGCTGCTTCCACCGCTTCCTCCACTACTGGAAGACTTGGTATTGAGTTTAGCAGTTACTGCCTTACCTGCCAGTTCTTCGCTGGTGTATGGGACCAGGGTGTAGCTGTAAGTCTTACCAGCTGACAAGCCACTATCTACGTAAGATGTTGAATTGGTAACATTACCAAGGATAGCGCCATCTCTTCCTATTTGTACACGGCTGGTGTCGTTAGAAGCATCCCATGTCAATGTAATTGAATTCTTTGTGATGTCGCTTCCAGCAACATTGGAGATCCCAGGTAGTTTCATTGCTATGGCTGTGTCATTAACCAATGTAGAATTAATGTTTCCTGATGCATCCACTGTGCAGATGGCAATAGTGTAGTTAGTTGCATTAGAAAGTCCAGTTGCATTGTATGAATTGACGGAACTGTTGGTTGTGTTTGTGACAAATTCTCCATCAATGTATACCATTGCATAACTAAAGTCCGCATCAGAGGGGTTTGTCCATGCCCAATTGATCCAGCTTGAATCTGAATCTGAATCATCAAGGTTAGTAACAGATGCCGGTGGTATGGTATCTACCAATAGTTCTGTCGCATTTGCTGAATCATTTGTCCATATGGGGTTAATGTTCCCTGATGTATCAACGGTTTTGAGGCCGATGGTGTGTGTGCTACCTTCAGTGAGGTTTGTTAAATTATAATATGCTTCAGATGTATTTGTAACGAACACGTCGTCAATGTAAACCGTTACATGACTGAAGTCAGCATCACTGGGTTTTGTCCATGTCCAATTAATCCAACTTGAATTTGAACTTGCTTCTTTTAGGTTTGTTACAGATGCTGGCGGAACTGTATCAGCTGCTCCGTCCACGCTAAGGATGACAAGACCATTTCCAAAGTCGGCTACATATACATAATTGTCTGATACTGCAACGTCATATGCAAATCCAGCAGTATTGAAGCTACCTTCATTGATTAATGCTGCTGGGTTAGCGATATTAACTATCACAAGTCCAGCGCTATCGTCTGCAATAAATGCATAATTGCCTGATACCGTAACGCTCTGTGCAAAATTAGTATCATAATTGCCTACAAGTGTTGGTGCTGCTGGGTTTGTGACATCTACTACTACAAGTCCATTAGAACCATCAGCCACATATGCGTAGTTGCCTGCTACAGCAACTCCCTCTGCATCGCCGACAGTATCATAAGTTCCTTTAAGCGCTGCTGCTGCTGGATTTGTGATGTCAACGATCACAAGGCCGTTGTCACCATCAGCCACATATGCATAATTTCCTTCTACAACAACATCTTCTGAAGTGCCTGCAGTATCGTATCCTCCAACGGCTACAGGTGCTGCTGGATTTGTGACATCTAAGATCACAATTCCACTGCTGTTATATGCAACATATGTGTAATTTTCTGATACAGCAACTCCAAATGCCTGATTAATGGTATCAGTGTATTTGCCTTTAAGTGTTGGTGCTGTTGCATTAGTTGTATCGATGATTACAAGACCAGCTCTACCATCAGCTACGTATGCATTATTTCCAGACATTGCGATATCGTGTGCATATCCTGTGGTGATATAACTTCCTGCACTTGCTGGTGCTGCTGGATTTGTGATGTCTACTATCATGAGACCCATGTAACCATTAGCAATGTATGCATAGTCATCTGACACAGCTATACCATTTGCAAATCCAGCAGTGGTGGTATAAGTTCCTGCATTGGTTGTTGCGGCTGGATTTGTGATATCCACAATTGACAGGCCACTTCTGCCAAAGGCCACATAAGCATAATTTCCTTCTACATCAACACAATAAGCATGTATTGATTCCATGGTGTAACTTCCTGCACTTGCTGGTGCTGCTGGATTTGTAATATCTAGAATTACAAAGCCGTTTGTTGCATCAGCTATGTATGCATGAGTTCCATCTACCATTACGTCTGTTGCAAAGCCAGCAGTATCATAATTGCCTGCAAGCGTTGGTGCTGACGGATCTTCGATATCTATTACCTGAAGGCCACTGTCACCATCGGCTATATATGCGTAATTTCCTGATACGAAAACGTCAGATGCAGTGCCAGCTGTATCGTAGCTACCAGTAAGAGTTAATACACCTGGATTCACGATGTTTACTACGACAAGTCCACTGGCATCATCTGCTATGTAAGCATAGTTTCCTTCAACAACAACCTTGGAAGCAAAACCGGTAGTGTTGTAGGTCCCTACACGAGTTGGCGCTGCTGGATTTGTGATGTCCAATGAAACAAGGCCTCTACTTCCACTGGCTATGTATGCATAATTTCCTGATAATGCAACGCCTCCCGCATAAATTGAACTATAATTTCCTGAAATAGTTGGTGCTGCTGAATTTGCGATGTCAACTATTACCAGGCCATTTTGTCCATCGGCTACGTATGCATAATTTCCTGATATAACAATATTGTTAATTACTGATGGAGTTGTAACTCTCCCTTTTTCGATAGGATTGGAAACATCAGTAACATCTAAAACCAGTAAATCCTGTCCTTGTCCAACATATGCATAATTGCCGTTTACAACAACGTTGTAAATGCTTCCACCGCGGTGACTGACAAAATCTTCTCCCTGTGTTATAATAGCATTTGTAATACTGGCGGTATCGTAGTTATTTTCATTATATTGACTAACTAAATCTACTTTGAGTTCTTCAGCTGCTCCGATCCCTGCGATCATTAGCATCAAAAATACTGCGACTCCAAAATAGATACATCCACTTGACTTGAGTTGCACTTTATCACTCCAGTTTTAGTGGTTTCGAAAGCAAATTCATTATCTGTTTCACTTTTTGTAATAATTATATAGTGGAAACTACTTTCTTTTCTACTTGGAAAGTATTGGACCACGTTCTTCTCATTTCTGGTGTAAGGCTTGGAAATCCCCTCATACTCATCACTGACGCGGTCAGTATAATTTAGATAAGTGTTATTTTTATCTGAATTAATTTTTTCATTAAGTATTCCCGGCACACCTGAGAACGGTGGTACAACATCACTACTACTGAAACAAGCAGCAGCTATGTGTGAGGCATTTCCACTTTTCTGAAAACAGTACTTTTGATTACCTACACTAATAATAAAAGCAATCAGAAGTACAACAGGAATAATTACCTGTCTTTGCATGATCGAACCACTTAAACTTTTAATACTCCGGTCTGAAAGGAGATGTATA
>DAKU01000003.1:18341-20018 GCA_002508425.1 Methanosarcinaceae archaeon UBA470
AAGAAGGTGTTGAACCTTCTCTTTTTGCAACTTAATTTTTCCTTATGAGGTATGCAACCGCAAGCATACCTACAATTGCGGACAGTGCCTCAAAGCCTGGAACTTTTGTTTCCTTTGTTACAGATGTAGCATTAGAACTGATATTCTGGACTTCAGTCTCACTACTTGGAGAGGAAGCAAGTTCCTTTTCAGCAGTGATTGCAAACGGAGAGAATCCGGAAGTCTGAGCTTCATATACTACATAGCCTGTAGCATTGCTTTCCAGAGTGGTCGGCAATATTTCCCATGTAGTTCCATTGTATATCTGTAACTTTACGTCCTCTGGATTTAAGCCCATATCTTGTATCCAAGAACTGTTCACCTTGAACTTGATCTGCGCATCCTTAATGTTAGATGCTGTTGCAAATCCGGCTTTGCCTACCCAGATATTTACATATTTGTATATTGATCCATCAGGAGTACTGTTAGCCAGTTTTGATCTGTTGTTAAGTACTTCTACGGTGGATGTTATCTGGCCAGAGTTTTTCAGGGAATAGAAGCTGATAGACTGTATGGGGTTTCCTTCCTTTGTGAACTCATAGGTGACGTTCGTATCAATTCTCAGATAAGCATTCGCAACATCTTTCAGTGCAAGGTTTGAAAAGTCCTCTACAGAGGCTGCACCTCCACTTCCGCCACCACTGCTCTTTGAGCTACTGCTGCCACTGCTTCCGCCACCACTACTTCCGGACTTGGTTTTCAATATAGCTGTTACTGCTTTTCCTTCCACTCCTTCCTCGTTGTATGGGACTAAAGTGTAAGTATAACTCTTGCCGCTGCTAAGGTTGTTGTCTACATAAGATGTTGAACTACTTGCATTCCCAAGAATCATATCATTACGGCTTATTTTCACTTCTGCAGTGTCCTCAGAATTTTCCCACAGGAGAGTGATAGAAGTCTTTGTGATGTTTGTTCCGGCGAGGTTTAACACCTTTGGAAGTTTTATTGCAGTAGCCGAATCATTTACCAGGACCGAATTGATATTACTTGAAGTGTCTACTGTCTGCAAACCTATAGTGTATGTAGTACCTTTTGAGAGTTCGGTAGCATTATAGAAATTAATAGACCTGTCAGTCGTATTTGTAACAAATTCACCATCAATGTATACCATCACATAACTGAAATCATCATCTTCAGGATTTGTCCAGCTCCAATTGATCCAGTCTGAATCTGTGTCTGTCTCTTCGAGGTTTGCTATAGATCCTGGTGGTGTGGTATCTGAAGGAAGTGTAGTCGTTGCTACTGCTGAGTCATTTACCCATGTGGGATTGGTGTTACCTGATGTGTCTACGGTCTTTGTGCTTATGGTATGCGTTGTTCCTTCAGTAAGGCCGGTTAATTCGTAAACTCCTCCAACTACATCCTCAACAAATGCACCATCAATATACACCATCACATGGCTGAAATCTGCGTCACTGGGGTTTACCCATGTCCACCTTATCCAGCTTGGACCTGCACTTATTTCATTCAGATCTGTTACAGAGGCCGGTGGATTTACGTCTGATCCATTGTCAACACTAAGAATAACCAGTCCATTATTAAAATCAGCTACATATACATAATTACCTGCTACTGCAACGCTGTATCCATAACCAGAAGTATCGTAGCTACCCGCGAGTGTTGGTGCAGCTGGGTTTG
>DAKU01000018.1 GCA_002508425.1 Methanosarcinaceae archaeon UBA470
AAACTTCACTGAACGAGCTTTTTACTGGCAATGAGGAAGTAAAGATGTATTTTAACGTTTACTCCATCCCTGTATTCACATCATGTATCATTGTCTGTATTATTCTCTATTATACAAAAAACTATAAGACAACTCCAGGTTCAAAATATATGCCCATGCTTCTGGGTTCCATAGCAATATATTCTTTTTTCTATGGGCTTGAGATATCTTCCATTAACCTTCAAACATCCATTATATTTTACAAGCTAGAATATATAGGAATTCCTTTTGTTCCTTTATCCTTTCTGTTATTTATAATGAACTATAGTGGTAAAAAAAACTTACTGCCAATGCCTTTATTGGCTTTTTTTCTGGGAATTTCTATCACAACTGTTCTACTTGTTTTCACCACAAAATACCACACATTGTTCCACAAAACATATTACATAAATTATGATGGCATCTTTCCAGTGTTGGACTTTGATCCTGGCGTATGGTACTGGGTACATTTTTCATATACTTTCATCTGTATTGTCCTAGGTCTTATTCTACTTTTCAGTATGCTGCCTGGAACACTTCCCGTTTTCCGTAAACAGATTGCCATTGTAATAATCGGCTCCTCTATTCCCCTTTTAACCATTTTGATCTATTTGGCTGGAATATCTCCGTGGGGTATTGATCCATTCCCTTTTTCTCTCACATTGAGTGCAATCATTATATTCATAGGATTTACACGATACAAATTGTTCAATCTGACTCCTCTAGCTCGCAGTCTACTTTTTGAGAATCTCCCTGAAAGTGTCATAGTTTTTGATACGGAGCAGCGAATTGTGGATTATAATGATTCTGCTATGAATAGCTGTTACATAAAACCAAAGGACATAGGAACACATGTATCGGAATTGTCTGAACCGTGGTGTAATCTTTTAAAAAGAAAACCTGATGCAAGTGGAAGAAATAATCTAGAGGTCATAGAGAAAATTGAAGGTTCCACTTTCTGGTTCCATATTACATTCTTGACATTGCATGATAAACATCGGAACGCAATGGGGCAGATGGTTATCATAAGGGATATCACTGACCGTAAAGAGCTGGAGGAATCCTTGCTTCAGGCAAAAGTTATTGCAGAGGCTGCAAGCCGCACAAAGAGTGAATTCCTTGCTAATATGAGCCATGAACTACGTACACCTCTAAATTCTATAATTGGTTTTTCTGATGTTATGCTGGAAGGAGATTTAGGCGAGCTTCCCCCAAAACAGGATCACTGTCTTCAGTACATCTCTAAAAGTGGTAAACACCTGCTTAACCTTATCAATGAAATACTTGACATAGCAAAAGTAGAAGCCGGCATGATGGAACTTTCTCCTGAGAAGATCTGCATTGAGCCACTTATTGTAGAAATGGTAGGGACTATGCAGCCTCTTTCAAAGAAGAAGCACCTAACTGTAAGTGTACAAAAGGACAAATACGTGAATATTTTAATGGCTGATGTGGCTAAACTAAAACAGATCATGTACAATTTGCTTGGAAATGCTATCAAGTTCACACCTGAAGGAGGGGAAATAAACATTCGTATAAGTATAGTAGAAAACATGGTACGTATCTCCATTATTGACACCGGCATAGGCATATCTGTGGAGGATCAGAAGAAACTTTTCAGGCCATTCACGCAACTGGATTCATCTTACGGTCGCAAGTATCAGGGTACTGGGCTTGGACTTGCATTGACCAAAGAATTGGTTGAATTACATCGCGGCAGGATATGGGTGGAAAGCGAGGTAGGTAAAGGCTCTACATTCTCTTTTGAAATACCAGTTGCTCAACCTGGTGTAGTTTAGATACTATAAATTGCAGGCATTTTAAAGGAGTATAGAATTTAGGATTGAAATGTTGATTTATTGATGTTTTCCAGGAACACTATTTATTATCCTTCCAGTTCCACCATTTCAGAAGCTGTGGATCATGCTCCTCATTCGATGCATAATACACTGCACACCTGAAGACATAGAGCATGCACCTGTCTATCTTCATTCCGGCATTATCACAGAGTCTCAGGTAGAGTTCTTCAGGGTCTTTCCCCTTTAGATCTTTGACGGAACGAATACCCAATTCCCAGAGATCCTCTGAAGTTTTTTCACCTACACCCGGAATAACCTGCAATTCCCTGAGAACTCTTATCTTGTTCCCATCTTTCATTTCTTTCCTACTGTGGCAATATAGATCACAAACTCATGCTCACCGTCAATATCCAGAAGTTCGTTCATGTCATCATCCAAGAATGCTCCTATGGAGCAAACCCCGCAATCAATGGCTTCTGCACTAAGGTACAGGTTCTGACATACATGGCCTGCATCAAGGTGCAGGTAACGGTATCCTCTTTCACCGTATCTCCATTTCATCCTGTATGCAACAGCTGTCCATATGAAAGTCACTGCGCTTTTCTTTACAAAATCCTGTCCCAGGCAGGCTTCTGTAATCTCTTTTGCCATGTCGGTCTCAATATCTAATTGGAGCAGTTTATGCCATATGGCAAGGAACCTATACAATCCGGGCTCAAGGCCCTCCACATTGTTGATCAACAAGTATGTTTCCAGTGCATGCCTTGCTCCTGCCGAGGGCACAGTCCTGAAAGTGACAACATTCTCTATAGTTTCTTTCACTCCCTGTGTACACCACAGGAGGTATGAGAGTTCGTTAAGTGTAAGGGGCTTATCAGAATAGCTGCGCACGCTGGTACGATGTTCGATGGCACGCCTTAAATTCATGTCTTTGACATGAACAGTATCCGGATTAGGTAGTTCTATTATCTCTAGAGCATCATCTGGATCCTTTTGTAGAGGTGGCTGAGGATATCCTTCTGTTTGTGGTGCTTTTGCAAGGTACTGGAACCTTGTCAATTTCATGAAATCTTTACCTATCTCTTGCATTTCATACTCCCCTTATTGCATATTTTAGTGTACTCAAATCCTTATTGATATATTGATCTTTGAGTACTTATCAACTGTCATGTTTTTCCTTGATTGCACTAATAACCACAAATCCTCCTTCTCCATAACCATATTTTACGGGTTCAGCATTTTCTATCATTTCAAGTGGTCTAAAAAGTGTCTGGACTGTAGTAACTTCTCTTAAACATGCTTCATGGAGGAATTCGGAGATTTCTTCTACTGAACGGAATCTTGCATATCTGTAAAACCGGTTTTCCTGTTGTTTTTTCTCATATGTCTTTCCAAGTTCACTGTTCCTGTCTATCATTCCCAGGACAAGTCTGCCATCTGGTTTTAGTATCCTGTAAACCTCAGAGAATGCTTGATGCGGGTTGGTCAGAAAGCAGGCTACAGTGACCATCAGAACAATATCAAAGCTTTTCTCCTTGAAAGGCAAGTTTTCAGCCACAGCCTGTGTGCAAATTATTTTTCGTTCCCTGGTTATTTTAAGCATTTCTATGGAAGGATCTAAACCATAGGTGATATGCAGGCCCTCAGCAAATCTGCCAGTACCTACTCCAATCTCGATGGACCTTTGTTCCGGATGGGTATGTGCCAGCACTTTGTTTATAGCCGCCAGCTCAGAATCGAACACTTTACTGTGCTCATCATACCAGGAATCGTATTCCAGTGCATGCAGATCGAACGATGTTTTCATTCCAGCCTCTTAACAGAACATCAAATAAATCCTCTATGGATTCTTTTTCATCTGCACGTTTATAAACTAATAACCAAAAAACATCAGTAAAATATAATATTATATAGCACAAATCCACCTCTTATGCCAGTAAGATGTGAATGGGCTTCTTTAAGTGACCTTGCCATCAAATACCATGATGAGGAGTGGGGTGTGCCAGTACATGATGATAGGCTGCTTTTCGAATTCCTTGTGCTGGAAGGTGCACAGGCGGGCTTAAGCTGGGAAACGATTCTCAAAAAAAGGGATAATTACAGAAAGGCTTTTGATAATTTTGATTATGAAAAGGTTGCAACATACAATGATTCAAAAGTGGGTGAATTGCTTAAAGATGCAGGCATTATCCGCAACAAGCTCAAGGTACGGTCTGCCATTAATAATGCACGGGCTTTCAAAAAAGTGAGAGATGAATTCGGCTCGTTTGACACTTACATCTGGAGCTTTGTGAACAATGCACCTGTGCAGAATTCATGGACATTATTGGCAGAAATCCCAGCAAAGACCGAAATTGCAGAAAAGATAAGTAAGGATCTGAAAAAAAGAGGGTTCAATTTCGTAGGTCCTACAATCCTCTATGCTTTCATGCAGGCAATTGGCATGGTCAATGATCATGTGGTGGGCTGCTTCAGGCATGAGCAGTGCAGGGAGCTTGGACAAAAATAACATCCGATGGGATGAACACAAAAATAAAAATAAGTGGGCATATGTCCAGACTAGTTCAGGACAAATGACCATATGGTGTTTCTTGATACTGCTTTAATACAGTTTCAATGGATGTGTTCGAAGTTTGAGATTCAGAACCGAATAGCAGACTTGACAGGGAAGGCTTGTTCATGTAGACTATTGTAGGTTCCCCTTCTATGCCAGCCAGTTCCGTGGCAATATCAATGGCATCATAGAAATTTCCAAGTTCATCCACAAGGCCTAATTCTTTTGCCTTTTTACCGGTGTATATTCTTCCATCTGCAAGGTCTTTTACTTCGCTGACGGACATATTACGGCCTTCTGCAACATTTGTCACGAAAGTTTCGTAAACTTCCATTATTACACTGTCTGCATATTCCTTTTCTTCATCTGAAAGGCCTCTCCAGGAGCCACCCATATCTTTGAACTCCCCGGATTTGGCTATGTGATATTGAATTCCTTCTTTTTCATTATATGCGGACATATTTTGAAAAGTCCAGATCACGCCTATACTGCCTGTCATTGTAGAGGGGTTCGCCACGATCACATCAGCAGGTACGGATATATGATATGCTGCACTGGCAGCTACGTTACCCATGGAGACTACTATAGGCATGCCTTCATCATGAGCTTTTTTCACTTCTTCATATATCTCTTCTCCGGCAGTTGAAGAACCACCAGGGCTATCAACCCTTAATACAATTGCTTTTACACTTTCATCTTCCATAGCATTGCGGATATTCTCGTTTATTCC
>DAKU01000139.1 GCA_002508425.1 Methanosarcinaceae archaeon UBA470
GGAAGATCGTATGAGATGGGTAGAGATCTTGTGGAAGCAATACGTGAGGAAAGAAAATATCCAGAGCAGGAAGCGGTACATAAGGCATGGAGAGAAGGGTTCAGAAACATCCTAATAGCCAACAAAGAGCAGTGGCCTCATAATGTGGACCACTGGATTTCAAAGGGCTGGTTGTAGGCATATTTTGCACAAGGTGGATAGGGTGGGGTGTTAATATGTTAAGCGTTGGGGAGCTGGGGAAGAAACTTGTGGAGGCCGGGAGGCTGAAGTTGCGCCCCCTGTGTGTATACGGCACAGATGAGATACCTCAAGATGCTGTGCCATCATATAAAATTGATCGGTGCATAGCAAGGGTCGCCTATAGTGTTGCGCTTTCGGAGAAAAAATCCGCTGTTTACATCGAAGCAGGTCATGAGCAGTGTTGCGGCGGTGGGTTGGTGTGGATGGGTTTTGCAGAACCGCACCCTAAACTAAAGTATTTTGTGACCGTGGGCATCCCGGATTTCCGTGGTGGTGCTACGGAGCATTTGAAGGCAACAGCAGAACTATTTGATGAGCAGAAAGAGCGCATTGGTAAAATTACGCCTCCAGGAAAATATATTGTCATTGCACCGTGTACCGATGAAATTGAGCCAGCAACGATCAGATCGGTTATCCTCTTTGCAGTTGCTGAGCAGATCAGGAACCTGTGCGGGCTGGCGCAGTTCAGCAGTTCCGATCCTTTCTTCAAGACTCTGATCCCAGCCGGAGCTACCTGTTCAGTGATGATAACTTTCCCTGCAGGCATGGCAGAATATGCACCAAAAGATTCTGCTTATATCGGTCCCACTGATCCTACTGGAAACCCGTGGTTCCCTCCAGATATGTTGGTCATGGGCATTCCGGTATCTCTGGCCATACAGATGTCAGCTGATATGGATGAGTCTTTCATAGGAAAGAGGGGTAAAATAGCATATCCTGAAAAAAGAATTAGAATCGAAGATGTTGAATGCACTTTGAATAAATGAGTGCTATTTTGTGTTTTAATATCATTGATGTTTCCGCTTTTGCATACTTCTGCAAAAACGGAACTATCAACAAAGAAGAGCATTGTATAAATATAATCTTTAATTTTAGATTGTGGTCTCAGGTGCGGTCATGTTTGCTGAACCGTTCATCCCTGGTCCCATTGTTCCATTTGTGGGGGGCATTGTGCCATTCATTCCTGGCTGCATTCCCGGACCCTCTGGTGGTACGCTTCCATTCTCTGAAGCCATAGGCGCAGTTTCACTTGTTGGCTGTTCTGTTGGTTCTGCTGCTTTGTCTGTACAGCCTGAAATTGCTACCAGGCTTACAACCAGCAGTCCCAATACTAAAAAGTTGAGCACTTTCTTCATATCGTCACCTCTATTTGGTTTTGAATAGAGTTTTTCCATAAGAACGATACTATATATTGATTTTGTTCGCTTGAGATGTAGGATTTATCTATTTCAATATCGGGTAATTGGCTTATTTTAATGCTTCATTATTTTACAATATCAGCTGTATATTTTTCAACAAATACTATTGAATATGTTTAATTATTCAGAGGGGTGTGTTCAAAACTCATTTAATTACACTAGTTTACATTTTCTCCTTCCAGCAACCACCACCAAAGCGGCACATACCTCACTCTCCTCCCATCAATCTCCTCCTCACCAAAAGTATCCGCTGTAATGATAGTTCCTTCCTGCATTTTGAAATGTTTCATGCCTGCCAGTAGGCCATTTATCTCTCGTTCTTTTGTTTGAGAATCCGACAGGTCTGAGCAGACCTGTATAAGTTGTGTGGGGCTAAGTCCTTGCTTTGTGACGAAATCAACTTCTAAACCCTTCAGGTCTTGCCAGTAATAGACTTCGTTACCCAAGCGCAAAAGGTGGATGAATGCAAGATTCTCATATAATCGTCCGATGTCAGATGACAGTTTGAAGGATACGGCATTGATCATACCTGTGTCTATGCAATACAATTTCCGGGGCTTGTTCATTTGTTGTTTCAGCGATTCATCATAATGGCTGACGCTAAACAACAAAAAAGCATCCTCTAGGTATGCAATATAATTTATTATGGCATCCGTGCTGAGTGACGAATGGCTGGCAAACAATTTTTTGAGGGAGTTGTATGTGTGCGGTTTTGCAATGTTGGATATGCAGAACAGGGCAAGATCCTTGAATATCATGGGATTGCGGATACCATACCTTGAGATGATATCCCTGTGGATTATATCGTCAAAATATGATTGCAATGTTTCCCTATGCTGTACTGCCGCGTAGACAATGGTTTCAGGGAATCCTCCCTTTTCAAGGTACTCATTAAATCTCCTTTTGACCGCTGTCCGGTCTTCTGAATAGGGAAGCGTTTTGAGATCATAGCCAACTCCATGATACTCCAGGAATTCCGCAAAACTGAATGGGAACATCCTGGTGCTGAGATGCCGGCCTGTCAATAAAGTGGAGATATCCTGCGAAAGCAGGGATGCATTGGAGCCACTTATTACTATCTTTACATTCTGTTTTCTGTCATAGATGCCTTTGACCCATCTTTCCCATGAAGGAAAGTTCTGGATCTCGTCAAGGAACAAATACAGGCGAGCTTCTTCGGATGCCTCCTGCATTTCCCTGAATGTCTCTATCAGCAGTTGCAATTCATCTCCGTTCAGCGGCTGCAACCTGTCATCGTCAAGGTTCAGATACAATATATTGCTCTTTGACACTCCCTTGTCAAGCAGTTCAGAGATCAGTTGGTACATATAATAGGTTTTACCGCATCTTCTGACACCCACAATGTCATTTACATGAGGCACATCTATGTTTAGTTCATACCTTCGTTTCTGCAGTTGTGGCAATGCCCTTCCCTGCCACTCAACAATGACACTTTTCAGCTTTTCCTTTGTATCCACAAAGAATAATCATAATCTTCTCATTTATATGTCTATCGAGTATAGTCGATAAAATATGCAAATTTTGTCGTATATATACGACAAACTACTCTTCATCCTAAAATGTATACTAAGAAACAAGAATATCGATAAAAAAGAGAATAGGTAGGTTTCTACCCACCCAAATTAATTACTTATGTGTAAAGTAAGCCACGATCTCTGAGCCTACAGAATCGATTCTACAGAAGCCAAATCTTTCAAACTGCACAACCTTATCCAGTTCGGTTGAGATCAGCTTTTCTCCAATACCTTTGAACTCGCCATCAGGAGAGAGCACTCTGACAGGGATTCCATTAACTGGTGCCCAGTGGATGATCTTCATGCGGTCCTTTTTAAGGTTGGCAACTTCATCACCTATATAACTAGCCTGTAGCGGAGAAAGTGAAGTGATCTCTATATTGTACAGGTCCTTCAGGCGGATGCGTGAGCCTACCTGAAGCTGGTCCACATCATCTTTGCACACGAGTACCTTATCTGCAACATCAATGCTGCGGTGTCCCTTGTTCTCTGTGGGGTGTTTTGGGGGTTTGGCTGTGCGGGGTTGTGCACCTGCTATTGGGAGTTCCACAGGATCCCATACAAAGAAGTACCTGCTAGCGAGAGGGTCTATTATCTTTCTGTTCTCAGCGTACAGCGTGTCCATGCTGATACTCACATCAGTCTCGCCTACACCCATCTCTATCATGAACTTGCGGATAGCCTGGGGCAATATTCCCCTTCTGCGCATAGCCCTTAGAGTTGGAAGGCGCGGGTCATCCCAGCCGGAGTATTCGCCTTCCTCAATTGCACGGCGCAAGGTACTGGTACTAAACTTGCCGAACTCGTGCATTTTCACCCTGCCCCAGTGCATGGTCTTTGGATACTTCCAGCCTAGGTACTTATAGATGTATGTCTGGCGTGTCTCACTATCCATCAGGTCCTTACCCCGTATGATATGGGTGGTGCCAAGCTCATGGTCCTCAATGGCTCCCTCAAAATCCAAAAGAGGCCAGACCACATACTTAGAGTCGACTTCAGGCCGTGGATGGGGCTGTTTAACAATGCGGAAAATTCCATAATCCCTTATTGCAGGATCTTTATGCTTGATGTCTGTCTTCAGGCGAAGCACTGCATCCTTTGCTTCATATTCTCCGGCCAGCATCTTGTCCCAGTGCATAAGGTTCTCCTGCGGGTTTGCATCTCTGTGGGGACAAGGCTCGCTGATATCCTTGAGGTTCTTGAAATCCTCGCTGGTACAGAAGCACACATATGCATTGCCCTGTTCTATGAGCTGTCGTGCATACTTATAATAAAGCGGTATGCGATCGGACGCAATGACCACTTGGTCAGGTTCAGCACCTAGCCACTTGCAGTCATCCAAGTACCAATCGTAAGCCTCAAGCATAGGCCTCTTGGTTTGCGGGTCTGTGTCATCGAACCTGATTATAAGTTTGCCCTCGTACATCTTCACGTACTCGGAGTTCACCACTATACCACGGGTGCTGCCCAGCGTAGGAGGACCATTAGGGTTGGGTGCAAAGCGCATGACTACTTTTCCACACTCGGCACCTTCAAGTGGTTTCAAACCCTTTACAGGTTCCTTTTTAGCACACATGTTCTCTATCATTTCAGGAGCAAGAGCTTCAAGTCTTGCCTGCCACTGCTCAGGAGTTTCTTTTGCGACCCTTTCCAGGATCTCTTGTATAAGAGGCGATACTTCTTTTGCACTGGCTCTCAGATGGGTGCATTCTCCCATCACCTTGCCCATCACAGCCGCAAGCTGTGGGGCTTTTCCATACTTCACAGCATTTTGAAGTGCGTATTTCTCAATGATCTGTTTATCCTCATCAGTTAATGTCATCCGGACTCTCCCTGGATACGGAATTAATTTCCTGTGTCATCTGAAGCGTATTATTCTGGGCTTAGTTGAGTGGAAACTAGTTAAAGTTAATGTTCTGTGGAGCAATACATTAAGTACAAAAATATAAAAATGTATACCTTTTAAGGGTAATATAGATATTAGATTGACCTTCCGATCCGAAGTATAGTGGCTGTCATTTCCTGAAGTCTGGTCATGTCATCCACAAAGTCTTTCTTAAATTTTTTCACGGCCGGACCTGCTATGGCACCCTGTATAGAAGGCTTGATAAGTTGTTCTTGTTCCAGTACTCGAAGTGAATAGCGCACTTTATGGGTAGGCATCCCGGTTTCTTCTGCAAGTTTAAGTATGCCGATTGGTCCTTTTTCCACTACCGTCTTAAGGACTACCAGATGTCTTTCAGAGATGTCCAGTTCCCGTTCGATCTGGTCAAAAAGCATTATATCACCTCATTCTTTAGAATACCTATACCTTCGATATCTATTTCTACGACATCTCCGGGGTGCAAAGAATCCACGCCCGGTGGAGTACCTGTGGCAATAATGTCACCAACTTCGAGGGTCATGACGTTGGAAATGAATTCGAGGAGATAAGGTATATCAAAAATGAGATTTGAAGTACATGAGTCCTGCTTAGTCACACCATTTACTCTGCTACTTATACGTACTTTTTCTGGATCTATCTGGTCTGCAGGTACTATGAAAGGACCTATAGGGGCAAATGTGTCAAAGCTTTTAGCCCGTGTCCACTGGCGATCCTTCCGTTGTAGGTCTCTTGCTGTTACATCGTTAAAACATGTGTATCCTGCTATCACGTCTACTGCTTTTTTCCTCTTGATGTTCTTGCAGCGTTTGCCTATGACTACAGCCAGCTCTGCTTCAAAATCCACTTGTTCGCTCATGCGCGGATAAACAATTTTATCCATATGTCCAATGACAGCTGACGGAGGCTTAAGGAAAAGCACCGGCTCTTTCGGTATGGGCATGTTCACTTCAACTGCATGGTCATGGTAGTTCAAACCCACACATACGATCTTCGTAGGTACAGATGGGGGAAGAATGCATAGTTCGGAAAGTTCGAATACCTTTCCTTCTACACTTCCCTTTCCAATTACCTTGTTGCGATCCACGTTCCCATAAAAAATTTCATCCCTGTACCTGAAGCGACCCAGCATATGGCTAAGGATTTGCGCTCATTGTAGATAAGAGTGAGTGTTAGAAATAGCAAAAGTTGCTGACCTACAAATGAAATGATATCCATATTTGTTAGCATTAATGTCCAATTTGATTTATTTTAGCAACATTATTCCAAAAATACACATTATTTTGGAAATAGAAAAAGTACTATTCGCATACTTGAATGTATTCGGTAACCTATTTAAGTGAACTCTGTATAATTCCTCTTATGGATTGGTATGTAATAGATGCAGTGGAAGTCGCTTACGAGCGTACAAAAAAGTGTCTTTTTGAACCCTTTGATTTCTGGAAATGGGTAAAACTTGCCATCATATTTATGTTAGTGGGCGGAGGTTCGGGTTACGGGGGTAACTCTTTTAACTCTTTTTCAAATTCAATGGATTCCGGATATGATTCAGGCTATGGCTCAGGTTATAATTCTGACTATAACCCACTTGATTCAATAGGTGATACGATTGATTCCACTTTCAGTTTAGCTGTAACGGCACTTATAGCGCTGGTGCTAATTCTGATTCTTTTTTTCATGTATATTTCCAGTGTTATGGAATTCGTATTGGTGGAGTCGCTTGTAAGTAATAGTGTTAAATTCTGGGAATATTCCCGCCGTTTCCTTGGAAAAGGATTGCAGCTGTTTATTATCAAGCTAGCGGCACTTTTTTTGTCTCTGTTAGTGCTCGCATTGCTGGTGCTTCCATTTGTTGTGATATTTGGTATGCCTTCAGGTGACTTTTTCTTGCTATCTATCATCGGTGGAATGATGCTTGTTATGCTTCTTGTTATTATTTTTGCAATCATTGCTTCTATTCTTGGCTCCTTCATAAGCATGTCTATACCAGTATCATTATACCGTAATGTAGGGGTTTTGTCAGCTATCATGGAAGTTCTCAGAAAATTCAAGCTCGAATGGCAACAGATTATTGTTTATTGGGTAGGCAGGGCAGTGTTGGGGATAATTGTTGGCATAGCAGGATTTGTTATCATAATGCTTGCACTTCTGGTCACCTTATTACCTTTCTTGATAGTGGATGGTATTCTCTACTTGTTGCTATCGTTGGTTATGTCAGGCTTGGAATGGATAGTTCTTGCTCCAGTTGCTCTAGTAGAGTTAATACTTTTCATAATTGCTATGGCTTTGGTAAGCATGCCTTTTAAAGCATTTCTCAAATACCACATGCTCTCCTTCTTGGAAAAATGGTATCCTGAAGCAGGTATTCCTTTTGATACGGGAATTGGTTTCAAGGCAGAGGCAGCAACTGGGTCTTTAATCTGACTCATTTCTTTTTATTTGCATATTAATTATTTTTAATAATTTCTAGAACGTATAGTATATATAAGTATACTCATTAATTCTAATGTGGCGATAGTAATATTTTTCTACCGCATTTAATAAGTTCAGATCCAATTGGTAAATGGGGAAATTAAGGTTGGACACATCTGAACAAGGCCTAAGGCCTATATTCAATTGGGGGAATAATAGATGCAATCATACAAGAGATCTATGGTATTACCTCTTTTGATCCTTGCTTTAGTCATGGGGATAGTTCTTACGGTTGGAAGCGCTCAGTCAGCTGACGCTTTGTATTCCCAGTATGGAGGATCAGCTAGGATAGTAGATACTAATGCCTCAATACAAGAGGCATCATCCGCGATGAATCAATTTGTTATAATGACCACTCTAAGCCCTGAAACCATAGAGGTCCAGGCAGGAGATACAGTTACATGGAACAATCTCCAAAGGCCAAAGAAGCCTGTCATTCTGGTAAGTGATGATGGTCTGTGGGAATCTCAGACAATCTATTATGGTAAGTCTTTCTCCTACACTTTCCCAAATACAGGGACATACACCTTTAGCATTGAGGGTACTCAGATGAAAGGGTCAGTAATTGTTTCAGAAAAGATCATGAAAAGCGTAGGTGAAGAAGAATCAGAGGCAGGCACGGCTCCAAGCATGCCTTTAATGGTATGGAATCAGACAAAAAATGTAACTGAGGGTATGGTACAAACTGTCACAGGAACCATCGCACAGCTTACTCAAGAGAAGAACGAATTCCTTATGATCAGAACCTTGGACCCCATTAGTATGGAAGTAGAGGCCGGTGAAACTGTTACCTGGAATAATCTACAGAGGCCAAAAAAGCCCATAGTTCTGGTGAGCAAGGAAAATCTGTGGGAGCCTCAGACCATCTATTATGGTAAGTTTTTCAGCTTTGTTTTCGATACACCTGGTACATATACTTTCATGCTGGACGGTACCACTATAACAGGTACTGTAGTTGTTTCCGAAGCTACCGCGGCAAGTGTGCCGGAATCCGAGGAAGAGAACGTTCTACCTTCTGTTCCGGAATCAAGTCAGATTATGGTTCAAAATGAGACAAAGGAGAAAGTAGGGGAAAGAACCGGGGAAATGGTGCAGGCTGTCACCCAGACAAAGGAGTTTCTTATGATCAGGACCATAGAACCTACACTAATGGAAATAAAAGCCGGAGAATCTGTGACATGGAGAAATCTCCAGAGACCAAAGATGCCAATCGTTGTTGTAAGCAAGGAGGATCTGTGGGAACCTCAGACCATCTATTATGGCAAGGTATTCACTTACACATTCGATAAGCAAGGTACCTATACTTTTATGCTTGAGGGCACTGAGATATCAGGTACCATTGTAGTGATCTGATTGATTGTATCTTCCCCTTTTGGGAAGACATATTTTTTAGTTTCTTAGCTGATCAAGCGGATAATTATGTAGAGAAACAATAGGATTATTGCACCTACAAACCAGAATTTTATAGTCTCCGAAAGGGGTATGCGAACATTGGCATTTTTTCCTTCCATATCAACATAAGAAGATAATCTGGTTTTCTCTGGTTGAACTTTCCTTTTTTCATTTCCAATAGCTGGGGCATTGGTCGCAGCAGGCCTTTTATCGAAAGTTGGGGTGTCATTTCTATAGATGGCACTATCACTTTTTGGTTCAGATAATGAGGTAGCAGCTATAGTTTCATTTATTATTTCAGGCGAATTTTGCCTTGCTACATTGTTGTTTGGAACTATTTCCTGATCAGGGGAGATAAAATTTATAGTCCCAGAAGACCTTGTCGACTCAATATCCATTACAATATTCTCTTTTTCTTCTTCGGCTATAGAAGATTGTTTTTCTTTAATATTGCTGAATAATGATTCTTCTCCTTGTGGGAGATTGAAGGATACAACTTCTTCAATGTCTTCTGCTTCGTAAAAATCTGTATCTGCAGGAGACGCCACAGCTAAATCTTCTTCTTCCTGTGCATATTGCGTCTCTTCCTGGACATACTGCGGCTGTTCTATTATGGTATCCGGTGCATTAATTCTGTTATCTTCCGGGAATGAGTTTGTCTTTTTTATCCGGATGTCCAAGGACGGATCTAGAAGAGTAGCTCTGTCGTAGCTTCTTTTTGCCTCATCGAATTTACCCATGTCTTCGAGTATCCTGCCCTTTTTTACCCATGCACTAACATTATTTGGTTCTAACTCCAGAGAACGAGTAAAATAATCTAATTTCTTTTCCGGGTCAGGGGTTTTGATGCCCATATTAAACCAATTCTCTGCTTCTTTTTGTTTTTTCTTGGATTTTACGTCATCCATCAAGCCCATAAGCACACCTCATTTCATAAACAAACAATACATCTGGTCATCCCTACAACTTATCAGATTAATTGGTATATATAATATACTTATATATAAGTATCAGTGATGACTGTTTAGAACTGATTGTTTATTCAGAACAATTTCTTTTGTCCAGAGGGGCCCCTTGTATATTTCCCAAATTCACTGCCCACAAGTTCTTTTCCATTAAACACTGGTCCATCCTTACAGACTCTCAGGCCGGCATCGTCCATGCAGCATGCGCCACATACTCCTATACCACATTTGAAATACCGGTGAAGGCTGAACTCCGTGCGTTCCAATGCGCTTTCCCGTTCAAGAATGCCGAATACCCTCTTCATCATCATTTCAGGTCCACAGGTGTATATTCTGTCATACTTCGATACATCGATTTCATCAAGTACGTCTGTTACAAAGCCACAGCGATGTGCAGAACCATCGTCTGTAGTGATGTATACCTGTCCAGATTGAAGGAATCTATCCATGAACAACAGTTCATTGACATTTCTGGCTCCTAGAATGGTAGTTACCTCAGAGCATGAGGGAAAAACATTCTCAGCAAGAGGTGCAAGAGGTGCTGCCCCTACTCCTCCCGCAATGAGCAATATGTTTTCTCCCTCTTTTGGAAGTGTGAACCCTTTTCCAAAAGGCCCTCTCAATCCCAGAGAATCGCCTTCTTTCAGGTCGAAGAGCCGTGATGTGGCATCACCGACTTTCTGCACGGTAATGGCATTTTTGTAGGAAAGTGTCATGGGTATTTCATCTACTCCTCTTATCCATACCATGACGAACTGGCCAATAATAGCATCTTCAAATAAATGATCGAAAAAGAATGTATGGGTGGAAGGTGTTTCATCCACAATTTTGACAATATTTGCATTCAGTGGGAGCATCAGAACCTCTCATGTGCAATTCCAGTAATGTCTTCTATATTTGTATAACCATATTCTTTCAGGAACCTGTTAATACCTTCAGATATATCAGAGAACACATTAGTCCCTTCATAAACTGCTGATCCTATTTGTACTGCACTAGCACCTGCCATGATCATTTCTATAGCATGCTGCCATGTTGATATACCTCCCACTCCGATTATAGGTATATCCAGTTTCTCATGGAGGTCGTAAACACATTTAACAGCAATAGGGCGTATTCCCTCTCCGGAAAGACCACCGAAGCGGTTACCTAGCACAGGATAACCCGAGTGGATATCGATAGCCATACCACGTACTGTGTTGATGGCCACCACTGCATTTGCCCCTCCTTCCTGTGCTGCTTTACCTATTGTAACAATGTCTGTGACATTTGGTGTAAGTTTTACCCAAACTGGTATATCAGTGATTTCAGATATTGCTAAAGTGACAGCTTTTACCATTACAGGGTCTGTGCCTACGGATGCGCCATATCCCATGGCATGGGGGCAACTTACATTAAGTTCGAAAGCATCTGGTTTTGCAGACATCAGTCCTTCTGCAACCTTGCGGAACTCATCTGCATTGCCACCGAAAATACTTGCTATCACCGGCACGCCTGCTTTATGCTTTGCTTTCTCTAGTTCTGGCAGGAAATCTTCATAGGACGGATTTGGTAAGCCCATGGCATTCAGATGTCCGTGATCAAGCTTAACCATGCTTGGATTACTGTGTCCATCTTTAGGCTGCGAGCCGATGGATTTTGTCACCACTGCACCTGCACCTTCGCGAGCCATCCGAATAAGTGCTGCTCCAGTGGTACCCATGATCCCTGCAGCAAGTATTGTCGGATTCTTCATACGTAGACCTGTGATGTTCATCATGAAAAACCTCTAAGATCCTATTTATTGATCCTGAGTTTGGACACTGCTTCTTTTACAAGTTCCTTGCCACCCTTAGCTACAAGTTCCTTGCCAAGTTTGGATGCATGAGTGTGGTAGTCTTCCAGAGGGATCACCTCATCAATACGGACCTGACGTGTACCATCAAGAGAAAGCACTTCTGCAAGTACTCTAACTTCATCATTGTTTATGAATTGTGAAAATGAACCGATTGGAGCCGTGCATCCACCCTCTACATCTTTTGTCACGATGCGTTCTATCTCGGTGGCGATACGTGTCTGGGTATGATTAAGCTGAGAAGTTACTGTTTCCGCCTCCGAGCCCGCAGGCGTCACAATAGCTATGGTTCCCTGGTTAGCAGAAGGGCAGAACCTGTCTGTATCCAGACGTTCTACATCAAGCTCCCATTTCATGCGCTGTAAACCCGCTTCTGCAAGCATGATACCATCGTAATGGCCATCTTCAAGTTTCTTCATCCGGGTGTTAATGTTACCTCTCAGATCTTTTATATGCAGATCGGATCTGTATCTTAAAAGCTGGGCCTTCCGGCGCATGGAAGTAGTACCAAGTACTGCTCCCTTTGGCAGGTCATCCAGCTTAGATCCATCCCTGGTAAGTAGCACATCGTGCGGGGAATCTCTTTCAAGTACCGCAGAAGTTGTGAGTTCTTTCGGCCTGACCGTTGGCAGGTCTTTCATGGAGTGAACTGCTATTTCGATGAATCCTTCCACCATTCTGTCATCCAGTTCACGCACAAAGGCGCCTACACCTGCTACTTCGTGCAGGGGCCGATCTGTAAATCTGTCTCCAGTAGTCTTTATGATTTTACGACTTGTATCAATACCCCTGTCAGCCAACATCTTAGCAACAATGTCTGCCTGTGCAAGAGCAAGGGCACTGCCCCGTGTTCCTATTATCATGTTATAGCAACCTTATTTGAGATTTGCTTCATATGCAGCCAGAAGCCTATCAAGATCCTCTTCTGAATGTGCAGTGCAGAGGAAATTCGTCTCGAACTGTGATGGGGGCAGGAATATGCCGCTTTCCAGCATCCTAAAGAAGAATTTCAAGTATCCTTCCTTATCACATCTGAGGACTTCCTGATAGTTGCGCGGCTTATCTCCGAAGAACACCTTGAACATCGAGGATACACCACACACATTGTAGTTAAGACCCAGATCTTCAACTATGTCAGTGATGCCTGCACGCAATTTGTCTCCGGTGGCATTGAGCTTCTTATGTACATTCTCCTTTTCCAGGATATCAAGAACAGTAAGTCCTGCAGCAATTGATGTGGGACTGCCGCTAAAAGTACCAGCCTGGTATACGCCTCCAGATGGTGACACCATTTCCATTATCTCGCGTTTTCCTCCGAACACTCCTATGGGCATGCCACCGCCTATGATCTTGCCTAATGTGCTCATATCTGGTGTAACTCCATAGTATTGCTGTGCTCCACCCATAGCCATACGGAAACCTGTGATTACCTCATCAAAAATGAGCACTACATCGTTCTCTTCTGTGATTTTGCGCACTTCTTGCAGGTAACCTTTGTCAGGCAGGATGGGGCCTACATTACCCATTACAGGTTCCAGGATGAACGCTGCAATATCTTTCCCATACTTTTCCATGACCTCTGTAAGTGCCTCTATATCGTTGAACGGTACCTGTAATGTATTTCTTGTGAAGTCCTCAGGTACACCCAGAGAGTCAGGTTTTCCATGAGTGGTGGCGCCTGAACCAGCTTTAATAAGCACAGAGTCATGTGCTCCGTGGAAACCACCTTCTATCTTTATGAACTTGTTTCTGCCGGTAAAACCACGTGCAACACGCAGGGCACTCATGGTCGCCTCAGTCCCAGTGGAGACAAACCTTACCATATCTATACTGGGGTAGGTACTCGCAATTCTTTCTGCAAGCTTTATCTCCAGCTCTGTTGGTGTGCCATATAACCAGCCTTTATCAAGTTGTTCGATAATGGCCTCCTTTATTTTTGGGTTTGCATGTCCCAGTAGCTTTGGCCCGTATGCAAGGCAGAAATCTATGTATTCATTACCATCTGCATCTATTATTTTCGAACCAGCAGCTGATGCTGTATAGAAAGGAAAGGGTTTAATGGCTCTTACGGGACTGCTCACTCCACCCGGTATAAGTTTTCGCGCTTTTTCATATAATTTCTCAGATCTTGCCAAATCCATGAACATCACCATTCAATTACTGTAACATCCTTGCCAGGTCCTTTGCAAAATAGGTTAATATCATGTCTGCTCCGGCTCTCTTGATAGAGAGAAGAGATTCATACATCACTTTTTTCTCATCCAGCCATCCCATGCGTGCAGCAGCTTTAAGCATTGCAAACTCTCCACTGACATTGTATGCAGCAGTGGGCATCTTGAACTCTGTCTTGATGCGATAGAGTATATCGAGGTAAGGAAGAGCAGGTTTTACCATTATCACATCAGCCCCTTCCAATATATCCAGTTCTGCTTCTCTTATTGCCTCATCTGAATTTGCAGGGTCCATCTGGTAGCTGGAACGGTCGCCAAAAGAATATCCGGAATCTGCAGCTTCTCTGAAAGGACCGTAAAAAGCAGAAGAATACTTTGCTGCATATGACATTATAGGTACGTCCTTGCAGTTATTTTCATCAAGTGCGTCCCTTATAACACTTATCATTCCATCCATCATTCCAGAAGGAGCTACCATGTCTGCCCCGGCTAGTGCATGGCTTACTGCTGTCTTGCCAAGCAGGGGAAGTGTGGGGTCATTCAATATCTGCTCCTGTTCCATGTCAACAACACCACAATGGCCATGACTTGTATATTCGCACAGACAGACGTCTGTAATAACATAGATGTCCTTTCCAAGTTCGCTCTTTATCTCGCGCACAGCCCTCTGTACGACATCATCTTCGCCCCATGCGCTGCTTCCCTTTTCATCTTTTGTTGAAGGTATCCCAAAGAGTATGACGGCAGGAATCCCCAGATCTGCAGCTTCTTTTGCATCATCTGCTGCCATATCCACAGGTAATCTGGACATTCCGGGCATCGAAGACATTGCCAGTGGTGAATCGATATTTTCATCCACGAACATTGGGTATATCAGGTCATCAACTGAAAGTGATGTTTCACGAATCATATCTCTTATCTTGCCGCTTCTCAGCCTTCTCATCCTAACCTGTGGGAACATTTGATCACTTCTGTCACTTGCATTTGTTATTATTCGTTTCCTGAGTCTTATCAATGTTGAATAACCTTGAAACTACATCCAATAATTCATCATCATTCTTTTCTGCAGCAGAGCGTAATACTTTAGTGGGTTCTGCCAATATCTTGTTAACTATGGAGTGTGTAAGGTCATCCAGCACTTTGTTCTCAATTTCACCTATCGTATGGTAGGCACGTAGTTTATTCGCTGCACGCTCTTTTTCCTGTTTCCTTACATTATATACATTGGCATAAATGGCAGAAACTATATGGTCGGCTTTCTGCTGTTTGTACTGCTTTAGAAGCAGGCACAGCTCCTCCTCCACAATTTTTTCTGCC
Organism: Methanosarcinaceae archaeon UBA470; assembly: GCA_002508425.1. Taxonomy (GTDB): domain Archaea; phylum Halobacteriota; class Methanosarcinia; order Methanosarcinales; family Methanosarcinaceae; genus Methanomethylovorans. The sequence goes on from DAKU01000139.1 coordinate 15,008, forward strand.
CTCTTTGCTTCCTCTTTGCGTTGTGCAAGACTTCTTTCGTTTATGATCCTTAAACTATCAATGTTGTAGAGTTTAACGTGGTCTATATCTGCAACACTTGATTCTATATCTCTGGGATTGGCGATATCGATTAACAGGAGCTCTCTGTCACGGCCCTTCATTATCTCTTCTATCAAAGATTTTCTCAGTACATAATGGGGTGCAGATGTGGCGCTAATAACTACATCCGCCTTCCTTACGTGCTCGGACAGGTTCTCAAAACGTACTGCATGACCGCCCATGCTATCTGCCAGATCACGGGCTTTTTCAAAAGTGCGATTTGCTATATATATGAGGTCCATTTCCCTATGAGCAAGTGCCCTGGTTACAAGGGTTCCCATCTCACCGGTACCTATCACAAGCACCATTTTTCCTTCTAGGCCCCCCAGCACCATTTCAGCCAAGTCTACAGCAGCTGAACCAATGGATACCGCACCTCTATTTACTTCGGTCTCTGTGCGGACTCGTTTACCTACTTGTATGGCCTTGCTGAACGCGGTATCAAGTATTCTTCCGGTAGTGCCCACTTTTTTTGCAAGGAGGTACATGTCTCTTATCTGCCC
>DAKU01000142.1 GCA_002508425.1 Methanosarcinaceae archaeon UBA470
AATTAAACACCACCGATCATTGAAAAGTAATAATTCGATATCCTTAAATATTCCATAGTTTGTTCTACGGGCCTTCGTTCTATACTCTAATATAAACTACTGCAAGCTTGAATCTTTATTTTACTCTATATTTAAGTTCCATTTTTGCATGTTCTGGTTTTTGCGTCTTTTCCCCTAGCTCATCCAGTTTATTGTGCATAGGATCTTTGTGGAAAAATGTGGCACATTGAGTCATTCCTTTTGACTTAAAGGGTGAGAGGAAAGAACAATAGCGAAGGTGTAGAAAACATTAAATAGAATGAAGTCTACAGTGGACTACCGTCTTCCTACTAACAAGAGGTGTACATTTATGGAAACAATGTGTAAAATCAATGACCTAAGAGTTCCAGGAAAGTCCCTGATCTTCTTAGGAATTGTCCTTATGATGTTAATATTGCCGGTATCGGCAGCGACCGTTGAAGAAAACTCACAGGCCATAGCTGATGTGCAAACAGCACTTACCGTTGTATGGCTGATACTTTGTGGTGGAATAGTATTTTTGATGCATGCCGGATTCTCACTGGTAGAGATCGGGCTTACCCGTGTCAAGAACACTGCCAACATCCTTATGAAGAACTTCATGACAGTATGCCTTGGTATAGTAGTCTACTGGGTAATGGGCTGGGCAATAATGTATGGTGCAGACTATGCTGGTATAATAGGCAGCGATCAGTTCTTCATGAGTGGTGCTGATACTTCAATATGGACCAGCTGGTGGTTCCAGATGGTGTTCGCAGCCACAGGTGCCACGATCGTATCAGGTGCCATGGCAGAAAGAACAAGCTTCAAGGCATATCTGGTATACACCGTACTGATGGTTGGACTCATTTACCCTGTGTTTGGTCACTGGGTATGGAGCGGTGCTGGAATCCTTACAACAGGACCAATAGTTGATGCAATAGGAGTAGGATTCCACGACTTCGCTGGATCATCGGTAGTACACATGATTGGAGGTTTCTCTGCTCTTGCAGGTGTGTTACTTGTCGGCCCAAGAATTGGCAAGTTCAGGAATGGAAAGCCTGTTGTAATTCCAGGTCACAGCCTTCCATTAGCATTCCTGGGTACACTGATACTGGCTTTCGGATGGGTAGGATTCAACGGAGGAAGTACCCTCAACGGTAACGACCCCTACATTGGCCTTGTTATCGCCAACACATTCCTGGCAGCAGGAGCAGGTGCTATAATGGTACTATTGATCACCTGGATGAAGACTGGAAAGCCAGATCCTTCCCTTACAGCCAACGGTATGCTGGCAGGTCTTGTAGCTATCACCGCACCCTGTGGTTCTGTTGCCAGCTGGGCAGCAGTGGTCATAGGTCTGGTCGCAGGTATAATAGTATATGCAGGAGTTATGTTCAACGAATATACACTCAAGCTCGATGATCCAGTGGGTGCCATAGCAGTACACGGATACAGCGGCGCATGGGGAATATTGTCAGTAGGCATATTCGCCATAGGCCAGGGAAATGGTATATTTGCAGATGCAGCATACACTGCAGCAGGTGCAGGTCTGTTATATGGAGGCTACCAGCAGTTCATGATCCAGGTAGTCGGACTTATAATGGCAATAATATGGGCATTCGTGATATCATATGTAATATTCAAGATCCTCGAAGCTGTCATGGGCTTGAGAGTGCCTGAGGAAGATGAAATAGCCGGACTTGACATAAAGGAACACGGAATGTCTGCATACCCAGAATTCGTGCTTGCGGAGTGATATGAATGAGAAAGATAGAGGCAATCATCAGACCTACTAAGGTCCAGGAAGTAAAAGATGCACTGGATGAGGCTGGATTCGAGAGCATGACACTTACCGAGGTAAAGGGACGCGGGAAGCAGAAGGGTGTGCTCCAACAGTGGAGAGGCCAGAAATACTGTGTAGACTTACTCCCCAAGGTGAAGATGGAACTGGTCTTACCAGCTGAAAAGACAGATGAAGCAGTAGCAATAATCATGAAGCATGCTCAGACTGGCTCCATTGGAGATGGAAAGATATTCATCTACCCAGTTGAAAAGATCATCAGAATCAGAACAGCCGAAACTAACGAGGATGCACTTTAAGTGCATCCTTATTTTTCAACCATCGTGGGCCCCGGGGATTAAACACCACTGATCATTGAGAGATCATAATTCCATATCCTTAAGCCTTCCATAGTTTGTCCTACGGGACCCTTCCCTTATTTTTTGTACATGAGGTAATGCTTAAGAGGCGGAGCCATTTACTTTACGCGCAAATCTACAACCAAATAAGTAAAACTAAAAATACTTATATTGAATGTGAACATAGGCTTTTCCAAAATCATTCTAATACTGCATGAGTTTTCAATGCAGTTTTCAGACATGTGATAAGGATCAACAGTTCAGATCGATCAAGCCCATGAGCCACAATCAAAGCCCTGAACAGGAAGCCAGAGATAGGATAGATGGAAAGCTGGAGGCTTCCGGCTGGGTAGTCCAGCAGAAAAATAAGATTAACTGGAGTGCAGCTGACGGCATTGCGGTAAAAGAGTATCTGACAGATGTTGGACCTGCGGACTATGTGCTTTTTGTTGATAAAAGTCCTGTGGGGATAATCGAGGCAAAGAAGGAAGAAGAAGGCCACAGACTAACAGTTGTGGAGGAACAGTCGGGCGAGTACGCCACGAGCAAGCTGAAATACCTGAACAATGACCCTCTTCCTTTTGTGTACGAAAGTACAGGAGAACTTACAAGGTTCACCGATCACCGTGACCCGAAACCAAGATCAAGACCTGTTTTTTCATTTCATCACCCGCAGACTTTCAGGGAATGGCTCAGGAAAGAGAAGTCATTGAGAACAGGCTTGCTGGATATTCCGGGACTTCAGACCGGGGGTTTGCATGATTGCCAGATACGGGCGATCAATAATCTTGAACGATCATTTAAGGATAATCACCCGCGGGCATTAATCCAGATGGCTACGGGTTCCGGAAAAACGTACACTGCTGTTACTTTCATTTACAGGCTCCTTAAATATGCGGATGCTAAAAGGGTATTGTTCCTTGTGGATACCAGAAACCTGGGCAAGCAGGCGGAACAGGAGTTCATGGCGTATACTCCCAACGATGATAACCGCAAGTTCACAGAACTGTACAATGTGCAGCGGCTGCGTTCCAGCTACATCGCTTCGGACAGCCAGGTATGTATCTCCACCATCCAGAGGTTGTACTCTATTTTGAAGGATGAGGAGTTGGATGAAGATACAGAGGAAACGAATCCTGCCGAGAGCGGATGGCAGCCCAGGGAGCCGCTGCCTGTGGTATACAATGAGAAAGTCCCTATCGAGCATTTCGATTTTATCGTGATCGATGAGTGCCACCGCTCTATATACAATCTGTGGAAGCAGGTGCTGGATTATTTTGATGCTTTCCTGATAGGGCTAACCGCTACGCCGGATAAGCGCACTTTTGGTTTTTTCAATGAGAACGTGGTGAGTGAGTACAGCTATGAGGATGCGGTGGCGGATGGCGTGAACGTGGGTTATGATGTGTATACCATCGAGACCGAGATCACTAAAAAAGGTGCGGAGATAAAGGCTAAAGAGTTCGTGGATAAAAGAGAGAAGCTGAGCCGAAGGAAAAGATGGGAGCAGCTGGATGAGGATTTTGCCTATACCGGCAAACAACTGGACAGGGATGTAGTGAATCCGAGCCAGATACGAAATGTGATACGTGCGTTTAGGGACAAACTGCCGGAGATGTTCCCTGGAAGGCAGGAGATACCGAAAACTTTGATCTTTGCCAAGACAGACAGCCATGCGGATGATATTATCCAGATAGTACGTGAGGAGTTCGGTGAAGGCAATGCATTCTGCAAGAAGGTGACGTACAAGGCCGAAGAAGACCCTGACTCTGTGCTGTCTGCGCTTCGCAATGACTACAATCCGAGGATAGCGGTAACTGTGGACATGATCGCCACAGGTACGGATGTGAAGCCACTGGAGTGCCTGCTGTTCATGAGGGATGTGAAAAGCCGCAATTACTTCGAGCAGATGAAGGGACGTGGCACGCGGGTGATCGGATATGATGACCTGAGGAAGGT
>DAKU01000143.1 GCA_002508425.1 Methanosarcinaceae archaeon UBA470
TTCATAACTAATCTGGATAAAAGTAGTGAGATAAAAGAGAAAGATTTAAATAGTATAACTGGACACAGTTTTATGATTATTATGAGCGCAGAAATGCAACTGAGGAATCGTTTTTTATAACACTGAACCGCTGTTGAACAAAAATATCACTATTTTCGATACCACACTGCGCGATGGTGAACAGACCCCCGGTGTCTCTCTAACTAATGACCAGAAGCTCAAGATTGCAAGGCAACTGGACAAACTTGGAGTAGACGTTCTTGAAGCCGGATTCCCCATTTCCTCTGAAGGGGATAAGCAGTCTGTAAAAGCTATTGCCAACGAAGGTCTTAAACTGAACGTGTGTGGTCTTGCAAGAGTGCTAACTAAAGACCTGGATGCATGCTTGGACACTGACGTGGATATGATACACACATTTGTATCAACATCCGACATCCAGAGGATCCACACTATAAAGAAGAGCAAAGAAGAAGTGCTCACAATGGCTGTGGATGCAGTACAGTATATCAAGGACCATGGAGCAAAGTGCATGTTCTCAGCCATGGATGCTACCCGTACTGATCTTGACTATCTTACACAGGTATACAAAGCAGTACAGGAAGCAGGTTGTGACATTATCAATGTACCAGATACTGTAGGAATAATGTCCCCTTCCCGCATGTACCAGTTGGTAGATGCGATCCATAAGGAAGTAAAAATCCCCATAGATGTTCATTGTCACAATGATTTCGGCATAGCTGTGGCTAACAGCCTTATGGCAGTAGAAGCCGGAGCAAGCCAGATCCAAGTGACTGTAAATGGAATAGGGGAAAGAGCTGGTAACGCTAATCTTGCAGAGGTAGTTATGTGCCTAGAATCGATTTATGGCGCAAAGACCAACATCAAGACGGAATACCTGCTTGAGACATCTAAAATGGTGGAAAATTATACAGGCGTACACATGCCTCCAAACACACCTATTGTTGGCGAGAATGCCTTTGCCCACGAGTCAGGCATCCATACACATGGAGTACTCACCAAGGCCGACACATTCGAACCCGGTATCATGACGCCTGAGATGGTAGGACATAAAAGACGTATAGTACTTGGTAAGCACGCGGGTAAGCATGCTGTTCAGAAATCTCTGGAAGATGCTGGTATCCAGACAACCGAAGAACAACTTGATGAGATAGTTAAGAGGATAAAAGCCATAGCTGACAAAGGAAAGCGTATCTGTGACGCAGACCTGCATGCCGTCGCATCAGACGTACTAGGAAGGAACCTTGGCAGCGAGACTATAAAACTCAAGGAACTCTCAGTGATGACAAGCAACCTCACAACGCCCACTGCAGTCGTCAGGGCTATTATTGGCAACGATGAAGCAGTAGCCTCTAACATTGGTACTGGACCAGTTGATGCAGCTGTTAAAGCAGTACAGCAAATGATTGCCGGATACACAAAGGTCAAGATACGAGACTTCCGTATTGAAGCCATTACCGGAGGAGCCGATGCTCTTGCTGAGGTCACTATAGGCGTGGAAGATGAAGACGGGCGAGTGGTAACAGCTCATGCTGCAAGCACTGATATTGTGACAGCATCAGTAGACGCGCTTATAACAGCCATAAACATCCTGCTTGACAAGAAAAAATTGTGGAATATGCAGTAACTGCAATTGACTTGGTTTATCACCAGGCATCAATGCCTGGAATATCTTTTCTTTTTAAACCTGTGATCAACTGTATTATATAGATCTCCTGAATCGTTCCCTTTATGACTCCAGCAGCCAATAAGAATCAATCATGGATTTCCAAGTTATAGATTCACATTGCCATCTTGATTTCCCCAAATTCAATAAGGATAGAGAAGCAACCATCCAACGTGCCCGTAATGTTGGTGTAGACCAGATGATCAATTCCGGGGTTGATCCAAAGACCAATATCTCAACCCTTGAGCTTGCACAGAAATATGACTACATACACGCAACTCTGGGATTCAGCCCCCATCTTTCACCAGAAGCCACTGATGAACAGGTACAAAGCATGTTGAGTTTTATAGAAGACCACGTCACCGACATAGTTGGAATAGGGGAAGCCGGTCTTGACTATCATTACTTCACGTCAAATGCTGAAAGAGACAGGCAGATAGAAGTGTTTAAGCAAGTCATAGAGCTTGCCGACAAATACAATAAACCTCTTGTGATACACGGCAGAGAGGCAGAAGATATTGCACTGAGATTGTCAGGGCACCTTGACAAAGTAGTATTTCACTGCTATGGAGGGAATCTTGAAACCATGCGCAATATAGTAGATGCCGGACATTTCATCTCAGTTCCTACTTTGGTCTGTTTTTCGGAACACCACCGGGAAATCGCGAGAGAAGTACCATTAGAGCACATGCTTCTGGAGACGGACAGCCCATATCTTTCCCCCCGCAAAGGCAGAAATGAACCTGAATTTATTATTGATTCACTTCCGTGGATTGAAAAGCTCAAAGGAATAGAAAAGAAAGATATAGCAGATGTCACTAGGAAAAACACTATAAGGGTCTTTGGCCTCTAAGGACCATATGTAGGGATCAGGGGAATAAGGAACATGAACGTAAAGAAATTCCATACTGGGTACTATGATGCAAATTCTTATCTCGTAAATGGTAAAGTGCTGATAGATACGGGCATTAATACGGCTGCTTTGATAGCAGAGATTGAAAAAAATATCGATATCCATGACCTTAAACTAATCGTCCTCACTCATTGCCACTACGACCACACTGCATCCGCGGAAGCCATTGCTGAAAAGAGCGGTGCACAGATAGCTATCCACAAAAACGATGTAGAAGGGTTACACCATAATGAAGCTAGTGCAGCTGCAGCCTTTGATAGCAAAGCACCTTCTTTTGAGCCTAATGTCCTGCTGGATGAGGGGGAAAGCATACCCATTGGAAATGGAGAGCATCTGGAAATAATACACACACCGGGGCATACACCTGGTTGCATATGTCTTTATGAACCAGTATCAAAGTCATTGTTCTCAGGAGATACAGTATTTCCACAAGGCAGCATAGGCCGTACGGATTTTATAGGTGGTAATTCCGCAAAGATAAGTGAATCTATACAAAAACTCACAAAACTGGATGTAAGAACAATGTATCCAGGACATGGAGATCCCACTTCTGACAACGTGAAACGTCAGATAGAACTATCGTACAGGATGGCAAAAAGCATATTTAAAATCATTTAATTATGACAGGAAAAAATAAAGAAAAAGCTTCATTTGTCTCACAATTTCTCCCAATGGACCTTAAAGAAGCAAAGAAAAGAGGTTGGGAAGAATTTGATGTGATCATTGTGACTGGGGATGCCTATGTAGATCACCCCGGATTTGGAACGGCCATTATCGGCAGGATCCTTGAAGATGCCGGGTACAGAGTAGGCATTATTGCACAACCTAAATGGGATAATGTTGATGATTTTAAGAAATTGGGTAAGCCACGCCTATTCTTCGCTGTAAGTGGCGGAAATACTGACTCAATGGTCAGTAATTATACTCCTTCCCAGAGATTGCGCCATGAAGATGCATATTCCCCAGGCAATAAACCTGGAATGAGACCGAATAGAGCAACTATCGTTTATTCCAACAGGTTGCGGGAAGCATACCCTGATGTACCTATGGTGATAGGGGGCATAGAAGCTTCTTTGCGCCGTTTTGCTCAGTACGACTATTGGTCAGACAAAGTTCGCCAGTCAATTCTGGCAGACACACCTGCCAACCTGCTGATCTATGGCATGGGTGAACTGCAGATACTCCAGATAGCAGAAAAGCTTGATAAAGGCATAGCTGTAAAAGACATAACTGACATTGACGGCACTGTCTGGAAAATGGAAGTTAAAACATGGAAAGAAAAAAGAGAGGAAATGCTCAAGAACAATATCGAGATACCTTCCTACACAGAAGTTTCACAGGATAAAGTGCTCTATTCCAAAGCTTTTAAGCTTACATTCGATGAACAAGACCCCATAAGGGGACTTGGGTTAGTACAGGTTCATCCGAAAACAGTGATAATACAGAACAAGCCCATGCGGCCTCTTAATGAAAAGGAATTGGACCATGTGTATGAGCTGCCTTATACAAGAAGTGCACATCCATCATACAAAGAGCCCATACCTGCTCTTGACATGGCCAGGTTCTCCATCACCACTCACAGAGGATGTTTTGGTTCCTGTTCTTTCTGCGCCATAGTCCTGCACCAAGGAAGAATGATCTCCAGCCGCAGCATTGAATCAATACTTAGGGAGGCTGAAGGGCTGAAGAAAATCAAAGGCTTCAAAGGTATCATCAACGGACTTGGCGGTCCTTCTGCTAACATGTATGGGATGGAATGCGGGAAGTGGGAAAAGAAAGGGGCATGTACAGACAAATTATGCATTTATCCTAAAGCTTGCCCGTCACTTAACACAAGCCATAAGAATTTAATAGAGCTTATGCAGAGGTTGCGGGAAATATCGGGAATCTCGAAAGTTTTCGTCGGATATGGCGTGCGTTATGATCTGGCTCTACTTGACGAAAAGTATATGGAAGAACTATGTGCCCATCACGTAAGCGGGCAGCTTAAGGTGGCACCCGAGCATTACTGCAATGAGGTCACGGATGCTATGAAAAAACCCCGCAGGGAAGTATTTGAGAAATTCGAGCAAAAGTACAAGGAGATCAACAGGAAAGTGGGCAAAGACCAGTACCTTGTAGCATTTTTGATGTCTGGCCATCCTGGATGCACCCTTAACAACATGATCGAAACCGCAGAATACATCAGAGATACCGGAAGGTACACAGAGCAGGTACAGGACTTCACACCCACGCCTATGACTGCTGCCACATGCATGTTCCATACGGGAATCGATCCTTTCACGGGCAAAAATATCTATGTTGCAACTTCCAGGAAAGATAAAATGATACAAAGGGCTTTTTTACGCTATAAGGACCCTCAGAATCAAATGCTTGTCTACGAAGGACTCAAACGCGCAGACCGGCTGGACCTTGTGGGTAATAGCTGGAACTGCTTTATCAGAAGGCCACCAAGACAAAAAGAATGGCAATGATACTATTTATTTCATTGCCATTTCCAACAGGTCCAAGATATCAATAACTTCTACTTTTGGCCCTCCGCGCTGGAGATTTGTCCTGCAAAGCGGACAGGATGTGACAAGATAATCCACGCCTTCAGGAATCTCTTCCAGGCGTTTCTTTGAAAGAGCCAAAGACAGGTCCGGATAACCTTTTAGAACTCCACCACCTGCACCACAGCAACGGGATTGCTGGTGATGAGTCTTCATTTCCTTGAGTTCGCAGATAGATGTGATAATCTTCCGGGGTGCATCGAAGACGCCATTACATCTTCCAAGATGACATGGGTCATGATAAGTCACTTTGATGTCCAGACGCTTTAGGTTCATCTCTGAAAGACGTTCTGCCAGAAACTCTGAGACATGTAATACTTTCAGACCATCTGGATAATCATTTCTAAGAGTAGTATAGCAACCTGCACAGCCTGTGATTATAGTATGAGCACCGATCTTTTTGATCTGTTCCAGATTTTTAGAGATAAGAAAATCCGGATCAGAACCTGTACGCAACAGAGGTGAACCACAGCAAACCTCCTCAGGAATAAGAGTAACATCGAACTTCTTAAGCAGATCAAAAGTCCTGCGAGTAAGCTCAGGATACCTGTAAGAACCCAGACAGCCCACGAAAAAGACATAAGGAGCATGCTCTTTGATGTCGGAGGCATTTTTCAGCCATGCATGGCGATAACGCGTTTCTCCAAGCGGGTTACCCTTTGATGTTGCCTCATCACGCAGTGCAGCCTGAGAATCTGTCATTTTACCCTTAAGCACAAGATGATGGCGGGCATTCTGTACAATTTGCGTAGGGGAAGCACCAGAAGGGCACATCTGTTCACACAGGCCACATGTAGTACATGTATTAAGACTGTTAAGCACATCTTGGTCTGCTTCTAAACCATGGTAAATTCCATGAGCAACAAGCATACGACCTCTGGAACTTGCCGATTCCCAACCTGTCTGTTCAAAAATTGGACAGACAGACCTGCATGTGCCACAACGTACACATTTCAGAATTGATCTTAGATCAAGATTGGACATATTACACCCCCATTTTTCCGGGGTTCAGTATTCCTTTGGGATCGAGGGCTTTTTTGATAGCTATCATAATATCTAAAGCATTACCCAATTCCAAGCGCATGTATTCAGATCGAGCACTGCCCACACCATGTTCCGCAGTGGTCGTTCCTCCCATAGCAATAGCTGTACGGTGGATCCTATCAGCAGCGGCATTCAGCTTCATCCAATCTTCATCACTAAGCATGTCGATACACATACCTGTGTGCAGGTTTCCATCTCCAATATGACCATAGGTCATGATAGGCAGATTAAATTCTTTAGAGATCTCATCTACCTTGCGCAACATTTTAGGGATCTCTTTTATGGGAACTCCAACATCCTCGCCCACATATACTCTGGTTCGCATAGGGTCTAAGCGAGAAATAGCTGCACCTGCCAGCCTGCGGGCAGCCCATATCTCATCCCTTTCTTTTTTATCTGAAGCAGTCCTGATTCCAGATGCCAAACCTTCACACGTTTTTACTATAAGATTTACACCTTCTTTCACTTCAGCCTCACTACCATCTACTTCAAAAAGTAGTATGGCGCCAGCTAGTGGAAGACCTATTTTTGGATCATATGTGTTGATGGCCCGGATTATGTTAGAATCCAATATCTCACATGCAGAAGGAACTATTCCGGATGCAAGGACCTTAACTACAGCCTTACCTGCTAGTTCAGGATTATCAAATGAGGCAAATATGACAGAACGGTCTTTGGGAATGGCACGCACCTTAATTATTGCTTGGGTGATGATACCAAGAGTTCCCTCTGAACCCACCATAAGATCAGTAAGAGAGTAACCGGCAACAGATTTCATGGTCTTGGAGCCAGTTCTTACAATTTCACCATCTGCCATTACTACTTCAAGTCCAAGCACATAACTACGAGTAGTACCATACTTCACTGAGCGCATACCACTACCGTTATTGGCTATCAGCCCCCCCAGAGTGCACATTGCAGAACTTCCAGGGTCAGGAGGGAAGAAGAAACCATATGGCTCTAAGGCCTTATTGAGCTTTTCCTGGACGATTCCCGGTTCCACTACCACCTGGAGGTTATCAAAATCCATCTCCACTATCCTGTTCATGGCAGACATATCAAGAACAATACCGCCCTCTAAAGGAACACAGCCACCAGAAAGACCTGTACCTGCACCTCTGGCAGTTACTGAGATATTATGAGCATAAGCTATCTTGATGATCTCCGAGACTTGTGCAGTGCTGAGTGGCTTTATGACCACTTCTGGCACGCCCCGGATCTGGGAAGCATCAGATGAATAACAGTATAGTTCACAGGAACTAATAGATAGGTTTTCCTTACCCACTATCTTCCTCATTTTTTCTATTAGGTCAACATTAAGCATAGCTTTGAATTTAGAGATATGGTCAGAATTTAAAGATATCGGTTAGAGAACAGAACTTTGTACCAAACATTTACATTCAACTATGCACTATCCTACAAATAATGACACAATACTTCGAAGTATACCAGAGAGATGGTGCGGCAAGAAAAGGACGCTTACTCCTTGCCAGGACCATTGAGACTCCCTGCATCCTCAAAGCTGAAATGCTCAATGACAACACCGGACAGATCGTGGATGCTGGGTCCTTGTGGGAAATGGGCAATGTAGAAAAGGCTAAGCAAAAATTACATCAACTTCGAAGCGAGATTGGAGACAATAGGCTAATTATACTACCTCATATGTGTCTTGCACCTGATGCTCCTGACTGCATGTTGAAAGATATGGAAACTATTGTAACAACTGGTGCCACCGGAAGTATATACCGTAAAGGGAGAGAACTAAAAGTTGCGGATCTATATGTACTTGAAGGAGCAGGAGTATTTGAAAACAACGCAAGGGCCCTGCTGGAAAGAGTTCTTGACCTGAAACACAATACACCTGATGATACAGCATTATATCTCCCTAACATCTGTCTTCCTGTGAACCTTGCAATGCTTGTTTACATGGGAGCTGACGTGCTGGATGCCACTAAAGCTACACTTGCAGCATATAAGGACCTTTACCTCACTCATGCAGGCAGTTTTCACCTGGGATCACTTTCTGAGCTACCCTGCAGATGTTCTGCCTGTGCATCTACTACAGCATTGGAATTGAAACAGATGGATAAAGCTTCCAGAGCAGAACTACTCGAACAACACAATATCAATGCAATGGAAGCTGAACTTGCCCTGGTGAGGGAAAAAATATCTGCAGGCAACCTGCGGGAATATGTTGACGGTCAATGCCGTACCAGACCCTGGCTTACTGCATTACTTCGGTTACTTGACAGGGAATATGAACATATTGAAAGAGGTACCCCCCTCACCCGCAATGTAGAAATGCTTGCCAATTCTGGGGATTCCCTCACAAGACCAGAAGTAGTCAGATTCGCACGCAGAATACAGGAAAGATATACTCCTCCCGAATTGGATGTACTTCTGCTATTACCATGTTCTGCAAAGAAACCCTATTCTATTTCACAATCTCATCAGAAGTTTGGTTTTGCTTTAGGCAAGTACCGCAAATTCGTGCATGAAGTGATAATTACATCGCCACTTGGAATAGTTCCCAGAGAATTAGAACTAACCTATCCGGCAGCTCATTATGATGTTGCTGTAACGGGAAATTGGGATGCTGAAGAGATGAAGTGGGTTTCAGGGTGCCTTGAAGATTACCTTTCAAAGCACAGATACACTGCAATAGTGGCACATGTAGATGGAGCTTATAAGCAGATATGCGAGATGGTAGCGAATAAGCTTGGACTGGAAATACACTTCACAAATACTGGCAGCGTTACTTCTCATGAATCCCTCAGGAACCTTAGTAAGACCATGGAAGAACTGTGCACAGGAAGGAAAATCAACGAAACAAAAAGAAAAGCATCTATGTTGAAAGCCATTGCTGATTATCAGTTTGGGAAAGGAGCAGGAGAGATCTTGGTTCCAGACAATTCTGAAATAAGAGGACCTTTCCCAAGATATCAATCATTTTATGAGAAAACTCAACTTGCAACCCTCATACCTCAATATGGCACACTGGCAGTCACTATTGCAGGTGCAGAAATGATGATACTGCGCAATTCCTATATCGTACAAATAGACGACTTCATACCAAGAGGCTCTATATTGGCTCCAGGAATTATAGATGCAGATCCTACCATTCGTGAAGGAGATGAAGTATTTGTGGTAGGTGAAAAGGCAATAGGAGTAGGCAGGGCGCGCATGAACGGCAGGGAAATGAGAGTATCTACAAGAGGCCAGGCAATGGACCTGCGCCATGTAAAACCAAAATGAGGTAATCTTGGTATTATGAATATAAAGATCAGAAGCTTCAAAACTGACGACTTTGAAGATGTGCTTTGCATAGAATCTGAGTCTTTTGCAGAACATAACCCCTTTGCTTACATGCACTTTTATGAGATGCATGGGGATATGTTCCTAGTGGCTGAATACCTAGACTTTGTAGTCGGTTTCATAGTAGGATATAGGCTGAACGAGAGTGAGGGTAGAGTCTTTTCTCTTGCTGTGAGTGAAGAATTCCAAGGGAGAGGTATAGGTAGAATGCTTCTGGATGCATTGTTCAAAGTATTCTATTCGAACCTCTTGAAGTATGCTACATTGGAAGTGAGGGCAAGCAACACTAAAGCCAGAAACCTTTATCACAAGATGGGGTTCATTCCTTGCTGGGTAGAAAAGGAGTACTATTCAGATGGCGAAGATGGAATAATAATGAAGATGAAACTATCCTCATATAGGTTTAAGAATCTGGACCTCTTTGCAGAAAAAATAGAAAGTATATCCCTGAGGGATACTGAAAGCTTTGAGGAGTAAATGTTCTGAATGGATTAGATTTCAGAAATTTCCTGCATGATACTATGCTGCATACGCGTGGCAAGTTCCCTCATTCTCTCAGATGTCCTGCCAAAGCCTGAAAATTCATCCTTAGCCATGACAGATGCAAGACTATTGCCCAGTACAAAGATAGCAAGCTTGTGCTCAGCCTTGCTCCTATGAACATGTACCGGACTTATTGCCAATGAGTCATACGTAGAGAATTCATTCATAAAACCCTTTTCTTCCAGACAGCTTTTCATTTGTGCCATCAATGTGTGCAGTTGAATCAATTCGTCCTTGTGCATACCAACCAACATATCCTTTTTTTGTTTGTACACTGTGCTACTGTGCACTGATGAAATTAATGTACAAGCGTAAATCAATTGATTTCAATAAAAGGCTATTGTCGGAAATATATTTCCTTCAAAGTACTATATAATAATAACTAACAATGTAACTTAGTTTATTTGAAGGAAGAATTAAATAAAAAAAAGAAATGCCTAAAAATTAAGGGGTGACCCTCGAGAACTAAAGGTCTCTAACGGTCAGTATTTTCACAGAAGAGGGCCTCTTAGTGATGCTCCCGATCTTGGCGCCAACAAGGTTTTCAATACCTTTGTTCTCAGCAATATCAAGTATTCTTTGAGTAATGACACCGTCAAAGATAACGCTTTTGATGTCACCATTATAGTTCTTTAGGTTATTGACAAGGTCACGCACAGCGGTCTCACCTATCACATTATTACCTACATCCAGGAAACGTGCACCAAAGGTCCCCATGAGTTCATCAGCATGGGATTTGAACTTTTTAGCAGCTGGAGAGAGTTTGATAACTTCCACCACTTCTATTTCTTCTTCAGGGGGTGTCTGAACATCCGCAGTTTCCTGAGAGAACTCACGCTGCTTAATGGGACGTTTCTTTAACTTGGCTGGGGCTGTAACCCTTGGAATTTCAACAGGTCTTCTTTCTTTCTGTTTTGGCACTCTCTGCACAATAGGAGCCTTCATGGAATCCGAATCCTTCAAGGAATACCTATCCATTACCTGTTCTACTGGTATCTTCTGCCTTAGAGCCCTTACTATTTCCTTCTGTACAAGATCCTCAACGCTCTTGCCATCCGGGGCGCGGGCAATGTAATCGATGTTAGCTACCTGAAGAAGTTCCTTTATAATTAGTTCTCCTCCACGATCACCATCAGTAAAAGCAGTTACAGTTTCCTTTTTCTTTGTTAGTTCTGCAACCTCGGGGGGCACATTGGTACCACCTACGCAAATAGTATTCTTGATACCATACCTGAGAAGGTTTAACACATCAGCACGGCCTTCGACTACAACTATCGCATCTGAATCAAATACAGCAGGACCACATGGGATCTTGTTCTTTCCAAAATACTGCATTTCCTCCACGCGTACAGACTGACGGACCTCATCGGCTATTTCCTGAGACTCCGGCACATTGGTATCAAACATGCCAGTCAGAATGAACTTAGCACGTTCTATAATCTGCTTCCTCTTGGTAGCCCTTACATCTTCAATGTTAGTTATTTCGATCTTGGCACTGCATGGCCCTACCCTGTCAATGGTCTCCAAGGATGCAGCAAGAATAGAAGTCTCTACTTTATCAAGACTTGAAGGCACCAGAATAGTACCCTTTGATTTACCACCCTTCGCGCTGACAAGAACCTCGATCCTCCCGATCCTTCCAGTCTTCTGCAGGTCTCGCAGGTCCAGATCTGATCCAAGCAGACCTTCGGTCTGCCCGAAGATCGCACCCACTATATCCGGGCGTTCAATAATACCTTCTGCGCTGATCTTTGAATGAATGATATATTTAGTAGTATCTGCATTTTGCATACATAATTCTCCGAATTATTTTTACTGTTAGCTATGGCACATAGCTTGACCTTCTTGCAAAAACAGTCTAACAAGTAACTTACAACGCTCAGGTGCAAAGGACCTGATACCGTTTTTAGGTCATTTCAACAGTAGTATTCTGCTGAACCTTATCTCAAATAGATTCGTTTTTTCCGACGTGTCACACGTAATCCAACGTTACATATGCCTATTATAGATTGAACACACGTCCACAGCACTACGAGGGTAACTAACGTTCAATTGGTAAACCCAATATCATAAGTACATTACATACCCTTACCGCCATTCCCTTTGGCATTTTATCAAATGGGATGTTTGATGCTAATAATCAAACGTGAATTCTGATTTATGTCCCGATTATTGTAAATTAGATGATGAATAACTATTTTTGCGTGATTAGAATACTCATGTCCCATGAGTATCCTCAATGATCCTTGATCAATTTCAAGTTAGTGTAGCCATATAAGTAATGATTACAATAGGTAATATCCGTATGAAGTATAATAAACTTATGGATTTGCAAAGATACTCAGCATCCATTGAAAAAAAGAAATCAGACAAACGAATGAACTAAATACACAGAGCTCTGAGTTTTGATCCATGACAAAAAGAGAAGAAAGACAAGGTAAAAAACTCTTGATTATTGGAGGCGGTGCAGTGGGCATGGCAGTCTCTACAGGAGCCACAAGGCATGGGAATTATGAAGTGACAGTGATATCCAGTGATAAAAATGTATCATACAGTCAATGTGGCATACCTTACGTATTTTCAGGCGAAATACCTAGCTTTGAGCAATTAATAATAAGAGACCTTGAGTTCTTCCAGGAAATGGAAATAAAACTGAGACTAGGTACACAGGTAGATTCTATCGACCTTACTAGCAATACAATAAGGATTGGGGAGGAACAACTTGCTTTTGATAAGCTTGTGATAGCTACCGGAAGCAAAGCCTCTATCCCAAGAAATATAGAAACAGGTACATCGTTAAAGAATGTATTCACTCTCCGTACACTATCGGATGGCATGCATATTGCTGAAGCTCTGAAAGATGCAAAAAATGTAGTTATAATAGGTGCTGGTTCTATAGGTTCCGAGGTTGCCATAGCTGCTGCCCGTCGAGGGATACGAACTTCATTATTGAGCCGTAGCAATACAATCCTTTCATCCAGTCTTGACCCAGATATGGCAGAGATGGTAATATCATACCTGGAAAGGGAAGGCGTACAAGTCCTAACAGAACATACTCCTGAATCGCTTAATGGCGATGATAAAATTACTTCAGTTACAGCTAATGGTAGGGAGATACCTGCAGATGTAGTATTGATCTCAGTTGGTGTGACACCTGATACATCCCTTGCATTAGAGGCCGGAATAGACATAGGAGCTGTAGGAGGAATAGTCACAAACAATAAACTCCAAGTCGTAGCAGATGGAAATGTTATTGAGAATGTGTTCGCCGGAGGAGAATGCACACAGATATATAACTTTGTGACTGGCAAGCCTATGCTGAGCCATCTGGCAAGTACAGCGCGCAGAATGGCAGGCGTAATAACCGACAACTTGGATAATAAAGACACAAAATTCAATCCTGTGGTCAATCCCTGGGTTGCAGTGATCGGCGATCTGCAGATCGGGTCAGTGGGTGTTACGACCAAAGAAGCAGAAAAGCAAGGAATGCGAGTGATAAGTGGTATAGCTACAGGCTCAACACATGCCGAATATTTCCCTGGAGCAGGAAAGATATTCATAAAGGTCCTGTTCCATGACAGACGACTGGTGGGTGCTCAGATAATTTCAACAACTGGTACTAAAGAACGCATTGATGGGCTTTCACTGGCAATAAAAAGAAAACAAACCATAGACGAACTTCTTGAAATGGAAACTTGTTACTCCCCAGCTGTAGCCACATTACAGGACCCCCTGCTTTTCGCTGTGAAAGGTGCATATAAGAAAATGCCAAGAAAGGATGCACGATGATAGAAATCGACGGTTCTTACGGAGAGGGCGGAGGGCAGATCTTGAGAACTGCCGTTGCTTTGGCAAGTATTACATCAACGGATGTAAGGATATTCAATATCAGATCGAATAGATCACAGCCAGGGCTTAAGGCCCAGCATATGAAAGCCATAGAAACTGCTGCAAAGCTCTGTGATGCCGAAGTTAGAGGATTGCATATTGGTTCACAGGAAATCACCTATTCTCCATTGGAAATAAAGGGGGCAACATGCTCTGTGGACATAGGCACTGCAGGAAGCATATCCCTCCTGCTTCAATGCATTATGCCAATGACAGCCTTTTCCAGAGGAGAGATTATAGTTGACGTCACTGGTGGAACTGATGTAGCGTGGTCACCAACAATGGATTATCTTAATAACGTGACCTATAAAGCACTTGAACAAATGGGATATCACTGTAACATAGAAGTTCTAAAAAGAGGATACTACCCTGAGGGAGGTGGAAAAGTACGTGCAGTTTTTGAACCTTCGAAGTTACATGGGTTTGAGTTTGAAAGATGGGAACAAAATATCAAAGGAATATCGCATTCTTCTAATCTGCCTGAACATGTGGCACAGCGTCAATCCCGGGCAGCCAAAAAATTGCTGGAAAGCAAGGGGATTGAATGCGATATAGCTGTATGCAACAAAGATGAGATTTCAACGGGAAGCGGTATAACATTATGGAGTAATTATAGTGGTGCCAGCCATCTCGGCAAGAAGGGGCTTCCAGCAGAAAAAGTAGGAGAGATGGCGGCAGAACGCATGATAGTGAACCTCAATTCCGGTGCCTCAGTTGATCCTTTCCTAGCAGACCAACTTGTGACATATATGGGCCTTGCCGGGAGTGGGACTTTTACAACATACGAACTCTCAAAACATACACTGACAAATATCTATATAATAGAATTACTTCTGGGCGTAGAGTTCGAGATACAGGAAAAGGAAAAACTCACCGAGGTATCGGTGAAGTGAAAAAGTATCAGAAAAAGAGCTTAGTTCTCAACTATGCTCAGGTACTCAGCTGGAATAGATTTTGCCAGAGCAATATCCTCATTGGCTGTTAGGAGTACTATTCCATCCTGTTGGGCAGAATCAGCATCAATCTCAAGTATCACAGGATTATCAGTATGCACAAGTGCAGCCTCTACAGCTCTTTCATAAGATGTGCTAAGGTGCACGTAGGTTTGCCTGATAGGCATAATGCCACTCTCCAGCAGCATATCGACCTCTTCCTGACTGACACCATAATAAAGGGATAGAAGCTCGTTTTCAGGATAATCGGACTCCAGTTCTACATCTACCGAATGACCATACTTTGCCCTTATGTGCTTACCATCGATCTCATATCGGTGTTTCCTGTCAGACTTGACAAGAGCAATGAGCCTTTCTTTGGTACCCCATCTATATCTTTCACTTAGAACATCCAGAAGATGCCCCAAGCTAACCCATCCATGGTGGTCCATTTTCAGACCTACTTCTCCAGGGAAATGCCGAAGTGCCCCAGACACAAACTTCCCTAAACGCTCCTCGCGGTCATCGTCAAGGACGTACCGGCCTTCCACACCGCATGCCGGGCATGTCTCACCTCTGAAATATCCATGCTCATTGCATTTACGGATCATGATGTATCGGTCCTGAGATGTAATTAATTGTTAATATATGTTATCGAGAAGAAAGAATCTATGATCCATAGTTTCGTCAGATTTAATACACTCTCATACTATCAGATACACAAAGCCGAGCTATTAACCTTAATGAAAGTGCTCCAAATAATACATGTCTAGGGAATTATTATGAACGGGATAGACGAGATCTACTCTAAACTTAGCAAATCCATAAGCAAAGAAGAATTTACTGAAAAGGTAAATGAGAAAGTGGAACAAATGGGTGGCCTCTGTGATGAAAAGACAGCAGCCATGCTTGTAGCACATGACCTGGGACTGAACGAAACTGGAAAGTCTTCACAACAGATAACAGATATAAAAAGTGACAGTGGAAATGTTAATTTCATTGCAAAAATAGTATCTGTTTTCCCAATAAGAGAATTCACACGCAGTGATGGCACTGTGGGAAGAGTTGGAAATCTACTGGTAGCTGACGAAACTGGAAGTATTAGGGTAACTCTATGGGATGATAAAGCAGACCTGATCAACCAAGGTTTCATTGAGATCGGTCAAAACCTGCAGTTAGGTGGTTATGTCAAAGAAGGGTATTCAGGAGTGGAAGTAAATATCGGCAGTAACGGGGTGCTGTCACAAACCGATGAAGAAGTGCAGGTAAAACATGCTTCAATGAAGATATCAGATATCAAAGACGGTATGGGAAGCATTAACGTTGTTGGGAAGTTACTTGATATTTCAGACATCCGCAATTTCAACAAGAAAGATGGATCAAAAGGCCGTGTGGGAAATATAACGATTGGCGATGATACCGGTAAAATCAGAATAACAATGTGGGATGACAAGACCGATAAGATGGCAGAACTTCGTCTAGGGGATGCTGTAGAGGTAATAAATGGTTATGCACGGGAAAACAACTTCAATCAGCAAGTCGAAATACAGATCGGCAACCATGGCCTACTGAAGAAGACAGAAACTTCTGTTAAGTACCAGGAAAACTTTACTGCGATTTCAGATATCGTACCAGGCGAGTCCTATTCTATACAGGGTTCTGTATCAGGATTGGGAGAAATAAGAGAATTCAACAGGGATGATGGTACGGTGAACATGGTATCCAATATATATGTTTCCGATGACACAGGTAGGATAAGAGTAGCCATGTGGGCAGATCATGCATTGCTGGTAGATGAGCTTGATATCGACACACCTATACAGATCATAGATGCCTATGCAAAATCAGGTTTCAATGAAGATGTGGAACTTAGTGCAGGAAACCGGACAAGGATAATCATCAACCCGTAATAAATGAGTCATAGGTGATGTGTGGGAGATTGAAGGAAATACCACACAAAAACGACTCAGATAATTCTTTTTTTAAGGTAAATCTTTATACAACTATTACAGACTCTAATGCATAAAGGGGGTTAATATGCAAAAGATTGTGCCACATTTATGGTTTGACAAAGAGGCTGCTGAGGCTGCAAAGTTTTATACATCTCTTTTCAAGGATTCTAATATCATTGATACCACAACGATTCATGGTACTCCTTCTGGAACAGCAGAAATGGTCACCATTGAGCTAGCAGGTCAGGAGTTTATGCTCCTATCAGCTGGACCCTTTTTCACATTTACCCCAGCTATATCATTCCTTATTGCCTGTAGCACTAAAGAAGAGGTGGATACGTTGTGGGAGCAACTATCCAAAAATGGCAAGGCCCTTATGCCCTTAGATGAATATCCTTTTAGCGAGAGATATGCATGGGTGGAGGACAGGTATGGTATTTCATGGCAGATAATGCACATGGGTGATAGAATGATTACGCAGAAAATCACCCCAACTCTTATGTTTACTGATGATAAGTGCGGGAAAGCAGAAGAAGCAATCAATACTTATGCATCGATGTTCAGTAATGCAAATGTTGGTGATATCCTCCGTTACACTGCAGGTGAGGAGCCAGATAAAGAAGGAACAATAAAACATGCTGCTTTCATGCTTGAGGGTCAGAAATTCGCGGCTATGGATAGCGCTTATGAGCATAATTTTACTTTCAACGAAGCTATATCATTCATAGTATACTGCGATACCCAGGAAGAAATCGATTACTACTGGGATAAACTATCAGCTGTTCCTGAAGCTGAACAGTGTGGATGGCTCAAAGACAAGTTTGGAGTTTCATGGCAGATCGTACCCACTGCT
>DAKU01000042.1 GCA_002508425.1 Methanosarcinaceae archaeon UBA470
ATTACATCTCTGCAGGAACCGGCTCTGGTTCGGAGAAAAATTCTTGTTTTACACTCAACCTGTTCTCATGCTGGGAATAGAACCAGAGAGGAATGAAAAGACACAGGGCGAAAAAACCTATTCCTGTAGTGTTCCATCCAAGTTCGAGACTGTTGAGGTATATGATACCGACCAGAAAGAAAGGAATGTTCAGGATAGCAGTGACAAATGCTACATATTTCCATCCACGTGGGGCTTTGAATGGCCTTTCTAGCTTTGACAGTTCCGGATCATTTCTCACTTTTACATAGGTATAGAGACTGATACCATTAGCACATATATATCCGATAGCAGAAGCAGCCAGAATGGCAGTTGGAGTTCCAAGAAGGATCAAACACATATTGAAAAGAGCGTCTGCAATCATGGCATTCATAGGATGCCCATGTGAGTTGAGCTTGCTGAAAACAGCGGGCAGGTTTCCTTCAACTGACATCGAATATATAGACCTTGCAGAAGATAAGAAAGCTGTCTGTATAATAAGAAGCATTGCACCTATCAACATAATTATAGAAATGGTAGCTCCTATAGGCCCCAAGGAAAGATTGGCAAGTGGGAGCATCGGAGAAATAGGCTCTGCAAGAACGCCTTCAACTCCCAGCGTACCTATGACAGAAGTCTGTACAAGTACATAAAGAACAAGGCAGATAGCACCGCATACGAACAAAGCCTTTGGGGTATCAGTATTGGGCTTCTTGTACTCTGGCCCATAGATAGCTGCAGTTTCCCATGCTGCTGCACTCCATTCAGCCATTGCGAAAAGACCAAGAAGAATTAATATATGCTCCATGTCCCAACTCCAGTCTGTAGGGAACCAGGAATTAGTAATGTTTGATACATGGAAGTCGCCAGTAACAAATGGTGCGATGGTGATGATCATCAATGGAACCAGTGAGATCAGAGCGAGAATGAAACCTGCCGTAGCTCCATTCTTAAGCCCTTTGGAATTGATTACTGCAAGAAAACCAAAAATAACCGCTCCTACAATTAAGGAAAGAAGGGTTTCTGAAACAGAACCTAAAGCCGGAATAAGACCTTGGAGATAACTGGAAATGAGAATTGCGTAGATAGCAAGCACAGGACTCCAGCCGAACCAGTAACTCCAGGCACTAAAGCCACCTATGAATTTACCTACCTTATATTTTTTGTTATCGCCATTTTTCGCAGACGAACCAAAAACAGTTTGAGTATAACCCGGCAACCCTGCCGCTTTTGGGAAAACAGTGGCTAATTCCCCATATCCAAGGTTTTGCAAAAAACCTAATAAAATAGTTGCTGCCCAGATAAATATTGCAAAAGACCATACATAACTAGTGAGATATCCTATTGAAGGAAGTATCAATAAAGGAACACCCAACGCAATTGCAAGCCCCTGCTTCCAGTCAATGGTTCTTTCTAGTTCCTGCGGCTCACAAATGACCTTGCTGCACTGAACGCCATGCTCCCAGTCGATTCCAGATGGAGTATCGCTTGTTTTATCATCCAACCTTAACACCTCATATTTGTATTTTCTGTATCCACCTACCTTCTGTCGTACGTACTCGGAAGTCAGCAAGTTACTACTGATTAAATGATATAAATAGATTGCTATTGTAGAGGGAGCCATATAAATAATTTACGCAAACCTAATAAGTGACATTATTTGAATTAATGCTAACCCTGAGGAGAGAAGAAAAGAGAAAATGAGAAGTAATTATTGATCCGTGAAAAAATAATGAGGAGAGGGAGTTTTTGAAAAACAATGCTCATTGAAAACGGGTTGCTTGAAAACCGGCTACAAAGCAATGGAGATTAATATTTCTTATGCCTTTACAAGGCAAAAATATAAAGGAGATCAGATTTGTCCTCCGATTCAACTGAAAGTAATATCAAAAGAATGGTACCTCTACTGGCATTGTTAACGGCTTTTCCTGCATTTTCTACAGATATGATCCTGCCAGCTATTCCAGCCCTTGCCGTTATGTGGAAAAAGCCCCTGGCAGTAGTTAACTTGATTCTTATTTGCTTTTTCGTCACCTATGGATTCTTCCTGCTTTTTTACGGCCCCATTTCAGATAGATACGGCCGTCGAAGACCTTTAATTGTGGGAATCTCGCTGTATATATTTGCCAGTATGCTATGCGCTGTAGCAAACAGTGCAGCTATGCTGATAGCATTTCGTATACTGCAGGCAGCTGGAGCTGCAGCCAGTGCATCCCTATCCATGGCAATGACCAAAGATATCTTCTCAGGCAAGGAAAGAGAAAGGATACTAGCTTATATAGCGGTCATTATGGCCTTGGCCCCCATGTTCGCCCCCATCATTGGAGGTTGGATTTTGGCATACCTTTCATGGCATTGGATATTTTTTGCCCAGGGAATAATGGGTGCTATAGGTCTTCTGGGCGTTATCAGAACACCTGAGACTCTAAAAGAGGCATCAGAAACGCCCCTATCAAGGGTTATGTATTCTTATGGTAAACTGTTGCTTAACAAAAAATATGTGATCATGGTCCTTGTTATGTCCGTAAGCCTTTTACCACTATACAGTTTCATCGCCGGTTCGTCTGCTGTCTATATCAACGGATTTGACCTAAATGAGCAGAATTTCAGCTATTTCTTCGCTTTCAATGCCCTGGCACTGATGGCAGGATCAATATCATGCCTGAAGCTAGCAGAAAGAACGAATTCCAAACACCTGATAACTGCAGGTTTTTTTGGGATCGTGCTGGGAGGTGCACTTATTCTTACTATCGGCCAACATGGCCCATGGAGTTTTGCAATCCCCATGGCTATGATTACATATTCAATAGGGATAAGCAGGCCTCCGAGCAACCACTTGGTACTTGAGCAGGTGCGTAAAGATGCAGGCTCCGCATCCTCCCTGTTAATATTCACATACTTTACTCTTGGAGCTGTGGGCATGTGGCTGGTATCACAAAACTGGCTTGACAGGATACACATATTGGGTACCATTGCTTTAACCTGTGGTGTCCTTGTGCTACTGACCTGGCTTGTTTTGGAGAAAAAAGGTATTGGAAGTGCATGAAGCAATTTCAACCTAAGATTACATCTTCCTCTGAAAGCAAGTATACTATGGAATATCAGTAAAAAAAAAAAAAAACGATCCCGGAGGGATTCGAACCCCCGACCCTCGGGTTAGAAGCCCGATGCTATATCCTGGCTAAGCCACGGGACCTGTAGGGGTATGTGATAGATGTTTATGCATAAAAGCCTTTTGTATGAGTCTGCCAAATTCCATCCGAAAGGGTCGAAATACAAATATACAATAGGTTCACATGAATCCTACATCAATTCATATTGAGGTTCTACAATGAGCGAACTGTTTATTTATTGCAACGGTGAATACGTTCACAAATCAAAAGCCACTGTTTCTTTATTTGACCATGGTTTCCTGTACGGCGATGGTGTCTTTGAGGGCATCAGAGCTTACAACGGACGCGT
>DAKU01000107.1 GCA_002508425.1 Methanosarcinaceae archaeon UBA470
CCAAATGCTTTCATCTGTGGGTCATCGGACTTTAACAGCATGTCAATTATAGGCTGGGCAAGCTCTCCCTGACAATCAAATGCACCAAGGATGTTTGCACCAACAGCAGCCTTCTCGTAGGAACCGGTCCATGAATGAATGGCCTCAAATCCTTCAGGAACAGCATGTGTCATGAAGATGGCAATTTTTTTGCCCTTAGTATTCGCTGATAAAAAACTCTTAACTACAGGCGGAATATCGAACTGAAGTATAGGGAACCCTATGAATGCAAGATCATATCCTCCAAGATCCTTGACCTCAGAGATGGGTTTTATCTCCTTTTCCCCTTTAAGCTCACCATAAATGGCTTCAGCTACCTTCTTTGTCTGTCCTGTCTGACTCAAGTATGTAACAAGTGTTTTCATGTAGTATCTCCCCATATTTTGATGGTAAATAAGTATCTTCTAGACATAGATATACGTTGCGTAAAGTATACATTACTTGTATAGATGTTAGCAAAAATGGAAAGATACAATTTTTTAAAACATGCTCAATGTTAAAGTCAAGCCTTGACTATTCAGGCACTTGCAGCATCAACCTTTGTAATCTCACCAAGTACTCTGGCCTGTTCCTCGTAAACTTCAATCACCCGTTCAATGGCTCCCTTGATAGTTCCAGGCAGCTTGTAGTGTGTCCACCTTTTTCTGGTATTTCAAGGATTATAGTATACTGCATAACCATTCAGAAGTGGTTTTGGTAGATTAAAATTCATTTGTGTAGTTGAGCAAGCACAGAACTCTAGCCCGACAAATGTATTTGTATTGAAATCATACAAGTGTTTAGATTATTTTTGTTTTCTAGGCATCTATTCTTACTTTTATCCAGTAAGTATAAAAATACATAATTTCTCTTGTTAAGACTCTAGGATTCGACAGAAGGATATCAATATATTTTAGTATACTCTATTTTTATATTAGCGTATTAATTATATATCATGTATTACATAAAATATGTAATTGAGCAATCACAGTAAATCTCAAGTTCACATTCATGGTAATAATTGCTTATTAAAAGGTACATAAAAAGGTTCATTCGAATACATGGGTTCTTTTTTACAGAAGGTGTTGCATGGATGCTGAAATGGTAATAGCCCTCATAGATAATGCAGCTTTACTTCTTGCTTTAGGTGTAGCGTATGATATTCTTTTTTCTAACACAAACATAAATACGCGCCTAAAAAGTATAATTTTTGGTATAATCACTGGCCTTATTGGCATTGCTTTAATGCTAAATCCATGGGAGCTTTCCTTTGGACTATTCTTCGATACTCGCTCTATTTTATTAAGTATAACAGGCCTATTCTTTGGATTTATTCCCGCAGTCATCGGAGCACTCATTATCGGTGCTTACCGCCTCTATCTGGGAGGTATTGGAGCAGTAATGGGTATTTCTGTAATTACAGGTTGTGTAATAATAGGACTATTGTGGAGAAAATACCATAATAGATTACAAAAAATCTTGGGGAAATTTGATTTATTCATTTTTGGTATTTTGGTTCACGTTTTTATGCTTACATGTACGTTGCTTCTTCCTTGGCCATTTGCCTTTGAAGTTATAAAATACGTAAGTTTACCAGTAATGTTGATTTATCCGATTGGAACTGTGTTACTGGGGAGTATTCTGAATAATCAGTTGTCCCGCAAAAGAACTCAGGACAAACTGAAAGAGAACGAAGAAAAGCTTCAAAACTTCATAGATAATGTCCCATTTGGCATGTTCCGCATAAATTCCGAAAGGAAAGTAATTCAAACTAATCCGGAAATGGCCCAGATTTTAGGCCTGAATACTTCTGATCAAGTCATCAGTTACATGGAGAATATAGAGGAACAATTATATGTTGACCAAAAACACAGTGAAAAAATAGTAACCCAAATTGAAAATAAGGGATATGTTAAACACTTTGAATTTGAGGCTTTGCGTTCAGATGGAAAGCACATTTGGCTATTAATGAACGCAAGAAAGAACTGTCAATTGAAAGGAGAATCATTTACAATTGATGGCTTTGTCCATGATATCACTGAACGCAAAGTGGCAGAAGAAAAACTTAAACAAACTGAACAGAAGTATCGGCAGGCATACAATCTATTGCAGGGAGTACTTGAAAGCCCGAAAGATGTTGTTATATTCGCTCTTGACAAAGAATATCGATATCTTGCATTCAACAAAAATCATCGGGTAACTATGGAACAGATATGGGGTGTCAAGATTGAAGTTGGCATTAGCATGCTTAGTTACATCACATATCCTGCTGACAGGGAAAAAGCAAAAATGAACTTTGATCGGGTACTTGCTGGCGAAGAATTCACCCTTGTTGAAGAATATGGTGATTCTTCACTCAACAGGCTATGGTATTCCAATACTTATAGTCCTCTGAAAGATGATGATAAAAATATAATAGGTCTTACTCTTGTCTTAATGGATATCACAGATCGTAAAAAAGCTGAGATAAGAATTGCCGAAGAAGCAGCAAGAAGGCGTATCCTGATAGAACAGTCACTGGATGGAATAGTTGTTCTTGACCAGAATGGCAAGGTTTATGAGGTGAACCAAAAATTTGCAGATATGCTTGGCTACTCTCGGGAAGAAGCACTTCAGTTACACATTTGGGACTGGGATACCCAATGGACTCGTGAAGAATTGATTGAAATGATAAAGAATGTTGATGAATCAGGTAATCATTTCGAAACCTATCACCGTCTTAAGGATGGTACTACTATTAACGTTGAAATAAGTTCAAATGGAGCCTTTTTCGGAGAACACAAGCTAATATTTTGTGTATGTAGAGACATTACCGAAAGAAAGCTAGCTGAAGATATGTTGCTGAGTGCTAAACTGACTGCCGAAGATGCAAGTAGGAGCAAGGGTGAGTTCCTGGCTACTATGAGCCATGAGCTGCGTACTCCTCTTAATTCTATTATAGGTTTTTCTGATATTATGCTAAGTGGAACTGTAGGTGACCTCAATGAAAAACAGGCAAAATACATTAATCACATTTCAACAGGCGGCAAACATCTCCTTGAACTCATTAATGACATTCTAGACTTTTCGAAAATAGAAGCAGGCAAAATGGAAATTTATTATGAATCCTTCTCCGTTTCTGATGTAATTGAGGAGGTAACGATGTTAATAGCTCCTCTGGCACTCAAGAAAAATATTGATCTGAATATCCAAGTAGAACCGCAGCTTGGAAGCATCAATGCAGATAAAATCAAATTCAAACAGATCCTCTACAATCTTGCGAGCAATGCCATTAAATTCACGCCTGAAAAAGGATATGTAGGCATCACTGCAAATCTTATTGATGATATGCTTGAGATCAGTGTGACAGATAACGGTATAGGCATAGCAACAAAGGATTTGTGCAGGCTATTCCAACCATTTCAACAGCTGAACTCATACATGACACGCGAACACGAGGGAACAGGACTTGGCCTCATTCTTGTCAAGAAATATGTTGAGATGCACGGTGGCAATGTATGGGTTGAAAGTGAGGTCGGAAAAGGAAGTATTTTCATTTTTACTATTCCGTATTGTTGACTGTTGGCAGGAGAATTACAAATAGAGAGAATAATCTGCTTTATTTGGTTTAATTATTTATTTTAAAATCAATATTACTGCTAATGATTTTATATGCAATTAAGCCCTTATTAATGGTATGAAAGGATTTTGCATAGATATAGAAGATGCCACTTTGGAGAATGGCAATTTCCGTAAAGTTCTCTACACTTCAAAGCACAGCCAACTGGTACTTATGAGCCTCAAGCCCTTGGAAGATATAGGGATGGAAGTCCATGAGGAAAATGACCAGTTCTTCCGTTTTGAGAGTGGACAGGGCAAATGCATAATTGATGGCAACGAGTACGAACTCAAGGACGGGGTTGCAGTGGTAGTGCCAGCAGGTGCACAGCACAACGTCATCAATACTTCAAAAACCGAGGACCTGAAACTTTACACCATCTATTCTCCGGCTCACCACAAGGATGGAATTGTACGCGCCACGAAGAAAGAGGCTGAAGCTAACGAAGCTGATTTTGATGGAAAGACTACAGAGTAAGATCATAACAAGCAACTTGAATTGATCTTTACTGACAGAAGTGGACAAAGTTAAACGAATAAATTGAGTCTATTCTGACTCAATTATTATTCAGGAGCAGGGAAATATTTCTTTTCTCATATCCCTGTCCCTATTATTGCCGATATTGGACCTAAGGGAAACAATAAAATGGTCATCCTTGAAGTTAGACTGTCACAAGGATAAATGGGATTTATGGTCCTTTGATCTTGACTACCTATTACATTAATTATAGTAGATGTTCTAAGATAGAATCTAAAAAGTGATTTGAAACTGTTCAATAGCCTTCGATAATTCCATTATAAAAATCCCAAAAACAGAAATTTATTCCCCGGAAAACCGGGGACTTTATTAAAACGCCCGAACCGGGATTCGAACCCGGGTCGAAGCCTCGACAGGGCTTCATGATAGGCCACTACACTATTCGGACGCTGCGATTGCGAGCACCTCTATAAAGAGGTTTTTACATTTAAACCTTTCGTTGGAATTAGGTCCCGCCTCCCAGACTCGAACCGGGGGCATCGCGGTGCCTGCGCGGTAATGTGTGACTTACGTCACATGACCATACTACAGCCGCGCACTCTACCACTGAGTTAAGGCGGGACAACGCGATTAATTTTAGAGGATATGCCTCACGAGTATCACACTGATACGCATCATACTACTTAGCCTTTTCGGAAAAATCAGATATGAGCGTTTTTTAAAACGGAGAGAAAGAAGGAGTAAGTTCTCCTTTCTTTTCAAAAAGGACATCAGAATGTGTCCAATTCTCCCTTTACTATCATCTTAGTGATGTCTGCCACATTAGCGAGGCTTTCATCAATGATGGCGTTAGCTTCGGACTGGATAGACGCGAAGTGAGCTCCCTTCTTCGGAATGATCTGGGCGCTTGCCACCAATGGCTGGTCTATGGGCTGTCCGATCTGAGAAAGTATCCTTATGTACACATCCTCAACATCAGGGACTTCCTTAACTATCTGCCTTGCCATCCTTGTGGAAAGCAGATTGTAAAGCTTACCAATGTGGTTGATAGGGTTCTTACCGCTTGTCGCTTCCATGCTCATTGGCCTGTTCGGAGTGATAAGACCATTGCAACGGTTACCTCTTCCCACAGAACCATCATCACCCATTTCCGCAGAAGTACCAGTGACAGTCAGGAATACAGATCCATTCTCCAGGTTATCTGCAGTATTAACATAGGTATTGACCTTCCTGTCAGTGAACTTCAATGCCTGGTCATGGACATAGTTATTGATATCCTGCTTGATGCTGATATAGCTGTCCAGATCATCAATATGCCTGCCTACCATGGCACAGCCTACAGTGATAGTGATCTCATCACCATCTCTCATACCCATGACCTTGATATCCGTGCCTATGCCCGGGATCTTCTTTTTAAGGTCATTTATGAGCTGCCTCTCAGTATTATAGACAATGTTCTCAAGTTCAGAGAAAGGTGCATGCCCAACACCAAAGGAAGTGTCATTTGCAAAAGGCACTCTGTCCTTCCTGAACACATCCCTCAGGTCTGAAGAGCCAGTACCAAGTTTACAGTCAACGATGATGTCTCGTTCAAGGTCCATATCCACAATGTGTTTCCTCAGATACTGCCTGGCAGCTGAAACCGCCACAGCATCAGTTGGTATTTCCACACCTTCGAATTCTTTTGTAGCCCTGCCCACAAGTAATGTGTATATGGGCTGTATGACCTCTCCGCCACCGAACGCGGGGCAAGAACGACCTGCAACAATCTGTGTTTCATCAGTATTGTGGTGCAGCACAACTCCGCATTTTTTAATGTACTCAGCACATAATGCGCAGCTCACTGATTCAGAGAGACCATCGGAAATGCTGTCAGGGTGTCCTATACCCTTTCTCTCAACAAGTTCGATCTGCTGTCTGTTGACAGGAGTCTCTGTCAAAGGTTCGACCTTGATGTTCCTGATCATTGTAATCCTCTTTAAGTAAACAAATTCTGTTATTAATGTATTTTTATATTTCTAAGGGAATTAGTATAATAACTAATGCATAGTCATATTTAAGGCTAACCACAACCGTCATTACCAGTAGTAATAATATGACTGCAAAGAAGTGGCACAAAAAATCACAAAAGTAAGCAGGACAATGACAAAACTTCGTTCACTTATACAAGACAACTTATACTATAGTGAGTATATGAAGCCTTATATGTCAGGAAAGTATTCCTCAGGTCAGTAAGAACCAGGAGAATGCACCCGGAAGTAAGAAAAATGATACGCATTGCAATACCCAATAAAGGAAGACTGCACGACCCAACCGTGGAATTGCTCAAGGAAGCAGGCCTGCCAGTGCTTGAAGGGGGCACCAGGAAGCTTTTCGCAAAAACAACAGATCCTGATATTACCATCCTTTTCGCAAGAGCTGCGGACATCCCCGAATATGTGCAGGACGGTGCAGCAGATGTTGGAGTAACTGGCCTTGATCTTATCAGTGAGACTGGAGCACAAGTAGAGATGTTACTTGACATGGGCTTTGGACGCGCCAACCTCGTACTTGCTGTCCCGGAAGAATCAAAACTTACCACGCCACAGAGCCTTGAAGGAAAAAGAATCGCCACAGAGTTCCCCAACATAACATTAAGGTATTTCAAGAACCTGGGAGTAAATGTTGAGGTCATTAAGGTCAGCGGTGCCTGTGAACTTACACCCCATGTTGGAATCGCAGATGCCATAGTCGATATTTCAAGTTCTGGGACCACACTTGCAACTAACCATTTGAAAATGATAGATAAAGTCTTTTCCTCCTCTGTTTACCTCATCGCTAACAAAAAGACCAGTGCGAACAACTGCAAGGTAGAACAGATAAGCACCTCTATCGAAAGCGTGCTTAGAGCAAAAGGCAAACGCTACCTCATGATGAATGTACCAGAAGAATCACTGGAAGCCGTTAAGCAAGTACTCCCCGGTCTTGCAGGTCCTACGGTCATGAAAGTAGAATCCTCACAGTCCATCCTCGCAGTACATGCTGTAATAGACGTTGATCTCATCTTCTCCACAGTTAGCAAGCTAAAAGCCGTGGGTGCAAAGGACATATTAGTTGTACCTATTGAAAGGCTCATGCCCTGAGGTCATAGCATGGATTTTGAAGTCATTCCCGCAGTAGATATGAGAGGTGGCAGATGTGTTCAGCTAGTTCAGGGAGTTCCCGGAAGTGAAATGGTTTCTCTGGATGATCCAATAGCTGTTGCATTGGACTGGATATCCCAAGGAGCAAAGACCTTGCACCTCATTGACCTGGACGGAGCACTGGACGGAAAAAGAGTCAATGCACCAATTATCGAAAAGATTGTGTATGACTGTAAGAATATGGGAGTAAGGATCCAGATAGGAGGAGGCATCCGCTCCTTTGAGGACGCTGCACATCTCCTTAAGCTTGGTGCAGACAAGGTCATACTGAGTACAGCAGCCCTGCGTGAACCGGAACTCGTAAAAAAGCTGGCTGATGAGTTTGGGAGTGCACACATAAATGTAGCTTTGGATTCAAAAAACGGAAAAGTAGCCATAGAAGGCTGGAAGAAGCTCTCGGAATTCACCGCAGTAGAAATGGGACAGAAGTTCGAGAAGCTAGGAGCAGGTACTCTGCTTTTCACTAACATCGATACCGAGGGCCTCATGCAGGGAGTAAATCCGACACCAACTGCCGAACTGGTGAAATCTGTGAAGATACCCGTAATAGCTTCAGGCGGAATCACCACACTTCAGGATATACTTACCATCAGGGCAACAGGTGCATGTGGAGTGGTTGTAGGCAGCGCACTGTACACAGGAAAATTCACCTACCCAGAAGCACTTAATATCCTGAAAGAGCAGCAGAAATAGCCAAATAAGGGGTTATATAGTTTAGATATATATACTTTAAATAGGTAAGTGAAACTTATGAGGAAGTCAAATATCTCCCGCAAGACCAAGGAAACTGACATAAAGATGGAAATTAACCTGGATGGGAGCGGAATTTCCGACATTTCTACAGGCATAGGTTTCCTTGACCACATGCTCCATGCATTCTCAAGACATGGTAATTTTGATCTTGTGGTCAAAGCTGAAGGAGACCTCATCGTGGATGACCATCATCTCATAGAGGATACCGGCATAGTACTGGGCCAGGCAATTGCACAGGCTCTGGGAAACTGTGCAGGTATAGCTCGCTTTGGAGAAGCAAGAATACCCATGGATGAAGCCCTTGCTTCAGTGGCTCTTGATATGGGAGGACGCAGCTATCTCGTACTGGATGCTTCTTTTACAGCTCCGAAGGTAGGAGAGTTCAGCACGCAGATGGTGAAACACTTTTTCGAATCCGTAGTGAGCAATGCTAAGATAAACATGCATGCAAGCGTATATGGAGATAATGACCATCATAAAATAGAGGCTCTTTTTAAGAGCTTCGCATATGCCCTGCGTAGAGCCGTAGTGGTGGAAGGCGGAGGCATCAAGAGCACAAAAGGCATGCTCTGACCTCATTTTTTAACTTTAATCTCAGAATTTACTTTTCAGCCTCTCATAAAAGACATGTTCATTGCCTTTCGTTCTACGCAACAGTCTTTCTACTATTAGTTCAGGAGTACTCCTTGCAACATAATTGTAACGTGGAGTACGATCCACGATTAGGTTAAGGTCACAGTCCAGACCGCTTGCCTCGATGCCATCCACTCTTACATTGCTTTGAGTATTTTCCAGTATCAGCTCGGACAGATGAGATACGAAGACAGCCAGACTTTTCTCGTTCTCTGACAACATTTCCAGGATACCTGAGATTATCCTTGCAGAGGCACCTGGCTCCGTAATCGATTCAAGCTCATCCACAAGCACAATCTTGCCTGAACCATCTGAAACAACTGAAAAATCGATTAGCGTCGTTTCAAATGCACCTGCATCCAGAGTACCCTTGGATTTGGCAAAATAATAGAAACCATCGGTTAGCCCTACCTCCATGACTGCTGCAGGTACGGGAAAACCCATGTGGGTCAAGATGATGCATTGTGCCAGCAATTCCAATAGTGATGTCTTTCCCCCGGAATTCACTCCGCTCAGAAGCACTATCCTGCTGTTATCTTCTTTGGGACTGAAAGAGGTATCACCAACAGTGTAATCTATTGGCACTACTGTGCCATGCCTGGATTTAAGGAACAGGTTCTCTGCATTTTTTAAACCTATTCCTGTTCCTTCTATAAGCCTGGGAAGAGAAAGACCATACTCCGAAGCAAAGCATCCAATAGTAAAGCCAACATCGAAATCCAACACTTCTTTTACCATTTTCCGGATAGTCTCACGAAGACCCACAAGTGAATGTGCCACTTGCCTCTTATGCTCTATCTTTCTTTTCGCTATCCTCTCTTTTACATACTGCTTCAGGACAGTTACCTGTGTCCTGTCAGCCTCTACCGGATGGCTGATGCTCTGGGGGAATAATGCATCCAGGAGAAGGATCTCTTTCTTTTGTAGGGAAAGAGTTGTGCATATATTTTTCCTGGCTTTTTCCATCACTGAAACATAATTATGACGCAATTGGTTTTCCAGCACTGACTTTAGTTCACTGCTGTCGTGCATCATCCTTAGCATGTCCTGACCACTGAGAACTAACTGGCTTTCCTTGAGAGTGTTTCCAAGCTCCTGATTTGCAAAGACATTTGCACTTGTTACTGCAGCATCTATTCCTTCAAGTATAATTGCAAGTCTGTCTATCTCAGGGTCTATCCCTCCCCTCACATCACCATTCTCATCTATCATCCAAATGGCTTTTTCCAGTTTATTTAGAGTTGTATCATCCACTTCCTGCAAAAATGGCATACCCGAAATCCTGATTATCCGGGTAACCTGAATGGAACTCTCTATGACACGCAGATTCCGTGATACCTGAGCGATCTCATTCTCAGGAACGATCTTCCAGTCCTCACAGGCTTCCAGATCAGCAATTATCTCGATCTCTACATCCTCAGGTAATTCACAGGAGAATAGGTCGTCATCTGTTGCGATAACATGAGAATAACCCCTTGCTGAATCCACGATATCAGTGAGGGAACTGACAAGGTGCACGTCCAGATAGTCTCCAAACCGCTTTTTTGCCTTTTCAAGCCTCTTGGGATCAGTGGTAAGTATCACCCGATCCCTTATTCTCACGGGCTTCTGTTTCAGGTTTAGCGGTTTCACACCACTTAGTAAACATAAAAAACCCTCGTTTCCTTTGAGAATATCAGCATGTTCGATATGCTGTGACACTGAATTTCTTATAGATTCGATCCTGTCCCTTCTGGATGCCGGATAAGGGAAAAACGTATGCATTTTTTCCCTAGCATAACCTGTATGGGCAAACAGCTTGATAATATCCAGTAATCTCTCATAGATATCCATAGCCTCACGGGTTTTCAGGAAATCTTGCACCTTGACACCTTCCATTTTGGAGCTTACCTCCTGTACCAGGGAGATCGCATATCGCTGACCCACACCTTCCATGCATGATATACTTGCTACATCACCGCTAAGGATGGCTTCAAGGGCATTTTGCTCGGTCCCGAAGTGTTCTATGAAACGTCTTGTCATTTTTTCCCCGATGCCGGGGATATCATTCAAGGAACGTATGTTATCTTTGTGTTTCATGCTCTCACATACTTATATTTCAAAGAAATCCCCCAGTTTACAGGGAGATATACCCCGTTCCACCTTGTACCTGTCTTTCATAGACATGCCACTGACAGAAGAAGCAGCTTTAGGCTGAAACTTCTTAGCGTGCTTCTTATTTCTTCTGCTGTCTATCATCTGGGAATCATAGTAGACATCCCATAGTTCCTCCACTTCATCCGATACGTTCATAGCTTCCAAATTCCCCATAAATAAAGAAGTAACGACTATGAACCTGTCAAGACCTACAAAATGACCATTACCTATCCACGCTTTATCCCCATGGACAACAGCCACCGGTAGGTCTGGATTCTTTCTGGCCAGCCACCTGCAGAACATATCTTCTATCCGGTGTTCTGGCTTGATATCCACTGTAAGTATTCCTCTCACAAAAGCAGGTCTTGCGAACATGCAAAGCCTCTGATAGGAAAGATTGACCTCCCGCATGCAGCGATAACATCGCTTTTGCAGTTGCATCTTACCTGAAAAGAGAGACGGAACATCCTCGGATAAGCTCAAAGTCCTCACAAGCTCAGAAGGGTCACAATCTGCATGTCTGAGCACCAGGTCTATGAAATGGATCGGATCAGGTTCTTTCCTGCGGGAAAACTTTACATGGCGATTCCAGTGCTTCCCAAAAACACGTGCTATAAGCTCTGTGGTTGATGCTGCCGATTCGAAACCAACAAGCTCAAGATCCGTTTCGAGTCCTGCAAAATCAATCTTCCTTTGCAGTTCTTCCAGATCTTCGGCAAACATAAGTTGTGCATCAGGTAACTGCCGTAATTTCAGGCAGGTGAGCAACACTCCCTCCACAGTTGTCCTAAAGCCGATAATCACGAACATGCCTCCATGAATGCAGAAAGGTTTGTCTGACAGCGACCCTTGATCTTAATGTAAGGTCTTGCCCGCGTAATGACCACACCCATACGTGCAAGTTCCTGCTCGCAGTTAATTGGCCTGGATTGCATGATACGGCTGGCACTCACAGGACCAATTCCTGGGACCAGTAATAATTCCTGCTGGCTAGCATTGTTGATATCTATAGGAAATATTTCAGCGTTGGATTGGGCAAGCAGGATCTTAGGGTCCTGATCTTTCAGGAAACCTTTATCTGTATATATTTCATCAAGATCCTTTGCCTTTAGCCCATAATCCTTAAGCAGGTAAGATGTCTGGTAAAGCCTAACCTCTCGCCATTGAGGTGAAGGAGTATTGTGTTCAAGAGGGGTGTCCGCTACAGGATCGAAACTCATAAAATAAGGTCTTCGAAGATCGTATTTGTCCATGAACTTATTCACAGTGTGCACAATATCCCGATCAGATTCATCTGCGGCACCCACAACGAACTGTGTATCATTGGCCCCGATAATACGACCACCATAACCAACTTCTTTCCTTTTTTCGATTATAAGTTCCTTTGTCCATTTCAGGCGCTGAAGGACATCGTTGGTGTAGTCGAAATTAGGACAAACCTCAGAATAGTTGATACTGCTGGTTGTTTCGGCATTGACCCCGAACTTGTTTGCTACATCCGCTATCTCTTCCAGCAGGTACTTCGGGGTTCCTGGCATTAGCCTCATGTGTATGTATCCCTGGAAACCCTGAGCACGCAATTTTCTGGCCACTTCAAGCTGTTTTTCGGAAGTGTTCTCAGCGTCTCCTATTACACCGGAGGACAGGAAGAGGCCTTCCACAGCATTCCGTCTGTAGAATGACCATGTAATCTTTACGACCTCGTCCGGCGACAATGACACACGAGGAGTATCCCTTTCACATCTGTTAGGACAGTAGGTACACTCCCCTGAACAATAATTAGTGAGCAATGTTTTGTAAAGCTGGATACACCTGCCATCAGGAGCAAAAGCATGGCATACAGCACTCTGGTTACAACTATCGTACTTAGTGCCTGATGCCAAGTAGCGCATACGCTCTGTGAGAGTCTTATGGGCTTCATTGGGCGTTTTCACATAGCTCACAATGAAGTGACTGACGATTGAATATAAAACAGGGCTGTAAGCGATGTGAAAGTATTAAGAAGATGTAAATGGGGCATGATCCGATCACATAGGGTGTGAACGGTTATTCTTCATCCTTTACTTTGATATTGATCTTCAACTTAGTAACTGCTTCCAGTTTCTTCCATTCGACTGTTACGTCTTTTTCAAACTTGCAGTTTTTAACGGTTTTGTCAGGAAGTTTACCGTCCACTTCATACACAAAGAAACCTTCTTCGCCATTGGTGGATACTACATTTTCAAAATCACTGTCCTGACGGACTTCCACCACAGCAACCTTTTTCAAGGCTTCCAGCAGGGTTGTACCTTTAGCTACTTCTATACTCCTCGTAGGTGCAAGAATGTCCAACGCGGAAACGATATTCTTGTTGTTCAGCTTCAATACATGGGTTTTTCCATACACCTTGCGCTCTATTAGTTGAGCTTCCTCGAGAATGGTTGCATGTTTCGCTGCAACCGGAACAGATATATCAAGCTCCCTTGCCAATTCAGAGATGTGCACCTCACCCTCACACAGCTTTTCCAACATCTTCAAGCGTGTATCACTTCCCAGGGCACTGAATACCTTAAGACGTTCAGTGTTGTTTAGGTCTTGAGGTTCATTGTTATCAGATGGGCTCATATATATCAAAACTATTAATTATACATATATAAAACATTCCCCGTTAATAGTCTATTGCATTTTACACTTAAGTCAAGTAGAGAATGTATGTAAAAATTACTTTGTCTTAAGTAAGCATAAAAGATACAATATATGAAAGATGGTGCTACTTTCCCCCTCCATGCAAGGCCTGTATTTGTGTTCTAAGCTTCCAGTCCAGCTCAGACAAGCCGTTAGTTTCAAATTCATGAGTCAAGAACCTTGGTCTGACGAAATCCACGATTTCCCTGCATCTTTCGTCAGTAAAAGGCATATGCTGATCTATTTTAGACACATGTTCCATGACAGCAATAAGCCGTTCATGGAACGAAAGATCATAATAACCCTCTGGTACTCCTTCTTTTGCTATCCGCATCTGATAATCACCCGAAAGACTGCAATGGAAATGCATTCCCTCTATCCTGTCAATAATATTCCCCGGATACCTGCCCAGTACTTCAAGCACCGAATTAATTGCAGTTTTTTCCTCAGTACAATTCATAATGGCATTCATCAAATGGCCTGTGTCAAGCGTAAAAGCCCAGTTCTCAAATTCAAGGGAATTCACAAAATGCATTGTTGCAGCAGTATCCAGCAGGTTTAAGCCAGGCCACCACAAATTCTCGAAAAAGAGTCTCACAGGTGGCTCTCCCTTTGGAAGAACAGATACAGACTCATTGAGAAACTCTGCTGTAGTATCCATAACTTCTATATCAGATACCCCGAAATCCCGGGTGAACACATGGTCCAGTTCCACATAAGCAACATGGAAAACCCCGTATTTAGCATTAAGAGATGCAGCATTCTTAAGTGCATTTCTAAAATTCCCTATCACATCCTGACGGTCATGTCCTCCAAATAAGAAAAACTTTTCATTTTCATCCATATCCTCATTAAAAGCGTTCTCATCCACCCATGCACGGTGCCTCCCCATCCAATAAGGCAAATGCACACCTTCAACCACCCCAGAAGGAAAATCCTGAAGAGTTGTATGATCAACAAAAAGTTCCACACCGTCCAATCCACGAGAGTGCAAGAAAGACTTCACTTTGTTCCAGTCATTTCCAAAACGTGATAGATCGCTCTCATGAAGAGAGAAGTTCATTAATTCCTTAATACTAAAACCTCACAAAAATGTATGAAATATCTATGGGATGTATGATGATAAGGAATCATGTATCTCCCATCATACCATTCTTCACCAGCCAGGCTGTCATATAAACCAGGTTATCAACAATACTATCATAATCGCTCAGCAAGTCCTCAGGTGGCTTTTGGTTGCTTTGCATTATATGCGGAAGCTGCCGAATAAGAGCCAGAGCCATTGTCCTTGCTGAAGTATCAGGAAGCAAACCCCAAGAAACCTCATCTACGATGTGTGTAATTGCAGCTGTGGCTGCTACCAGCGAAGGGTTAAGAGCCAACTCTCTCAGGTCTTTCAAGAAACGCATTTTACGATTCTCACCTGCCATATGAGAAGCCACTTTCCAGTAATACGCTTCGTCCACCCCGAATCTTTCAAGCCTTAACAGCATATTGCGCTGGGAAATAGGCGTAAGTTCCGACTGCTTTTCAAGTGCTTT
>DAKU01000145.1:0-17924 GCA_002508425.1 Methanosarcinaceae archaeon UBA470
TTCTTCCTCTTCCTTTGCCTCAAAGAAATCATAGCTATTGCTTCTAGTTCTTCTCTTACTAGAGAATGGATAACTTCTGAATCGTAGCCTTTATCCATTACATAATAATTTGATCTGCGAGTTTTATCACATTGCTTCAACAGTGTAATCGCATGCTTTGCATCATGCACAGGTTTACCTGATATCTTAAAACCAGTGATGATGAATTTATCAGTATCAACAGAAATACTAACTTTGAGAAAAGATCTCCGTTTTTTTCCAGTCCTAAATGAATAATAGTAACTACAATGACCACTTGTAAAGCCACTTGAATCAATAGCAGTGACCTCTATTTTTTCACTATATGAGTAGAAGAGTTTTAGTGTTTGTTGTAACAATGATCTGAAGATAACTGATTTTATTCTTGTAGTGAATTTATGAAGAGTCGTAAAATGTGGAACTTCTTTTAGTCCAATTTTCAACTTCAGTTTGTCCATTAATTCTACAAGTTCAACAATACTCCTGTAGTCCTTATTGAGATATTCTTTCAGCAAAATCAGAGTCAATAGCTGGTGTTGTGTATATATTCTTTTGGAATATTTGCAACTATAAATCGGCAGGTGTGATTTTCCTGATACAGCTAGAGCTGTATCAACAAACTTTAAGTACTTATTTGACAAAACACAATCATCCCCTTTGTGTTTTCTGTAGGAAGTAATACTCAGGGGACTTATCCTTTTTAAATTATTAGGTGAAAATAAAATCTAAAATAGGTTTTCTACAGAGCCAAAACACCATCATTTAATAGCAAATCAACGAAATGATTATCAGCATAAGGTCTCCATGAAGATAATTAGCGAAAACCAAGCTGTCTGTTTGGAAGATCTAAATGTAAAAGGATTGGTTAGGAATCATTGTCTTGTTCAGAGCATCAGTGATGTTGGATGGTCTGAGTTCATCCGGAAGCTTATCTACAAGGCAGAATGGTATGGTAAAGACCATTCTACAAATTGGTAGATTTGAAGCATCATCTAAGATCTGTAATGTCTGTGGATACAAGAAGGATGATCTTACTCTCGACGTAAGAGAATGGGAATGTCCGGATTGTAAGACATTACATGACAGAGACTTGAATGCAAGTATCAATATCAAGAAAATAGCATTGAATAAGTTAAGCACTGCAGGGACTGCGGGAAGAGCTTGTGGACTTACTGACGTTTGTCAGAGGGAAGAAGCAAGAAGTTGCTCAGTCCTTAGCTGAGTAGTAGTTCACCTTTTGGCAGAAGCTCAGAGAAATAGAAACGCCATAAGATTTGCTCTAATATTCTTATAACTGTCTATAGAACACATGATTATGCGGGAAAAAAGAGAATGTAGTATGGTGCTCTTTTTCCAAAAGAAGTTCCTCTATGATCTGATCCGGAACTATATACAATAAGGAAAGATAAGAATCAAGGAAAGATGTCAATTCCTCAGCTAATCTATCGGCATTCGTATTAATATATATTGAAAGGTAATATTCCGTTTTTGCATTATTATAAAGATTGTTTTGTTGATACTTCTTTATAATTCCTCCAAGAAGATATAACATTGCCTTTTCATGGATGTCGGTAATACACACTGGTATTAGGCGATGAACTCCATTGATAACCGTTTTTGCACAAAAAGAGTGTGGATATTCTTTATTTTCTACCATTTCAAAATCCTTGATATGGGGATACTCTGCTTTGAATACAACTGTAGCTATATCTTTTTGGTCCAAATGTAATTCCGGTATTTCCCACCGTAATTTATGATTGAGACGACGACGATTTTTCTCAATAGACTGTTTTATAGTAGCCAACAATTGCTCCTGGGATGGGTATGGATTTTTTCGCAGGAGTGAAGAGATGTGACTACTGATTATTTCTGCAACGGTAAACCTATGTATATCATTTACTTGAATACTAACTAGATTTTGTCGGAGGTGATTCGTATCTAATATTGATGTAGCCATACATTGCCTCTTAGGTGGTTTTTTCTTTTTTTATATAGATGATTTGTTCTAATGTACACACTCATCCAAATTCTCACGGGGAGGTAACATTAACCTCTGAAAAGAAAGAATCTAAAAGGTTCTTCAGGGGGTTACCAAGTGCGAGGAAGCAAATCGTGAAATTTCTATGCTGAAGAACCGTTTAGTTATGTGT
Organism: Methanosarcinaceae archaeon UBA470; assembly: GCA_002508425.1. Lineage (GTDB taxonomy): Archaea > Halobacteriota > Methanosarcinia > Methanosarcinales > Methanosarcinaceae > Methanomethylovorans. Next base: position 2,169 of record DAKU01000145.1, read on the forward strand.
CCTGTTCCTGATTTTTGTATCACCTCACTATACTCCAATGTTGGAGTATGAAATATTCGTTTGTTTAACTACACAATATAGTTATACCTATAAATAGGTTGCTATATTAATTTACATCGATGAACCGGAACATTGGATATGAAGCAGCAACTCGAATATGTTGTTTCAGGATAGAGTTTAAGGACCAGGATGTTGGATCAAAAGCAAAAAAGGAAAAATGTCTACTAGATCATACAATAGTAATTAATTTTGAAATATTGTAAGTATCCATAATTAATTTTGGGACGATGTCTTGAGTATCCTCTCGGCCCATTTTCCGGCTTCATCAAGCTGGCTGTCAATAATTCCATCTATTTTGAGGCCTTCTGCAATAATTTTTGTTCCACAGCTTTCCAGTCTTTTTTCAAGGATGGCAACTGCCTCACAGAATAGTGTAAAGCTACTATCCCCGGGTCCAAAACAAGCAGCTTGTTTTCCTGTAGGATCTATCTCTTTCATACCTTCTTCAAAAGGGATAAAATCATCCTGTAGTTCGCCTTCTCCCCATGTAGAACATCCCAAAAAGATCAAATCATAATCAGTTAGGTTTGAAGGAGAGATGTTGGTTACATTGACCAATTCTACATTTAGCTTGGTGTTCTTTACACGTTTCGTTGATCTTTTCGGCCAGCATTTCTGTGCTTCCTGTTGTAGTTCCGTAAACAATAACTGTTTTTGTCATACTTTTACCCCAGAAATTACAATTATCTTATATATGTAGCTTTTACCAGTCTCGTCAACACAAATAAGGTTGAACAATATTTTCAAGCCCATGCTCTGAAAAGCCTAAACGCCGACGCATTCCTCTTGATAGTATTGAGTCCATGTTTAGAGCTCCGAAGAATTGGTATCTTTCTTATGTTGTCGTTTCTATTATCTAATTTACTTTTTTTGATTATTGTAGTTAAATCTACAATAGATTGCAATATCTACCATTTGATGTAATGTATATAACTTTTTTATAAGACTACAAACACTATCACAATATAAAAAACAGCTTTCAGGAGATTTCTCAGTTGGGGAATTTGCATCTAGTTAACTTTGTTTATAAGAAGGAGTATTCATACACAAAACAAATATATACGACCTTATACATTATAGGATTAACTATACAATATTGCTATATCTATCTATTTGAATATGAAAACTGGAAGCGATATAGAATGGATAAAGAGCTGAGGTTAAAGTTCACAAGAGTATTACACAATATGGAAGGAAGTGGCTACTTACGTTCAATGATCGCTTACAATGCCGCTCCAACCATTGAAGATCATAAGCCATCTTCACTTGTTGTTTTTACTTCACAGGGAAAGAATTCAATGTTTTTATGGAAACAATACGGACCAGAAATCTGTTTTGACTTTGGGTTAGACTACTTTGAACTAAAAAAGAGAAGTGAGTGTATTATAGTCCTCCTGTACCGTAAAAAATGGTTGGAAGTGCATTTGGATGTTCAACATAATCAGTTATTCCTGCAAAAAATGGGTTATAGTCCTGAAGATACCATCGAAGAGAAACTTCAAAGACTAAGCAAAAGGTTCGAGATGTTTTGCCCTCATGATGTAGGGATCTTTCTCGGTATACCAGTTGAGGATGTGGAGGGGTTTATACTACACAAAGGTAAAAACTGCATGATGTGCCGATATTGGAAGGTTTATGCTGATCCACAGCGCGCTGAGACACTTTTCAATGCATATGATATGGCACGGAGCAGCATAGCAGAATATGTTGTTAATCAGTGTTGTGTGTAATAGTAACGTTTATTGAAGGCTATTTTAAAGCAATATCATTGATTGGCGCGTGTCCCAAAAATTATTCGATGAAGTGTGAGAACTATGGAATGTATAATTGAAGGAAAGAACAAAAGAGGAATTACCCGTCTGCTTGAAATTTCCAGGAAAAAGCATGGATTATATGAACACTTGTGGATCCTGCAACAGCAGTCTGCAGGATGGCGTATGAAAGTAGTAGCATAGGTGTTGAATATGATAAAAATTAAGCCTCAGATAACCGATGATGTGGCAGAGACTTTATTCATTACTCTGCTCATGCGTAGTGAAGAAACAAAACATGCAAAACCTATCGTAAAGGATCCAAAAGCCTGTGAACTGGTAGAGTGTATAGATTATGATTTTTCAAAGTTCAGGAATGGAAAATGGAGTGGAATCGGTACTTCGATCAGGGTACGTCACTTCGATAACAAGGTAGCTCAATTCATCGAACAAAATCCGCATCCTGTAGTGGTTCTTGTGGGATGCGGACTGGATACAAGATACCAAAGGCTTTCTAACAACAAAAAAGCTGTGTTCTACGAGCTGGACCTACCCGAAGTCATCAGGTTAAGGGAAAAGCTTCTGCCACCGGAAAAAAACCAGACATACATAAGCTCTTCAATGCTGGAAACTGAATGGATGGACATGCTTTCAACAAAGCATCCGAATGAGAGGTTTATTTTTGTCATTGAAGGAGTACTGATGTATTTCCCAAAAGACAAGGTAAAGACCGTTATATGTAATCTCGCCAGGCGTTTTCCAGGTTCTGAACTTCATTTCGACGGTGTGAGCGGGTGGATGAGCAGGCATTCCCATCATCACGACACTGTAAAACACGTCAATGCAAAATTCCTCTGGGGCATGAATGAGGAGAAAGAAGTGGAATCCTGGGCTTTGAATATAAAACATCGTGAAACCCTCTATTACATGGATCTGGAAAAAAAGCGCTGGGGGCTGAAAGGATATGTAATAAGCATGATACCATCATTCAGGAAAGCATCCAGTATGCTACATTATGATATTATCGAAATCTAAAAAAAATCGGAATATAGATATCTTATTTTTATATTTCTTTCACATATTATGCAGGATTCCATCTCCTCCCCAACAATTACAGGTATTGGAGAGTTATTCATTGGCAAGAGCTTTGTTCAATTAAAGAATGATTTTGGACATTACCTGTTTCTTAGGTAGGAAGGCCATGCAGCTATTGCACACAAAACAGCAGCTATTATCAAAGCAACCGATGATGAGATGACAAGGCCGTTGATCCCTGAATTAGGGGTTATTACTTCCTGTAATCCTGGGAGTATCAACTGCACAGAAAGAAGAAGAGATGCAAAAGAGGCACCAACCGCCATTCCAAAATGCCTGCCAGTATTAGCAATGCTGGAAGCTATGGTTGCCTTGTCTTTATGAAGCCCTCGCATAATTTCGATATTGTTCGGGCTTTGGAATAGAGCATACCCCAGTGCGAACAAGGCCAATGCAAAAATGATCATTGCAACATTTCCTTTTAGCACTGCCCATGCACATAATAGCAGAGCCATGGAAGCCAGTACTTGTCCGCTGGGTGCAAATCGTTGCCATGAGATGCGGTCATACAACCATCCTGTAACCGGAGAACCAAGTACCAGGATTACGGGGATAACCATCATTATCAAACCAACTCTAAAAGAAGCAAATTCCAGAACCTCTTCCAGATAAAAGGGCATTGTTATATTCAGTATGAATATTGCAGCAAAGAACAGTATCATGCTTAAAAGCGGAAGAGAAAACATGTGTTCTTTGAAAATAGTAATGTCAAGTATGGGGTTTGAGTGTTTTCTTTCATTCCTTATCAGCAAAGCAAATGCCAGCAAAGCAACAAAGAGCGTAACCAGAAACTTTGTGGAATAAAGTCCATCACTGGCAACTGCATTAAGCATGAAGGTCAATGCTGTGATACCAGCTGCAAAGCAGATCGCACCCTGCCAGTCAAAACCTGAGACTAATGTTTGTTTTTCCTTCCTTTCATCTCCTATATTAAAATATGGAATTCCTGTAAGAAGTGCAATGATACCTGCGGGGATATTGATAAGGAAAATGGCTCTCCAGTCAAAAAGATCGATTAATATGCCTCCCAGCCCCGGTCCTGCAAGGCTTGCAATTGCAACCGTTGCACTCATAATCCCCATCGACTTACCTTGTTTATCCGGGGGGCTGAGCCTGAAAATGAGAGCCATGCTTATGGAACTTGCCATAGCTCCCCCGATGGCTTGGCTGAGCCTGAAAGCTATAAGTACGGGAAGAGAAGTTGCCATGCCACATCCAAGCGAACTGACTGTAAAAAGTACCAGCCCTCCAAGAAACATTTTTTTCAGACCCTTATATGTAGCAAGTTTTCCAAAAACCAGCAACAATGCGGTCATTGTAAGCAAATATGCAGTTACGACCCATTGTGATCCAGATACGGTGGTACCGAAATAGGTTGTTATCCCTGGCAATGCTATGCTTACAATGACAGTATCCAGTACGGACATGAACAGTCCAAGCAGCACAACCCCCATCGCAAGCACACGTTCATTCTTATTGGATTAACGTAATCAGAAACGTTTTCATATGTATCCAATATAGGATCTCCTTCAGTTTATAGTTTTATTTTCAAATAGTGAAAAAATCAGAAAACTTTGCTGAGGAAGGAAAGTGTGGTCTTCCAGCAATCTGTATCCTGCGTCATTCATCTCGTCCACAATCATTGCTTTGGGGACATAATGACCAAAAAGGCGATGAAAGCTCAGCCTGTCCCTCCCGTCATAATCGATGATTGCAACTTTAGTCTCTTTTTTAAGCAATGTTGACATATCCATGAAATAATTCAGACGATCTGGAAGATGGTGATATACGTTACGCAAGAAAACCAAGTCCAGATTCTCATCCCTTACAGGGAAACTGTTCTCTTCGGCGAGCACGTTTTCAATGTTGTATAATCCCTTCTTCTCAGCATCGTTTTTCACAAATTCGAGAAGAAACCTGTCCGTATCGATAGCATACACTTTTCCTTCCGTTCCAACCAATCTGGCAAAAAGGAAGGAGAAATGGCCACCTCCACTACCTACATCTGCAACATGTTGCCCAGGTTTCGGGGAAAGGGTTCTTACTATCAGGTCTGATTTGCTTTTTGCACTTGATGCCTTTTTATTGAACATCCTGGCTTTCATATCGCTCATATTTTCAGTCTCCGGCTAATGCCATACTCAGTATGTAAATTCTTTCCTATTGTTGTGGAAGAACCAGACCCCTGCTAGCAGAAAGAAAGTTGTCCATCCGCTTATTCCGGGGCTGAAGGTCTTTGCCAGATCAGCCAGCTGCCTGAGATCCGAATAACATCGGTTCTATCAGGCTTAGCTCCTCGATGCCCAGTATACCGCTGATCTCCAGTACATCGGTGCCATAATACCGGGTCTTCAATTTATTTATAGAACTGAGATTCCTTGTTGCAACCGAAAAAGCAAATACATATTCGACCATTTCTTTCACAGTCATTTATATTCCCATACAGGTACATTAAAAAAATCTGGAACGATTGTTACCTTAGTTACATCGATATGACTAAGTAACATAATTGTCAGAGGTAAACCAATGAAAACTTACGAGCTTTTTGCAGAACTGGCATCTGAGAACAGACTTGTCATATTAAAGGCTCTGGAAAAGGAGCCATTGAAATTCACCCAGCTCACAAATTTGATCAAGGCCACATCTCCGAATCATCAAGACAATTGAACCGTTTGATCAAAACGGATCTGATTACCAAGGATGGCGAAGGGTACTATTCACTTACCTCTTAGGAAAACTGATGATTTCATCTTTACCCAATCTGGAGTCAATTGCACTTCGGTCAGATTTTTTCCTGAATCATGATGCCTCCCAAATTCCATCCCATCTGCTTAAAGAACTAGATTCATTTGAGGGGACGGAAGTCACTAATGGGGTTTTTGTATTACTCAACAGGACGACTGAACTCTTCGAAGAAATTCATGAATATGCGTGGTACCTGTCTGATGATTTTCCTCGTTTTTTCATACCGCGGATAGAAAAGAAGCTGAGGGAAGGAGTAAGTTTTTGCGTGGTGTATCCAAAGGATTTTGTGGAAGGCCTTGTGGTGGAGATTCCCGAAAATATCCTTAATAGCATTGATATCCGTATCCTGGATGAGGTACGAATAGTTATCAACGTAAGTGACAGGTTCGGCATGCTGGCATTACCGGGACATGATGGTAAGATAGACAGAGACAATGTTCTCCTTGGGAACGAAGCTAAATTCATAGCCTGGTGCAGAAGTGTTTTTGAATACTACTTAAAAATATCCAGACGTTACTGAATTACTCCTTTTAAATGAGATCAATGCTTGGCTTTTTTGAAATCTTTCTTGTAACTACCTTAGTATCTACTTAGATACTTCACCTATAAACATAGTGTATGTGAGTAAACCTGTATAGCCTTCATTATTCAGGATATATTCTTTTGAATCAGGGTTTGTTATCTTCTTATATTCTTTCCATACTTTTCTAGAAACTTCCTGTTCTGCCCGTGCCCAGAACATATCAAACAACATTTTAAGACCTTCCTTTTCCTGCTTACTCAAAGGCGCCTGAATATCTGCCGCAAAAGTTTTTGCCCAGATATTTTTTAATCCGGACTTTTGCATCCAGTTTGAGGTACACATAATATGCAGCTCCGGTTTTGTTTCGGAGTTGAAAGGCACGATTGCTGATTTTGTTGCATTTAATGATGCTTCAAGAAAAGGATAACCAGGCAAGAGTTTTTGAGAAGACCAGAACAGAATGGCGATGATCCCGCCTTTTTTGGTTATCCTGACCATGTCGTTAAGAATATGGTAGGGTTCTTCAGCTGGACACCCCATTTCTTTAGGTCCCGGCCACAGTCCGTCGCAGCACCAGATCAGATCAAAGGTGTTGTCTGCAAAATCGAGTTTGTTCATGTCGCCGGGTAAAAAATCGCATGAGGAAATTTTACCAGCCCCAAGAAGCTTATTTTTTGCATATTCGATGTGGTTTTTTGCTATATCGACCCCCGTAACATGTATCTTCGGATACGCTTCCAGCAACCATTGCATGTGGTTCCCTGCACCGCAGGGAACATCCAGTACTTTGCTGCCTTCCGGTAACCCTAATGCTTTTATTGCATTCCTTATTGCAGGCTCGCTTAGTCTACCTGTCCTTTCCAGGGTTTTGATGTATTGGTTGGCATCCATGTTTCTATCCTCTCCATCCATGATATTTCAGATCATTGATTTCATTATATCCCGGCTAAGAACTGAGAGGGTCAGTTCATTATCCCCATTTGCCTTTCAACCATTTTAGCAAATAACCCCTTTTTCGTTTTCAGTTCATAGGGTTTGCCGCTCTCTGCAACTCTGCCATTATCCAGTACTACTATTTTATCGGCATTGGCTACAGTACGCATTCTGTGAGCAATGATCAGCACTGTCTTATTTTTGATAAGTTCCGAAATACCTACCTGTACCTTCGTCTCATTTTCCACATCAAGTGATGCGGTTGCTTCGTCCAGAAGTATTATGGGCGCATCTTTAAGCAAAGCTCTGGCAATGGAGATGCGCTGCCTTTCCCCACCTGAAAGAGTGTCACCGTTCTCACCAATAATGGTATGATATCCATCAGGCATTTTCTGGACAAACTCGTCGCATTGGGCAAGTTTCGCTGCCCTCAGTACTTCCTCATCGGATGCATTGTGCTTTCCTATGCGAATATTTTCCATGATAGAAGTATTAAATAGTAAAACATCCTGGAATACCACTGAATAATTCTTTAGTAAGGTTTCAGGTTCAATTTTGCTAATATCCTGATCTCCCAGTAAGATTTTACCCGAATCTACATCCCAAAAGCGTGCAGCTAATTTCGTTGCAGTGCTTTTACCTCCCCCTGACGGACCAACCAAAGCGGTGATCTCACCTTGCCGGGCCGTAAATGACACATCCTGCATAACCTGTTTGCCTGTTTCATAAGAGAAACTGACATGGTCAAAAACAATATCGTAGTTTTTCGGTGTGAATTCCGTTTTGCCCTTTTGAATGGGAAGAGCTTTCATTTCGTTCATGCGGTTAATGCGGATATCAAGGTAGAACAGTGCAGCCAGGTTATTGAAAACCTCGTTGACGGGTTCGTAAATGCGAGATCCGATTACCAGGAATATGAGGTATGTGAATAGATCAACATTTCCTGTTGCCAATAAATTCGCTCCGACTATAATGACACTTGCCAATCCCAGTTTTAATATGCTTTGAGCACTGTTTACAAGCACACCTGTTATCAGCTCACCTTGTGTCAGGTACTTCTCGTAATCATCAAGCTTTTCGTTTAACTCATCAAGGTATTTATCCTCATTGTTATATGCTTTTATTTCCTGGATATTTTCCAGACCCTGCTGGATTTGTTCGCTTACAGTGCGCTTTTTATTGTAAATTATTTTGTTGTTATTTTGCTGCCATTTTTTCGATAAAAGAATTATTGAGGCAGAGACAGGTACAACCCAGAACAAAGCCAGGGATAGTTGCCAGTTATAAAAGAACATTCCTACTGCAATTAGAATAATACTGATTACTGAGGCAAAAAGTTGGGGCACTGCATGTGAAAAGGTGTGTTCCAACTCAGTGTTATCGGCCATAATGGTAGCGGTCAGGTCGGAAAGGTTTTTTTCGCCAAAGAAAGACAGTGGCAGCTTGCGTAGCTTCTCGGCCAGTGAAATACGCCGGTTGGCGCTTTCTTCATAAATGGTAGTAAAGGTACTGCGATACTGGAACACAGCTATTAACCAGGTAATTAGCATAAAAAGTATGCCCAGTGCGATATAATACCATATTCCCTTGGCAGGGGTTTCCATTGGGTTTATCACAGGCCGCAGGTAATCGTCAAGGAACAGGAAAACAAATACCGCAGGCAACATTAATGCTATATTGAGCAATGTTGTAAATAATGTTCCCTTCAGGAAATCTTTTACTCCTTTGTTTGAAAGAGCTAACCGTTTTTTTAAGATATTAAGCATATTGTGCCTCCTTCCCTATTGTCCATTGAACTGATTTTTGATACTCGTTCCACATTCTGGCATATAAGCCCTGTTTACCTATCAATTCATTGTGTGTCCCTTGTTCCACCATTTTTCCTTTATCGATAACCAGGATAGAATCAACATCTACCACACTTGTTAGCCTGTGAGCGATCATCAGCACTGTTTTACCTTTAGCGAGTTTTCCCAGAGCTTTCTGTATCAGATGTTCGTTCTCGGGGTCTGCAAAAGCAGTGGCTTCATCCAGAACAACAATAGGTGCGTCTTTCAGAATGGCCCGTGCCAGTGCTATCCGTTGCTGTTCTCCTCCGGATAAATACGTGCCTTCAGATCCGATTCTGGTATTCATCCTTTTGGGCAGCTTACTGATTATTTCGCGGCATTGTGCCGATTCAACAGCATTTTCAATTGCTTCAGGTGTTGCATGGGAATTTCCATAACGTATATTTTCCAGCAAACTGGTTTTAAATAACCGTGTGTTCTGGAAGACAAAGGAGACATGTTGCATCAACTCTTTTGGCGAAATGTCTTTTACATCGTTTCCTCCAATGGTAACCTGCCCCTCATCGACATCCCAGAAGCGAGGCACAAGGCGTGCAATGGTTGTCTTGCCACTGCCCGAAGCACCAACCAAAGCAAATGTCTTTCCTTCGGGTATCGTGAAACTTATGCTGTCAATTGCCTTTTGTTTACTACCGGGGTAACTGAAAGAGACGTCTTTGAAATGTATTTCATGGTTTTTAAAGGGTTTTGGATCAAGTGCCACGGATAGATGTTTTACGTTCGTCAAATCTTCGATCCTGTTGATCGCTTCGGTGGCTTGCCCCATGGCCTGGTTCAAGTACATACTTTTCATAATGCTCTGGGCAAATACCGGTGTGATCAGGATGTAAAAGAACAGGTCGAGCAATATTTCAGCATAGCTGTCGGAATTACCGATCAATAGAATGGCCACCGGGATCAGGACATATACGAACCCGTGAATGATCACCGTATAAGTCGCCATCGGCTTCTCCCATATGAGAGTATATTTGTATACCATGTCCCTGTACTTGATAATACTGTTGTGGAAGTTCTTGAATGAGAATATAGTCTGCTGGAACACCTTTACCACGGGTATTCCGCGGACATATTCGACAGCTTCTGTATTCATATCTTCTAAGGAATTCATATAAGACTGCATAAAATGCCTTCCCCGCTTACCCATCATGAAGCCCATGATCATCATGGCTGCAATTATGGGTATAAGACAGGCAATACCAAGCCGCCAGTCAAAAACAAAAATTAGTATCAATGATGCAAAGGGCATCAGTGTACTACCCGCCAGGTCAGGCAGCTGGTGTGCCAGGAAACTATGCGTGATACTGGCATTGTCGTCGATTATTTTACGGATATGCCCACTAGTGTTATTATCAAAGAATCCAAGGGGTAGTTGCACTATCTTTTGCATGGCCTGCCGACGCATGTTGGTCTCTGCCCGGAATGCAGCAAGGTGCGATAGCATGAGTGCCAAAAAGTAAATAATAACACCACCAACAGCCGTACCAAAAGCCCACCATGCATAGGTATTGATGAGCACCTGCGGAGCATCCGCCTGAGATATTAACAATTCTTTGGCAATCAACCATATAAATATAAATGGTACAATACCCAGCAAGGAACTTATTGTAGATAGTATCAAAGCTGCAGGAAGCAGGATTTTTCTACCAGCCATGTATGCTTGTAATCGTGATAATGTATTCATAAACAATCTATCTCCATTTTGTGGATAATGTTCTCCAATCTTTCACTTTTTTGTGTTCTTTATGCGATGGTCGTGGGGACGTTAAGATGGGCCATGGTTCCAATGTGCAATGATCAATAGAAGAAGTTCCATCTTACATGCTTAAATGCTAGGTATAGCACAACAACCATAGGATCTCAGGAATCAAAACAGAGTGCCCACACTGTTATTCATCTCGCCCCTTTTCTTATGATTTTGAACATTCATGTTACAGAATAGTTTATACTATAATATGTTTGAAGTATATAAAATTATTGTATTATCTACTTTTATTAGTGTATACTACATAGCTCACGTATAATTCATCATAGAGACTGTCGGATAATACAAGATTACGATCTCATCCAATCAATTAACGCGCAAATTTTAAGGCATGAACTATTTTTTGGGACAGTTCTTTATCGGATTGATTCTTTTTGTTAAATAAGTCTTTAATCTCCGCTTAAATTTTATAACCACATTCATTGTTTCTTCCTTTTCAACATAAGCTCCTACAGCTATCGCTACTCATTTTTACAAATCTCTTGAGATTTACCACAATTCCAGTTAACAGTGCCTGAAAATTTAGCTTCTATATTCCCAGAACTTTGCTTTCTCCAGTCAATGAAATCTTTTCATCTTACCTTGTTTTGGTTCTATATGAGCTCTCATCTTCATATCATTTTTAAAATCCATTGATTTACTATACCTCTTTGCCTCCTTCCAAAATAGGATAATGCTTATTTATAGTGATAGTCCTGTGGTCAAGTTTTGTACATTCTGATTTCAAATTGCAGTTTTGACAATCGCTTTTTTTGAAAGATAAAGGAGTATGCACGTTTTCTTGTTGTAAAATGAGATCATTGTCCCGTAACCTGCAGGACAAGTAACACCCGATTCATCTATAGTGAACACTGCTTGTGCATAATAATTCCCAGGTGTATTTGCATCTTTACTGACTGGTGCAATAAGCAGCCACCATTGAAATGGTACTAATCAACAGCCATACCCCTATTCCCCGCAGGGTACTGCATACCCGCACTCCCAAGGATATGGGGTTAAATGGCAGAGTACATGTCAGGAAAACTAGCCTGCAGGAATACCGCTATTATTATCCCGGGATCCTTGATTCCCTGCTGCACATAGATTTTCCTCATCAGCTCCATGCTTATTTACTTCCTTCCTTCCTTACATGCTGTAGTACTTGAACAGTGGTGCCTGCAGCATAAGCTTAGGCCATACGGGTTCCGTGCAATGCCTTCCGGGAAGACTGCAGCTGAAACTATCAGCCGGATGGAAAGTGCGTTCTACGCTTTCATACGTGGCTCGCAGGAAGCTGGTATTAACAAGCTGCGGTGGATTTCGAACTTAGATATAGCTCCGGATGAAGCTGTGAAACGTAATGAGCCGATCCTTACTCAAAAAAATGTTTCGAAAATGTGGTTCCTGGACTGGACCCCAGATCGTATCGGAACCCGGGAATTTGTAGAACGTCATGGAATTGACATTGATCTTAGTTCCCTGCCGCCGGTCAAAGAGATACTTGTCTCAGAATCATGAATTAGAGCAGGTATTCTTTTCTTACTATTCTTTTCTCGTTTCCTGGGGAGTAAATAAATTAGTTTCATCACCTTGAAAGTAGCTGAATGTTAACAACTTCTATTTATATTATTCAAAGGGATTGATTTCGAAGAAGGTATTTCAAATAAACAACCGTAATCATCAAAAATACGCTATCATACGATGCTATACTACAATTACATTAGAAATTAGATAAACGGCTCTGCAGAAAGCAAATGTAATATCAAAAAGTTTTTAAGTATAAACGCAGCACTTTTTGAGATTGGAGGCGGCTATCTTGTGTGGTTATGGCTCAGAGAAAAGAAAAGCTGGACCTATGGTGCTATGGGAGCTGTGGTATTGTTCCTCTATGGGATAGTACCCACATTGCAGGATGCACACTTTGGGAGGGTGTACGCTGCATACGGAGGCATATTCATCGTATCCTCGCTTATATGGGGCTTCTATGTCGATAAGAAGAGACCTGACAAGTATGAGATTATAGGTGCTTTGATTGCATTGGTAGGCGTATTTGTAATGTTTTATATACCCAGATGAAAGTGGGTGCTAACCTTACTACTACTTGGATAATAGAAGCCGATATCACACTTATGTCGATTATCGTGATATGGGTCTTCTACATAGTATAAATCTCACTAACGTTTGTTTAGATTATACAGGCCGCTCCTCAGGAGATGACATGCAAGATATCTGTTCGGTACAGGCTGCTTCAATGGAGGAAATATCATCTTTTTCATTTATGATATCAATATGGATGTTAATACCGCTCTCTTCAATATAATGGGTGATACGTTCGAATGCATGATATACCATTCCACCATGTGTGATTATAAGGCATCTCTGTCCGCAAAGTGCATTGAGTATAGACCTGTATATAATGTTACCCCGCTAGCATTCCCAATAAGAGTACCATCGCGGCTTATTTCCACCCGTGTAGTATCATTGGAAGCTTCCCATTCCAGAGTTATTGTATTTTTAGTAATGCTCGTACCATCAAGATTAGAGATCGTAGGAGCCTGTAATGTTGTAGCAGAACTGTTTACCTGGGTTGCGTTTATGTTCCATGAAGTGTCCACTGTCTTAATTCCAAAGGTATAGGTAGTACCTCCAGACAATCCAGTTGCATTATAGAAACTTACAGAACTATTGGCCGTGTTTGTGATAAACACGTTATCCAGATAAACCATTACATAGCTGAAATCAGTATCACTTGGATTTACCCATGTCCACTTTATCCAGTTTGGACCAACTCCTTCTACTGTAAGTCCTGTGACAGGGGAAGGTGATGTCTGATCGATTCCAATTAGAGATGCATCAAATGCAGCTTCTGCAGTTGTCAGATCCATCGCAGCCTGAGTGATCTGCGCCACGGTAGCAGCAGAATTATCAGCAACTGCCTGAACTGTAGTTATCACTGCTTTAAACGCATCTATCGCTGATTGAGGATATTGTCCTACTTCAGTTCCGGCCACAGCAGCACTTACCTTGAGGTTGACTTCAAGAAGTGAAGCTGTTAATGTAGTTTTGTCTACAGAAGTGGAAATTACAACCATTTCGGAGTTTCTGAGCCCCTTAGATTCAGCAGTGAACGTAACGACATATAATCCTTCAGTACCATTAACTGGTGTCCAGCTAAAAATACCGTTTGTTGTATCAAATGTGGCTCCTGTGGGCAGACCAGTAGCAGAATAAACAATACTATCTCCGTCAGGGTCAGTTGCTGAAATAGTAAAGCTCAGCAAAGTGTTCATGGAAGCTGTTTTGTTACCTATGAAAGAAAGTATGGGAGTTCTATCTACATTTCCCACTGTGATCGTGACCGTTTCCGAATCCGTAAGACCATTTGCAGTTGAAATGAATACAACACTATATGTTCCCGAAGCTGTAAAAGCCGGTGTCCAGCTAAATATGCCTGTGTTGCCATCAAAAGTTGCTCCTGCAGGTAAACCTACTGCAGAGTATGTTATTGCATCACCATTATTATCTGTTGCAGATATGGTAAATACAAGAGAGGAATTTTCATTAACTGCTTTATTCCCAATGTAACTGAGAACTGGTGCAACATCCTCTATTTCTACTATTATTTGAGTTTCGCCTGAAATACTTGTCTGGGATGCACTTCCGCTCTTTGAAGGAGTGCATGAAGCATATCCTGTAATGGAATATGTCCCTGCTGTAGCACTTTCTGGGACTGTAACATCATAAGTAATTGATGCAGAAGTTCCTGAAGTAATATTTGATGCAGTATCTGACCAAATCCATTGACTATTGCCTGGGGAATATGTAAATCGTCCAGAATTCCTTTCAGATATCTCCCAGCCAGTTGGTATGTTTTCTTTTAGACTCAGAGCTAATAATTCCTGATTTGTTGTCAACTTTATAGTTACTGTAAAAGTATCACCGGGATTTACTGTATCTTCAGAAATCGTTCTGGAAACGGTAACTTCATTTGCAGCTAAAGCTGGGCTTGAAAGTAAGATTAAAAGTATGATAAATACTAGTCCTAGAGTCACGCTCGATAAGCAATCTTTTTTATTAACCATTGAACCGACCACCAATGATGTTTTTGTTTTTATACTTAAGGTTGAGAGTTAACATGCTTTAAGTATATGCTACACAAATAACCTATATAAATAAATTGCGAAATTATATGATTTAAAGTGGAAACATATATTCCTACTATTAAAAATATATCATGCCTATTTTAATAGAGAGACAACTATCTTTTTTGCACTAAAGTTAATGAGTTTTACTACATAAGTTCTTTGTTCTAATTAGTACTATTAATTTTAATAATAATAACAACTAATGTTATGATAAATCATATCCTTATCATTAGATATAACTTTAATATAAATTATGCATCATCCTGAAATATCAACAGTACAGAATTTTACAAAAGGTATTGGTAAGTAAAAATTGTCATGTGTTATGAGGACTTATCGTTCTGCGTAAACTGCCTGTGCAAAAGCCCTAATCATAAAAAAGAACGGAAAAATAAGTGGACGGCAACGATATCAATGCTTTGATTGTGGATATAACTATTCAGTAGAGCTCAAATCAACTGCCAGTTCTACTTCTGTTAAACGGCAGGTTTTACAGCTCTATCTGGAAGGATTAGGATTTCGTTCTATAGGACGTTTATTGGGGCTGAGCCATGTTTCGGTTCAAAATTGGATTAAGAAGTTTGGCCAAGATCTAGAGGATTTGAAGAGCGAAAATGAAGTAGCTATCGTTGAACTGGATGAGATACACACTTACATCGGAAACAAAAAAAATATTGCTAGATCTGGATTGCTATTGATAGAGTTGGGAAAAAATTCATCGACTGCTCTTTTGGTAGCAGAGGAACGGAAACCGGACAACAACTCTGAGAAAAGATCGAGGAAGTGATGACTGATCATTGGAGAGCATATAAAGAATTTATTCCAGAGACAATTCACACACAATCTAAAGCAGAAACGTATACTGTTGAAGGATATAACAGCATATTGAGACACTTTTTATTAAAATTGAGAT
>DAKU01000145.1:18016-19209 GCA_002508425.1 Methanosarcinaceae archaeon UBA470
CAAATTGACGAAGATACCCGGTAAGAATACTCAAAATCATAGATTATGATCGTCAAAACTCAATTAAATCACAGATTATAATCGATACTTTTAACTAATATAGAAATCAACTAGTTGTTATGGAACAACTGATAAAAGATGTGCTGGAAAAGCAGAACCCCTGGTGGTTCGGAAAAAGTTACAGTACAGGAATATCCCGCCTTCGGTACTATCCACGCTTATCCAAATATCTGGAAACAGAAGAGATATTACTGATACTTGGTGCCAGAAGGACTGGAAAATCAACTCTCCTATACCAGCTCATTAGCAGTCTCGAACTACCTGAAGATAAAGAAGAATCTGTATTGTACATGAACCTTGATGAGCCTGTGTTCCAGAGCCAGACAGAGAGTGTGAATCTCCTTTCGAGTATCATTGAAGATCACATCGCTGCAACAAAAAAAGAGAGATACTATATTTTCCTTGATGAGATCCAGAACTTCAAGTACTGGACTCAGACACTGAAAACATTGTACGATACCGACAAGCGTCTGAAATTCATTTTGACAGGGTCCACATCATCCCTGCTTAAAAAGAAGACCATCACACGTCTCTCTGGAAGGTACCTTTCATTAACGGTTTATCCGTTGACCTTCAAGGAGCACTTGGATTTCAAAGGAATAAAAAAACCTACATCTGCGGAGAAAAGGCATGAGTTTGAGGAATATCTAAAACATGGTTCTTTCCCCAGGATATCTCTGGAAGAGGACACCAACATAAAGGAAGAGCTTCTGAAGAACTATTATGAGACAATATACCTGAAGGACATAATCTTTCCTCATAATCTGAGGAATAACAGAGATGTGATAAATCTGCTGTATTTCATAATCTCAAACGTTGGTAAGCCTTTTTCCTACAACAGCATAGCAAATGCCTTGGAAATATCAGCAGACACTGTTAAAGAGTACCTAAGCTATGCAGAAGACTCATATCTTCTATATTCAATCAACAAATTCGATTATTCTCTAAGGAAGCAGCTTGCTAATCCAAAGAAAATCTATTGCCTTGATACAGGTCTGATAAATGCTGTGTCTTTCAAGTTCTCAGAGAATTACGGCAGGCTGCTTGAGAATCTGGTGTTCATAGAGCTCATCAGAAGACATAGTGAAGTTTTCTATCATAAAGGGACACGTGAGTGCGATTTCCTGATAAAG
>DAKU01000090.1 GCA_002508425.1 Methanosarcinaceae archaeon UBA470
ACATGGTAATTGCAGAGGACAGAATGTCCTCATAGCTATTTATTTTCTTATACGAGAGCCAGGCGCTTAACAGCAATCCTGCTCAGTTTTTCTGTTGCCAACACCAAGTACAACAATTTTTGTTTCCATTGGTGTTTTCCATCCCACGGGGATAATTTCCTCTTTTTGCACATCTATTTTTATATGGTTTGAATCAAGCCCAGCATCTTTCATGTAACTAAGAACTGTGTTTTCTCCAAGAGTAACGGCATAGTCAAGTGCTTCATGATATTCATGGAAGTTACTTCTCCCATGTTCGGAAAACACAAGGAATTCCCAATCAGGAGCAGCCATGGATGCCGGTCTTATAAGGACTTCAAATCTTCTGATACCTTTTGCAGCCAGTGCACCGGCAGCATTCCCTACGTTTGAATATTCCGGAAGAATTATTTCTGCATCCAGTATTTCCTTCATATTTTCTACAAAAGCAGTTGTAGGTCCGCCTATCAACACAACAGGAACCTCTACTTTGAACTTTGCAGGTGATTGAATATCAAATATTTTTCTTATTTCTTTTTTCTCTACTCCTTCAAGGAAGAATGATATGAGGTCACATGCCATGTTCTTTGCAAATTCTGCCTTAATATACCTTGCGAATTCATATCTGTCCACGTCCACTAATGAACCAAGCAGATCAGCACCGGTATTTGCTGCCTCGACATTTCTTTCCGTGTACTCTCCAAGCACATGTAAAGCATCCGTGAGCGTGAAGCCGATAGACTGCAACAGTCTTTTTTGAATAAGACTATCCAGTACATTGCTGGTGGGATACTTTTTAATCCGGTTGAATATCTCCGTTATCGAAGTGGGATGTTTTTTTACGGCATCGAGTACCTTTTTTTCCTCTTCACTGATATTCATTACTTCATAGTCTGTTCTCAGGTAGAATTTTGTAGGCTGATAATTAACTCCCAACTGCATTTTTGAGGGAATTGGATTTGTTTTGAGTTGCTCAAGAAAATCGGGGTAAAGTACAGCAGCCCTACACAAGGGAATAACCCTTAGGGGACCTATATTTATATCTTTTCCTTTTACCCAAACATGGCTGTCCCCACCCATTGCAGATGTTTCCATCTTTATTGCCTTGACCCTGGTTTTCCAGCCACCTACAACGGCACCGGAATCACTCATATCGGGAACACCGTTGTATATAACTGAAATGTCTGTGCTGGTCCCTCCTACATCTATGACGGCACAAGTCTCCCTTTTCGCAAGGAATGAAGCTCCCACAAGACTTCCTGCAGGCCCTGAAAAGATGGATTCAATCGGTTTTTTAAGGGCACTCTGTATGCCTATTACAGATCCGTCACATTTGAGCATAAATATTTTTGCATCAATTCCCCTTGACTTTATTTCTGCTTCAACGTTTGTCATGAATCTCTCAGTTACAGGTATCAATTGTGCATTAAGGAATGCTGTCACTGCTCGTTCAAAAGCCCCAAGGTCCTGGGAAAGCTCATGGCTGCAGACAACAGGGAGACCTGTAAATTCCCTTATTATTTCCTTTGCAATCAGTTCATGCTCATGGTTTCTGATACTGAAGTATGAGGATATTGCAAAAGCTGAAACCTTATCTTTTACGAGTAGAGCAAATTCTCTGATGGCCTCGGTATCCAGGCTGTTAGTTTCAACACCATTGTGGTCATGACCACCACAAACCTGTAAAAAATGTCTGGTTGGAAGTTCCTGTTTGATCTCATAGTTTCCAATAAGTATCATGGCAACAGGGAAGCCAGTACCTTCCAGTATACTGTTTGTGGAAAGAGTTGTGGATACAGACACAACTTTTACATTTTTAAGACATGTAGGGTCCAGTCCGTCAATAGATTGTTTAATCCCATCAAGCGGATTCGGGTAGCTTGTTAACGCTTTATTTGATTGGATAATAGTATTGTCTTTATCTCTTAGAAGAACCGCATCAGTGTACGTTCCCCCTGCATCTATACCAAGGCTATAACTCATTTTTCCAAACTCCTTTTTTATTGTGTTACTACTTTGCCAGAATGTTGCAAAATCAAACTATATATATTTTTTGGCTGCTCAATTCACGCCGTTACCTAAAAAAGAAGATATAGCAGCATCTATACTTATTTATTTTCAATGTTATAAAGATGAAAAAACAAAAATATATATATATAAGTCTTTTGTGTGGACATGAATACAAAATAAGAGGTACAAAATAAAGAATAGGAGAAGAGATATAAATGTAAATAAGAACGAGAAACCTTATATATTCAGGTTATTTCAAAACTTACTGTTACCTTATTTCACAAAGCTCTACAAGGACGTATCTTAAAAATGCAAGGCATAGACATGATAGGGGAAAATGCTTGAAGACACCGTAAGGACACCAATGTGTATATTAAGATTTCCCAATACTTCTTTGAACGCCTTAAATGATCACCTGATTGCAAAGTACTACTTCAAGCACTAAATGAATACTTAACACACATTTTCATTCAGAAATTGAGAAAAGGTAATCACTTATTGGAACATCTTTTTTTTCCCAAGTATTCTTCGTTAAACATCCTGGCAACCAAAAGGAAATATGATAATAAAAGGGGGCCTACTACCAAACCTATGAGACCAAACAGCTTGATACCGATGATGATACCCAGAAGAGAGATCATGGGATGAATAGATCCAAGTTGTTTTTGAATGAAAGGCCTCACAAAGTTGTCCATGGTACTTACAACAATCCCTGCAAAAAGAATCCCCACTGCTGCAAAGTAATCTTGCTGGATGAGCTGGATGATGACTGCGGGAATCCATACGACCGCGGCACCTACCAGGGGAACGAAAGACATGAGCGCTGCAAGCGTGCCCCAGAGAATTGCACCCTGTATGCCCAGCAGGAGAAAGGCTACAGTAAGCAACCCTCCCTGTATGATAGCTATGATGAGGGAAGAAACAAGAGTGGTTTTGACGATCACCCTGAACTCTTCCAGCAGTTTGTCAGAATTTTCCCTGTTGAAGGGAATGGCTGAATATACACCCTTTACAAAATCCGAATCTTCTCCTGTCAACAGGTAATATAGCAGGAAATACATTATAGTGAATTCTACAGCACGCTGTCCCAGACTTTGTACTGCACTGAGCAATACCACACTGCTATAATTTGCAATGGAAGAAGCCACTTCTATGACTTTTGTCTTTATATCGAGATTTATAGGCAATCGTTCAAGATGCAGGTTCTCCAGGAAACTGCGCACAACCTCCGCATAGATTGGAATGGAATTTATATACTGTAAGGCATTCTGTATTTCTGTGGCTATGGTCGAGAGCAGGAAAAATAAAGGCAC
>DAKU01000022.1 GCA_002508425.1 Methanosarcinaceae archaeon UBA470
AGTAAAGTGACCCAAGAACAAGTCGATGAGCAGATGGAAGTTATTATACCTGACATCGACCCGGACCTTATGAGAAAATATGTAGCCTATTCACGCAGAAATATTTTCCCTATAATGGAAGAAGAAGCAAGGGAACATTTGGTGAAGTTTTACATGGACCTGCGTAAAATGGGAGAAGGCAAAGATGCCCCGGTCCCGGTAACAGCCAGGCAGTTGGAAGCCCTTGTAAGACTTGCAGAAGCAAGTGCGAGAGTGCGCCTTAGCAATGTTGTTACTATGGACGATGCAAAACGTACGACAAAAATAGTATATTCGTGCATGAAGCAAGTCGGTGTCGACCCATCCACAGGAGCTTTCGATGTGGATGTAATAGCATCTGGTACCAGCAAGAGCCAGAGAGATAAAATAAAAGTGATTAAAGAGATCATCAGACAGGTGGGCAGTAGACATCCCGCTGGTAAAGCACCTCTTGAAGAGATTTATGCAGAAGCATCTGTAGAAGGTATTGACAGAGCCCATGCAGAAGAAATGATCGCAAAAATGCGCAGGTCTGGAGATCTGATGAAACCAGACCATGATAGTGTGAAGCTTGTATGAGGAATAATTGATGTATCTGAAGGTCCATAGTTCCGGTAGCAATGTAGTTGTTGCTATATGCGACAAGGAGATCCTTGGAAAGACCTTAAAAGAAGGAAATATCACAGTAACAGTGAATGAAGGGTTTTTTTGTGGGGAAATAGTTGATTCTGAAAGAGTTGAAAAAGCTCTGAAGAATGCAACCACAGCCAACCTTTTTGGAGTAAAATGTATTCAATGTGCTATAAACTGTGGTGTGGTGAATCCACAAAGTGTGATATACATCAATGGTGTGCCACATGCTCAAGTGTTCCGAATATAATGCTGACGACATTTATATATATAGTAGTGAATAATTGTCACAAATATAATCTAGTTGGAGACAAATGAATGACCACCGAAGGAGATGGCGTAGGGGTTACTTTATATGACCGTGAAGGTCTTATCGATGCAGTAATCCTCAAGCACAATAGAATGTTAGAGAAGTACAATTTTGAATTCGAAGAGCTTGATACAAGATTTTCTTCTTACTCTCAGGGAATAGACGATAGTAAGAAAAAACATGAAGAGCTACTAGAACGCATAGATGTACTTAAAGAAAAACGCCAGCAACTTTACCATCAGGTAGAAATTATGCTGGAAAAGTTAATTGAATCGGGTATGCAGCAGAAGGATGTTAATATCATACGTGATAATATAGCAAAAGCGAAATTGCTCTCCCCTGTAAATGAAGAAAAAGCAATCGTTGAGTCAATCTTATCAGCCCTTTCTATAGGAGAAACTTTAGAAAGCAAATCCTCTATAAAGTCCAAGATAGAAGAAGCAGTAATATCTCACGAGGAGCTCATAGCTGCATCCGGCCTCGAATGTGCATTAATAGAAAATCAAAGGCTTCAAGAAGACGAGCTTAATAAAGCAAAACCAAGGCACTCATGGCTTGAAAAGAGGATACAGAGCCATAAAGAGGCTTTAAAGTACTGGGGAAGCCTTAAATATAGAGAGACAGAGGTGACCGCAGTATGACAGACGCATCATCCATTTCAGAGAAAGATCTGAAGTTGAAGGTAAATGACCTACGAACTCAGATAACTCGTGATGAGAGAGAACTTAGATCCTTATTTAATGAGCTACGCCTTCATCGGACCAACATGGCAGAGCTTAAGGAAAAAAGGGATGGTTTGAATTCCCAAGTTAAGGGAATGGTCACAAAGGCCAGGGAATTGAAAGAAAAAAGAGATGAAGTGAACGCTAAGATCTCTGAACTGAAAAATGTAAAAAATGCAAGGATGTCTGCAAGTCAGCAAGCCTCAGATGCAATTGCGAAGCTTAAGGCTGAAAGAGATGCATTAAACCAGGTTTCAAGAGGAACTGTTGATATCATTTCAAAAGCTTATTTTGCAGAGCTTGACACCTTCCTTAATGCAGATGTCCCTCTGCAGCATGAGATTGATGTATTTGGCAGGCTGCTACAGCTTGATGAGCGCCTGAAAGCAGCGATGCAAGCAGATGAAGTACACAAAAAAATCCAGGAAACTTATGACTCTACAATGTCTCAACAGCCTGGACCTGGAGAGAATATAGGTTCTAGTATAAAGGAACTTGCTGATGTTTCACAACAGTATCATCTGGAAATGATAGACCTCTATAAGAAAGTAGATGAGATGCGCAAAGATGCAGATCTCTGTCATGCTCAGATAAAGGAAAAATTTGGGGTTACAGAGCCTTTAAGAGCAAGAATAGACCCTCTTAAGCAAAGGATCTCACAGCTTAGAGATGAACTAAATGGCTACCTTGAAAAATTGAATGACATCCAGCTTGTAAAGGATGAAAAGAAACAGCAGGAACAAAGGGTAGTTGCTAAAGAGAAACTGGAAAAAACAGGAAAGATGAGTCTTCAAGACTTAAAAGTGCTTATGGATAATGGGGACCTCGAACTGTGAGAGGTCCCTTTTCTCTTAATTACCTTTTTTTCCAAGCATTGAAATTAAAGCAGCAGCAATTATGGAAACTGGAAGGGCGGTAACTAACGTGAAGCCCTCTATCCCATTTGCTCCTATTGAAACATCATCTACCAGACTGCTATCCTGTTCTTCATCAATTTCATCTTCTGGTATGATAGGCACTGGCAGATCACTATCCATATACTGGAACACTGGTGCAAAAGCAACGAGTTCCTCACCATCACCTGCGTAAATAGTATTTACAGTAATATTAAGTATTGTTCTATTGTTCTTTTGATAGGTAAAACTATCTCCTTCGTCAAGGATCTGGCTTTTTAATATTTTATTTCCCAATGATAACTCAAGCCATACACTATCAGCTTCCTGATTTACACCCTTTATGGAAAGATTGTATCCCTGGTAAAAATGCCAAGTGTTGCCTGTAAGGAGAAATATGCTCGAATCATTTACAATTACGTCTTCTACGATTAGCACTGCCTGAGCAGGCACCACCATAGCTATTGATGTAAATATAGCAAGAAATAGTAATAGTGGAGATAGACGTTTGTCTATCCACATGGATAAGTCCTTCATCTAGTACGTGTATAAACACATCTACCAGCAATAAGGTTTACCCTTTTTCCATCTTTTGTTCTGACAGAAATTGCCCCTGTATCAGTGATACCTACAGCTTTGCCTTCTATCATTCGTGAAGGTGTCATAATTGTGACATCTTTACCAATAGTGTCAGATAGATTTATCCACTCACTAAGGATTGCAGAGAATTCTTGTGTCTTGAACTTTATATACTGCTGTTCCAGTTCATACAATAAATTCTGCACGAATTCAACTCTGTTGACTTCTACACCAAGTTCTTTCTTGAGACTTGTGGCATTTTCACGTATTCCCGGCGGAAATTCCTCTATATCAACATTGGCATTTATACCTATTCCAATGATAACGTAATCAATCTGTTCCATTTCCGCATCTACTTCTGTAAGTATACCACACACTTTTTTCTCTTTTACAAATATATCATTGGGCCATTTAATACGGGCATCCACCCCAAGAGAACGAATGGTATTTGCTACAGCAAGTCCGGTCATAAGAGTTAGCCTAGCTGCATGGTCAAGGGGGACGTTCGGTTTAAGTATAACAGAAAGATTGATACCTCCCTTTGGTGACTGCCAGTTCCTTCCCAGTCGGCCTCTGCCTTTTTTCTGGACCTCAGCGATCACTACTGTTCCTTCTTCTGCTTCCTTTGCCATCTCCTTGGAAAAATTGTTAGTGGACTCCAACTCTGCAAAGTAGAGGATCTCAGTACCTATCAAAGTAGTATTCAATCCACTTTTGATCTCTTCAGGGTAAAGCATGTCCGGAATGACTTTTAGAATATAACCAGTTTTAGGTGAAGATTCAATCTCATAACCTCCTTCTTTCAAGGAACTTATATATTTCCAGACCATAGCTCTGGAAATTCCTAATCGTTCTCCAAGTTCCTCCCCTGAAACTGGCTTTCCGTCAGCTTCTTTTAGAATTCGCATGATCTCAGCTATATTATTCACTTTATCCCGCCAATAAACATCTATATGAAATCACTCTTTACCAGATTGTTTCTTCGCCGCCTGCATATAAGATTCTACAGCTGCAGTAACAGCAGCTACCTTCGTGGACTTGTTCTCAAGTGCAGATGCAAGTGTGGCTCCCTTCTCTGAATCTTCCTTCACCACTCTCCTCACATGTTCGATGATAGAATTATCTTCAATGAAATGAGTTGTAAGATTACCTTTGATGAACTGCTCGTGCCTTATAACTGCTTTATGGAATGGAATATTGGTAGTAACACCAACCACTACATATTCATAAAGTGCTCTGTCCATTCTGTGTATAGCTTCTATGCGTGAAGGGGCCCATACACTTAGCTTTGAGATCATTGAATCATAATAAGGGGAAATAGTGTACCCCATATGCACACCGCTATCCACGCGGACACCCGGTCCTCCTGAAGAACGATACCTGCGTATCTTTCCGGGAGAGGGAGCAAAATCATTCAATGGATCCTCAGCATTAATTCTGCATTCTATTGCCCAACCTCTAAGAGGAATATCCTCTTGGGAATATGCAAGTTCCTCACCTGCAGCAATATATAACTGTTTTTTAGCAAGGTCAAGACCGGTAATAAGCTCAGTGATTGTATGCTCTACCTGCAAGCGTGTGTTCATTTCGAGGAAATAGAATTGCCCTTTGGAATACAGAAACTCCATAGTACCTGTATTCTCATATCCTATCGATTTGGCCCCTTTGACAGCTGCTTCTCCCATCACTTCGCGCATCTCTTCAGTAATAATCGGAGAAGGAGCTTCTTCTATCAGTTTTTGATGCCTGCGCTGTATGGAGCATTCTCTTTCATTACAGTGCACCGTGTTACCGAACTTGTCAGCAAGTAGCTGGAACTCTATATGCCTCGGTTCATCCAGGTATTTCTCAATAA
The DNA here is from genome assembly GCA_002508425.1 of Methanosarcinaceae archaeon UBA470. Classification (GTDB taxonomy): domain Archaea; phylum Halobacteriota; class Methanosarcinia; order Methanosarcinales; family Methanosarcinaceae; genus Methanomethylovorans. Next base: position 5,008 of record DAKU01000022.1, read on the forward strand.
ATACAGTTGGATCACCAAATGCAGACTTTGCAACAGACTGAATGGAAGTGATAGCATTTGCAAATTCCTCTTTGGAATGAACGATCTTCATTCCAATGCCTCCACCGCCTGCAGATGCTTTTATAATAACAGGATAACCGATATTTTCTGCAACCTCTGCAGCCTCATCCAGATCAGATATAGCATTTTCCGTACCCGGCACTACAGGAACTCCTGCCTTGCTCATAGTTTTACGGGCCTCTATTTTGCTACCCATTTTTTTGATGACATCGGCCGGAGGACCTATGAAAACTATTCCTGCTTTCTCACATTTGGATGCAAATACCGGATTCTCTGAAAGGAAACCATATCCCGGATGGATGGCTTCAGAACCTGTCTTCTCAGCTACATCAAGTATCTTCTCCATATTGAGATAACTCTGACTGGAAGGTGCAGGGCCTATAAGATATGCTTCATCAGCATACTTTGCAAAGAGAGCATTCTGATCAGCTTCGGAATATACGGCAACTGTCTTCACGCCCAGTTCCCTGCAGGCGCGCATTGCCCTAATGGCGATCTCACCTCTATTTGCAATGAGTACTTTGTTGAACATAGAACCTACCTCATTCGATAGCCATCAGTACATCTCCGGAGGAAACTGAATCTCCTTCCCCGAAGAATATCTGTTTAACGATTCCACTGTGAGGTGCATGTATCGCATTTTCCATTTTCATGGCTTCTATGACACATATCGTATCCCCTTCCTCTACAGAATCCCCCACACAAACCTTGATGGAAAGTACCATGCCTTGCATATGACTTGTAATTGCACCTGGCACTGATTTTACAGAAGGTTTCTCAGACTCTTCTGTAACAGCAAGAGAACCATCTACAGGATGGACCTTCACATTGAACACATCACCATCTATTTCTACCTTAAACTCGGTGGGTATTTTCTGCAAGCTGGGAACTGCGCACGGATTAGTTTCTGTTCTGATGGGTACTAGTTCTTCTTCTTTTGATTCGCCCCTAAGGAAAGCAGGTGCGATAGCAGGATACAATATGTAAGTAAGGATGTCTTCTTCCTTCTTGACAAGTCCAAGTTTCTCAGCCTGAGCTTTCATCTTCTCATATTCAGGCTCAAGCAGATCAGCCGGGCGGCAAGTGATAGGTTCTTCGTCCTGTATGAGTTTTACCATAACGTCAGCATCAATCTTATGAGGTGGCCTGCCATACAATCCACGTGCGTAGTCTTTAACTTCTTTTGGGATCACTTTGTAACGTTCACCCATGAGTACGTTGAGTACCGCCTGAGTACCTACTATCTGGCTTGTAGGTGTTACAAGAGGAGGATAGCCCAATTCTGCACGAACCCGAGGCATCTCCTTAAGCACATCATCGTATTTGTCAAGAGCATTCTGCTCCTTTAGCTGAGAGACAAGATTTGAGAGCATCCCACCTGGTATCTGGTATATCAGCACATTGGTATCGATTTGTTCTGATATTGGATTAAGAACACATCTCAACTCATTCTTTATTTCCTTGAAATACTCCGCTACCTCTACTATTAGTTCCAGATCAAGGCCCGTTGCACGTTCTGTCTCTGCCAAAGCAGCCACAATAGACTCAGTCGGAGGCTGTGATGTTCCCCATGCAAGAGGAGAAACTGCTGTATCCAGAATATCTACACCAGCTCTGCATGCTGCCATATAGCTCATGGGAGCCATACCGGAAGTACAATGGGAATGAAGGTCCAATGGCAAGTTTACTTCTTTTTTGATAGCCTTTACGAGTTCATAAGCCTGGTGAGGAGAAATCAAACCTGCCATATCCTTAATGCACAAAGAATCACAATCATGCTCAGCAAGGTCTCTTGCAAGCTCCACGAATTTTTCTATAGTGTGGACCGGGCTTGTAGTATAACATATAGTACCCTGAACATGTGCACCTTGTTTCTTAGCCACGGATATAGCTTTCTCCATGTTGCGAATATCATTCACAGCATCAAATATTCTGAAGATATCGATACCATTTTCGTAGGCCTTTTGCACGAACTTTTCAACAACATCATCTGAATAATGCCTGTAGCCCACAAGATTCTGTCCCCTAAGTAACATCTGAGCATAGGTATTATTCATTTGCTTTTTGAGCGACCTCAGCCTTTCCCATGGATCCTCGTTAAGATACCTGATACAACTATCAAATGTTGCACCTCCCCACATCTCAAGAGAATAGTAACCCACCTGATCCAGCTTATCCATAATAGGAAGCATATTGCGGGTGCGCATACGGGTAGCGATGAGCGATTGGTGTGCATCTCGCAGGACGGTCTCTGTTATTTTTACTTTCATGTGACACCTCTGGGACATTAATGAATTAAATCTGATAAATGTGATGAGCGATATTCATGTGTAGCTCAAGCTAAAATTGTACTTAATACTTCATGGTATCATATTTAGTTTCTGGTTCTCTAGCTTCAATATTGCTGTTACGTGAACGAAACCGAAGTAATTATTCTTTTGTAGACGTTTTTACTGTAATTGAAAAATATACATTTAAAATGAAAGCATATTAAAACTGCAGTATAAACGTGGAAGTAGAAGATGGTTGAAGTACCATTTATTCTAAGAATTCTCATGAATTCTTTTAATTTTTATTGGTTTTTCCACTGATGTAAAAAATGTCGCTAATTATATACACGCTATATTTATATATTCAAAGATTGTTTTTTATTTATCAAATCGTTTTTAATATAATATAGTAGTGACAAAAATACAACAAAGAATATAGAGTGTGAAGAAAAATGTTTGATGATGTATCAAAAATGTGGAAATCTGCAGCCGATAAAGACTGGAAAATGCTTAATGAAATATCTAGCGTAGTAGAACACGCTAACAATGGAGACCTTACTGTAAGAATTGATTCCAAAAATGAACCGAAACACGAAGAACTTGCAGACTCTATTAATAAAATGATGTGCGAGATGTTCAAGCGCACGAACATCCTGGACAATGTTCCGATGCCTATTGTAAGTATGGACAAGGACTTCAATGTAATTTATATTAATAAAGCTGCAGCTAACTTCACCGGCCAAACAGTGGACAAATGTCATGGAAAAAAATGCTTTGAACTGTTCAAGACAGGCCATTGCAACACTGATAAATGCAAATCTGCTATAGCAATGAAAAATGGTGAAACCATTACAGGCGAGACAATTGCTAAAGGGGGCTCAAATAATTGTACGATCCGTTATACAGCCGCTCCTATAAAGAATGCCTCTGGAGAAATTGTAGGTGCTGTTGAGTTCATCTCCGATATGAGCAAGGAGATGGAAATCACAAACAAAATAGTAGATATGTCAAATTCCATTGTTAATGGTCAACTGGACGCCAGGATCGATACAACTGGCTATTCCGGCAACTATCTGAAGATAGTAGAGGGCATGAATGAATGCATGAACTCTATAGTTGACCCTTTCCAGGCAGCAATGAAATACATGAACAGGGTCTCTCATGGCGATATACCACCAACCATCACAAAGGAGTATAAAGGCGCCTATGGAGATATGAAGAATAACCTCAACAACTGCGTAGCTGCGATTAATAATCTCCTTGAAGATACACACAAAATTGCTCAGGCAGGAATTGCAGGTGACCTAAAGGTACGCGCAGATGAATCAAAGCATGAAGGAAAATATAAAGTAATCATCTCATCATTGAACCAGACACTTGATGCCGTTGCAGGACCTATGCAGGAGAGCACTGATGTACTAAAGAAACTGGCAACAAACGACCACAGCGCAACTATGGCTGACAATAAATACCAAGGCATATTTGCAGAAAATGCTGCTGCAGTTAATGAGACACGTGCCCGCCTTACGAACATCACCCGTACATTTGAGTTCATGGCAAGAGGCGATTTCAGTGACCTTGAGCGTTATAAGAAAGCAGGCAAAAGATCTGCCAATGATGAATTATTGCCAAATACCGTAAAGCTGATGGAAAATGTACTGAGCCTGACTGATGAATTCCTTGCATTGGGCAAGGCTACCGAAGAAGGCAGACTCGATCACAGGGTTGATGTTACCAGATTCAAGGGTAAATTCGAAGAAGCTGTCAAAGCTGTAAACTATTCAATGGATGCACTAGTTGATCCACTAAATGTTGCTGCTGACAAGGTTGCTATTATCTCAAGAGGAGAAATCCCGCAAAAGATCACGGATGAATACAAAGGTGACTTTAACGAGATCAAGAATAACATTAATGCATGTATCGATGGCCTGGGCGGACTTGTAGAAAGTGACAAAGTAATGCAAACTCTAGCAGTGAATGATTGTACACTAAAAGTAGAAGGCCATTATCAGGGAATCTTTGCAGATGTTGCAAAGGCTACAAATGAACTCAGACAGAAAATAATCAATGTGCAGAACGCCTTTATCAATGTGGCAGCCGGCGACCTCCATGAAATGGAACAATACAAAAAAATAGGCAGGCTTTCGGCTAACGACCAGTTGATCCCTGCTTGTGTCAAGATGATGGAAAATATACAAAGGCTTGTCGATGATTCTCTTATGCTATCAAAGGCTGCAGTCGAAGGAAAGTTGGCAACAAGGGCAGATGCATCGAAACATCAGGGAGAATATAGAGCTATAGTAAAAGGTGTCAATGATACACTGGATGCAGTCGTAGAGCCTCTAAATGCAGCAGCAAAAGTGGTAGATTCCTATGCAGCAGGTGATCTGTCCACAAGAATGGATATTGAGGTTCAGGGTGATTTCAGGAACCTGGCCGATACACTGAATCAGTTTGGTGATAGCATACAGGCACTGATAAATGATTCCAGTGAGGTGCTGAGTGCAATATCTAGTAATGACCTCTCACGCAGAGTGGAAGTTGAAGGTGTTGGAGACTTTAAGAGCATCACCGACGGTATAGAGAACTGCAGGCTTTCACTCAATGAGATTGTAGCACTCGTTAGTGAAGGTGGTAATAATGTATCCACCACAGCAGAATCCATGTCTGCTTCCAGTGAAGAAATGACAGCTGCATCAAATCAGATAGCTGAAACAGTGGGCGAAATATCAAAAGGTGCACAGGACCAAGCAGCTAAGACCAGCGACGTATCTAGGGCAATGGTTGACATGACCAAGACCGTGCAAGAGGTTGCTTCCAATTCACAAAAAGCTGCAGAGACAGCCGCCCAGTCCAATGAAATGATTAAAGTAATGCGCAAATCGGCCGGGGAACTCATTGTGAAGATGGGAGCCATTCAAAAGGCTGAAGCAGAAGCTGGAAATGTGATCAAGGAATTGGACAAGAAATCAAGCCAGATTAGCGAAATAGTAAGCCTGATAACAAGCATTGCAGATCAGACAAACATGCTTGCTCTTAACGCTGCCATAGAAGCAGCACGTGCAGGTGAATACGGTCGTGGTTTTGCAGTGGTTGCAGACGAAGTCCGCAAGCTGGCTGAAGATTCGGCTAATGCTGCCAAACAGATTGCAGGTCTTATCCATGACATACAGGAAGGTACAAGTAATGCAGTTACCTCCATCAACAGAAGCTCTGAAGAAGTCGCAAAGGGTTCTGCTGCTATGAACGAAGCTACCTCAAGTATGGAAAAAGTTGTAGAGGGAGGAAACGAGATAGCTTTGATGGTGCAGGAAATTGCTGCAGCAGCTCAAGAACAATCCGCATCTATAGAAGAGATCACAGCCTCTATAGAAGAAGTGTCTACTATTTCCGAAGAATCGGCAGCAGGTACCGAGGAGGCATCAGCAGCAGTTGAGGAGCAGACTGCAGGTATGCAGGAGCTTGCGAGATCAGCAGAGCAATTGGCATTAGTGGCAAACAATATGATGTCTGTTGTGAAGAAATTCGTTCTGGACAATAATGATTCAGAACCTAAAAATAGTTCCCGGAAGGGAGAAGAGATTTCCGGGCACGCTGCTCAAAGAAAAACCAGTGGATATACACAAAAGAAACAGGCACTTTGTAGCTCCGCTAGCTCTCGGTCTACGCATATTTAAAAATGAAGGGATAATGAATGAACACTCTCATGCAAAAAACTCAAATGGCTAAACAAGCTGACAGTGACCTTCTGCAGCTTGTGATATTCCGGCTAGGAGAGGAAGAGTTTGGAGTAGATATTATGGCAGTGCAGGAGATCATAAAAATGCCTGCGATAACAGTCATACCCCAGGCTCCTGAATATGTAGCAGGTGTAATCAATCTGAGGGGAAGGATCATAGTTGTGATCAGCCTTGGAAAGAAATTCGATATCCAGTCTTGCGATAAGAACGATGACTATAAGGTTATTGTTGTGGAACTGGAAAATCAGATTATCGGCATGATGGTGGATTCCGTAAGTGAAGTACTGCGTATTCCCAGTTCCAGTGTAGATGCTGCACCAGATATAATAAGATCTGGTGTGTCCTCCAACTATATCCAAGGAGTTGGAAAGCTCGATGACCGCTTGCTCATCTTGCTGGACCTGAGAAATGTCCTTTCCGAATATGAGACTGAAGAGTTGTCTCAACTCGTTTAAATATAAGACAGGGTTTTAACCCTGTTCTTCTTTTTTTTAATATGAAATTAT
>DAKU01000052.1 GCA_002508425.1 Methanosarcinaceae archaeon UBA470
TTTGAAAATATTTCCAAAAACATCTTCGAATGTAAGGTTCAAGGCAATAACTGCAGTGTCATTAACATTCCCAAACTCATCCAGCATACCTATCCTGATAGTAGTTATGTTACCTGCATTAATAGGATCCTCTGATGCTGATATGACTATGCTTTCAGGACTCATAGGAGAGAATATGATATTCGTAGTGTTTGAAGCATTTCCGGAACTTGTGGTTAATGTTGCAGTACCTGACTCATTTGTTGTAAGAAATACCTGACCATATCCAGATGCATTGGTCAATGTTGAAGCCAAACTTAGATTACCCAGAGATGTGCTAAAATTCACACTCGCATTAGCTAAAGGCGTGGAGTTGTCAGCAACCCTGACTACTACGCTTACATTATCCCCTACATTATTGTAAACATTCAGTGGGTACACCTCTATAGTTAAAGCCATTGCAGACATACTTAATGAAAGAAGCATCAGTAGTAGGATCATGAATCTATTTTGAAGTTTCATCGCAAAGCCTCAGGCACATTAACCTTAGCGCCATTGTATATTTTCAATTAACAATGCACTCAAGTTTCATCATGAACATGTATATTAAAAGAATGGACATTAAATTCTTATTTAGATAGTTAGTATATTGATGTAGCAGATAGAGAACAGATAAAAAAATCGGCTATATATACACCTGTTTTAGGAAAAGTTCTCTGTAACAAATTAAATAAATGAAAAAATCCATGACCAAGATAGATAGTGGAAACAAAAAATCTTAACGAATAGTTCTCCATCATAACAAGTCCGTAAGTTTTCAACTGAGTGAAGTTGACAGATCATTCCTTGTTACATGCAGGTATGTAATAGCCCCAGACATGCCTTCATAGTACAATGTAAGGCTTGACTCATCATAGTCCACAGGATCAGACTTGCCTGGACTGTTCAGGCTAAACTTTACTGACCCATCCATTGTAATAAGTTTCATGTAATGTTGGGTAATATCGTAAAGTGACATCGGCTCTCCACCATTGAATTCAACATTTGGTGGCAAGCTGACAGCACTTGTATCATTCCATGAAAAATCATCGGATGCAGCATATTTCATAGTAAAGTTCTTATCCAACAGATCCACGATAGCTTCCTGATCCTGCTTGCTACCTGTTATAGAAAAAACATCAATTCCATCCCATTTTTCGGTATAGGGAGCAGCATCAGTATCCTGGTAAGTCACAGTAAGCTGGAGCTGATTTGCGCCTCCTTTCTTTGCCAGGGAATAAGTCAGAGTCTTGGTGCCCGAAGTTGCAGATATCTGATAATTTGCAGGGTTAAGGCCCTGGGAAGCTCTGGCTCCAAGATCAAATGAGAAGTTGTACATAGGCGATGACTTGGATGAATTGAGTGCTCCTACCTTAAAGTTGTGTGTAAGCGTTGATTTACCCATAGCCGGCATGACCTCAAGCTCCACAACTGCTGTGCTATTGGCTTCGTCCACAGTGGCACTTGTATATGCAAGTGTATTAGCATAGTCAGCCCATGCATTGTAGAAATCGCTCTTGATGTATATGAGAACTTTATCTGACTTGAGAGGATTGATCATCCTGTTGTCCACAACAGGATTCGGATATAATACAGTGGGCATGTTACTGGAACTTACTGTAATTGCCACATCAGTCGCACCGCTAATACTTGTATTTCCGTTGATACACATAATTGGCAACGTCAGTGTCTCACCATTATAGTTGAACTCAGGTGGTGATATCATAACAGCTTTCCCGGTTGGGTATTTTGACCATACCCCTCCACCTTCGTATCCCACGATACGATCATCTTTTTTGTAAATGATGCTGCCCATGGATGCATTGAACGTCGTGAAGTTCGTCTGGGTCTCGAAATCTTCCCAAGCTCCCCACTTATAGCGTTGCTGGCTGAAACTATCATACCACGGTGCGTCAATATCAGCCAATACCACCGTAATCCTGCTATCATCATAGGATGAGTTGTCCCCATTGACCTCCAAAGACCCTCCCATGAGGGATAGAGATGTGGTTTGTATAGGTGACTCACCCAGAGCCACCTTGCTAGTCCTTGAATCAAATACTGTGAAAGCCTGCTCTGCTTTCTGTGATTTTGCCATATCCTGCATATCGTTGATAGTAGGCATACCATATAGCAGGATAGCACCTATAGAAAGAGTTGTAAGCATAAGAATAATTACTATACCTATCACTGAAGAATCGGCAGTTTCGCATTCCAAAATCCCGTTTTTCCGTATCATGTTCTCTCCTCTCATTGAATAGTAACCCTCATAGGCGAGTAAACTATCACTACATCTATGTTATCCGGAGAGTATTGCTTTGATGCAAATACAGTATTATTGGCTGTGTCATATGATGTTATCCGCATACCAAGTGTTTCATTGAGGAATCTTCCCCAGCCATCATAATATTCGCTACCTATGGTGATGTTTACCATTGATACATTCTGATATCTATGCACCGAAGGCACCCCTCCGTCGCACACAACCCGAACCAGCCCTGTACCAGAAACACTTGAAGAGCCGGATACCATCACCGCAGGTATCATTAACAGATTAGCACTCACTGCAAAATTGGGCTTCGAGACCATCACTACTTTTTCCCTTTCATATTTTGCCCAGGCGCCAGTATTCTCATAGCCAATAGACCGTTCTTGATAACGATTTTCTATTACTCTCAATTGTCTATCAAAAGACTCTGTATCCACTGTCCCGGTGGAAGAATTCCACACCCGCATATCCACAATGATAGAACTAGTACCTGTAACAGCTGTGGTGCTTTCATGCAGCTTTATTTCCACTGACTGGGAAGGTGAGCTACCGAATGCCACCTTATTAATGTTTGAAGTAAGTACCGTAAAGCTTTGCTTTATGTTCTCTGTGTGCTGTGCTTCCTGCATATATTCCACCAAAGGGAAGCCTGCAGTACCAATGATAGCTATGGCAAGCAGCATGATGCCCATGGTTATGCTGAAGTCAACTACCTCTGAGACAGCCTCTTCAGAATATTTTAGATCATTCAGGCTACTTTCCATGTATCCCATCTTACCTCATCTCCAGAGTTCTATGCACAGGATCATATCTCATATAGTGCTTGCCAGCTTCACTAAAGATCGTACTTTCAATAACTGCAATGTTGTTTGTACTGTAGGGTATCATTACCTTAGTCTCTGCTTTATCACGCGATTGCAGCATGATCTCATGGCTGCTGTTAACTACGCTTACGGAGTAATGTTCTCCTGCTATCTGATCAGGGAGACTTAGTTCATATTCCAAGACTCCGATGTATCCTCCGGAATTGTTCATGACAGCTACCAAAGTATCTATACTTGCAATTTGCATAGAAATATCATTGCCGTGTATCTCAAACTCACTTCTCATGACAGTCTGTTCCGCTCTGTCCATAAGCGTATAGAAAGAAGTAAGCACAGCAACCAGTGCTATGACGCTGATAACAAAAGTAAGAATGAAACCAACTGAAATCGAAACAGCCGTTTCGTCTTTGAGGAGTTTCATGTTCTACCTCCGGGAACGGGGACAGGATACGAAAAGAACAGTTCTTTGTCAGCAGATGCTATAGTAATATTGGCAAGTACTACTGCATGTCTTTTGATGGCGAAAGACTGGCTGTCAGCAAAATTCCCTGAGATCGCTAATATACCTTCACCAGCTGTGCCGTTTATCAGATTTATCTGGTATTCATGAGAAGACGTCAGATCATTGAAATGGAAGTTAAAGGGGATATTCCCATTAATGTAGTTCCCTGTAATATTAAGAGAAGTGTACCCTGATGAATTGACAGTACCCAATGTAGAGTTACTGTCCATAACGCTCAAGTTTACATTGCCTCCCGAATCATAGATATCCATAGCCCAAAGCATGTTGCCACCTGTTTCAACAGCTTCAATACGCAAACAAGAAGAAGCATCAGCAAGAGTACTAGCATCTGGAATTTCTATTATGAAATTATTTGTTAAGTTCACATTACGTATTAATGTCCAGCCAGCCACACCATCATCCATGCCATTCTTTGAAAAATGAGCATTTATAAGGCTACTATTTTCTATGTCCAGACTTGTTCCCGAGAGAGCAAACGACTTGACTACTTGGTCTTCATACGATGACAGATATGTCTTGAATGCACTACTATCAAAAGTACCGGAAGATATTGCACTTGTGTAGGCATCTGAATAAGCTTTTGAGGTTAGTGCAAGTACGTTTCCCAGTTCAAAAGAACTTGTTTCAGTACTGGAATCAGAGGCCATATTGCTTGCATATATGACATTATTGAGCATGACAGTGAAGACGACAATACCCACACCTATGGCAAAGCCGGCAATAAGTAACAGTTGTGCTGAATCGTCATCTGCTCTCATAATATTTCTCCTATTATCACATTCTCCAGAGGGTTAGTCTCACATCCACAATATTATAGAAATCAGAAGATGGATCTGCATCGGGTATACCCGTATTTGCCAGAAAAGTAACAGGATTAGAGATATCATTGTTAGAAAGAAGTACTTTTTTGGAGACAGAAACTGCATTGTCGGAAGGATCACCATTGTAAATGTATGCTGTTCCCTGAGGTAATCCAGAGCTATCGATATAAGTGAAAAGAACATTGTGCGCTATCCCACGGGGTACAGCTATTTCTTTAAGCATCCCCACAGTGGAGCTATTCAAAAGTGTATATCCATTAGTATTAACTGAACAATATGATGTACCGTTCCAGGAATACTCCTCACCATTCCATGAGATAATATCCCACCTAATAGGAGAGACACCTCCTGAAGAAGAATGGTCTAGCACATTGAGCATATCCTGCCCCATTGTCTGCATCTGAGATTCAATATGAGCATTAGCTGTAGATGATGTAAGAGGCGTAAGGGATGTTGCCTGTACGGTGAAAACAATTACCGAAACCATTATCATCGTGGCAGTAACTGCTTCCAGTGTGTGCATCTGGCCTAAGAAATCGCTTTTCAAACCGTAGTCAGTATTATCTTTAGCCATCTCACCACACCCGAAATGACAGTATGGCATTGTGGATGTTACCGTCACTATCCTCTACCAATACTACTCTTTTAGTCTGTCCTATATTTCCCGTGTGTGGAAGAGTTTTGCCAGTACAAGAGAGTACTTTTGTGCCATTCTCCAGTGAAATGTTCAGATCGTAGAGAAAAAACGTACCATTGAGCCCCATAGAGTCTTGAGTGCTGCGATAGCTAGTGTTCAGTTGTGTGAAAAGCTCATCCAGAAGGTTACTGTTCACGATATTGGGCGTCTGTGAGTCACCAGAACTGATCCAATCTTCTACTACAGTGGTAGCTACTCTGTCAGCTATCATGGTCACCTCATCTGAACTTGATTCAAATGGTATGAAAAGTCCTGTGGTATATTGGAACACAAAAACAAGGGCTAAGAGGAATAATGTAATTCCGACAAGATAGTCTAGCGTGATCTGCCCATTTTCGTCCATTGAATAGAATATATTTATAAATTATATAAATGTAACTTATCTATTATTTATACCGAGTCAGTTGAGCTTACATTTCGGAATATTAAAATGCTGTAGGGGCATAGTATAAACCAGATGGACCGGGAAATAAAGATAATTCACACTGGAGATACTCATATAGGATATCGGCAATACCACAGTGATGTACGCAGGCAGGATTTCCTGCAAGCGTTTTCAACGGTCATCGATGATGCCATTAAAATGAAAGTAGATGCTGTGGTACATGCGGGTGACCTTTTCGATTCAAGGACTCCTTCGCTGGAAGATATCCTAGATACCATGAAACTTTTTTCCCGGCTCAAAGAAGCAGATATTCCGCTTCTGGCAATCGTCGGCAACCATGAAAGCAAACAGAGTACCCAGTGGCTTGACCTTTTTGAAAGCATGGAGCTTGCAATAAGGCTTGGAACTGTTCCTTACATGCTTGAAGATGTAGCCTTCTATGGCATTGACAGTGTTCCAAGATCAAAGATACCTCTTTTCGATTTTTCTACCTTTAAAGAACCTCTGGATTCATCATACAATATACTTGTGATGCATCAGCTCATGAGCCCTATAACTGTAGGTGAATGGGACTGTGCTTCTGTGATAGGATCTATACCCTTCCATGTCGATGTGATGCTTCTGGGAGATTACCACAAGTGTGAGAAGATAACTGTAGGCGATACATGGGTAACATATTGTGGCAGCACTGAGCGTAACAGTCTTGCGGAAGAAGAGAAGCGTTCTTACAACATCGTTACCATCTCAGAAAAAGGTATTGACATCAGTAGAAAGATGATTATCACCCGGGAATTTCTCAGGATACCAGTTACCATCAAAGATCCTGCAAAAATATATGAGGATATATTATCTGCTGTGAAGGAACAAGACGTGAAAGGTAAAGTGGTGTTCGTAGAGATCAGCGGTGATGATGATAGTGTATCAATATCATATGCTGAGATAGAAGAGATGCTACTTTCGCGTAATGTACTCGTCCCAGGTGTGAGGGACTTAAGGAAAGTTACTGAAGATCTTCTTGGACAGTCTGTTTCCATATCCTTCTATGATCCAGACGAGGCAATAAAAAACGAGATCAAGAACATGCATCTTTCAGAGGGCGGCCTGCTGATGGACGAGATCGTCAGAGACCTTTCCCTTCCTAAAACAAAGGTTAGTGATGAGACAGAAAATCGTCTTGGTAACCTCCTGGATAAGATGGACTTTTCAAAACCGATACCTTTTGAGCCTGTGAATGAAAAGATTTCCCTGCCCTCGTCTGAAACAGAGAATGAGCCCATTCTGTCTTCATCTCCTGAAGCAAATGTAATAAACGAGATTGAAAAATCTGTTATCAACGTTCCAGAGACCAAGGTCCTTGAACCTGAAAAAGAGCAAGATACAGTTGGAGCGGAAACACAAAATGAAAAGCATGCTGAAAAGAAGCAAAAGGCGCCTACTCATGCAAAGCCAAAACAGTACAATCTGGGTGATTACTTTTGATGCTTAAACGCCTGAAAGTGGAAAACATCCGCAGTTACGAAGATCTTGACATCCTTTTTAAGAATGGAGTTACTGTTATTTCAGGGGTTAATGGCAGTGGTAAGTCCAGCCTTTTAGAAGCTTGCTTTACAGGCCTTTTTGGGAGCAAAACCCTCACAAAAGATTTCACTATCGCAGATATTGTGCGCAAAGGAACTACAAAAGCATCCATTGTATTGGAATTCGAGCAGAAAGGTAATGTTTATTCTATGGAACAGGTATTCCGCAATGATCCTGAGTCTGGCAGAGCCTCCAACACTCGTTCAGTGCTCAAGATCAATGGGCAGATATTCACAGACCAGGCGAAGCGCACTTACGATAGCATTCTTTCTCTGTTGAGAATGGATGAAGAGGCTTTCAAGAACTGTGTATATATAAGGCAGGGTGAGATAGATGTGCTTATCAACGCAAAGCCTGCTGACAGGCAGAAGATGATAGATGATCTTCTGCAGATCGGAAAGCTGGAGGATTACAGAGAACGTGCAGGAAATGCCAGGATTGGTGTGGGAAGGCATCAGCGAGATGCTGAAAGGCGCATAAAAGAAGTGAAGAACGAAACAGCGGAGATCGAAAATACAGATCCTATTGGCAACTTGAACCGCTTGCTGACCGAGGTCTCACAAATTAAAGAGAAACATGTTTCTGTAATTGAAATAAGGGACAAGACAAGGTCGGGAATCGAAGAGTGGCGTTCCAAGCTTGGAGAATATGAACAACTTGCACTCCAAAAAAAGTCTATTGGTACCCAGATATTGGGATTCAGTAGCAAGAGAACAGAAGCATTTGGGATTATCAACACCAGCACTTCTTCTATCCAATCCCTACGCTCCCATATAAATGAATTCAAACAAAGTGTTTCCAAGATCAAGGAACAAATGGAATGGGATGGAGATGTGGGACAAATGCTTGTACATGCTGAAGAGCAGGAGCGTGTGCAAAGAGACAAACTGAATGATGCCAGGCAAAAAAAAGCCTTGCACGTACAGAAAATAGAAAACGCAGAAAAAACCCTTCAGCAGTTTTCCAGCCAAATCAAGGACATAAAGCTCTCTATTGAAAGCAACATGAAAAAGAAGGAAGATGTAGCTGTCCAAATTGAAAATCTAAAAGCTTCGCTTGAAAGTACACAAACAGAGAAATTATCCATAGCAGGAGAAATAGAATCTCTGGGTTTCACTCCTAAGAAGCTATCAGGACTTGAAGATATAATAGAGCTAGTACAAACGCAACAAAAGACTTTGCACGGGGACAAAATGAAATTGTCCACCCGAAGGGAAGAGATCAGCAAGTGCATAGAGAAAAGCAAAGAACTGGTGGGCCAAGGAAAGTGCCCAACCTGTGGTCAGGACCTGCATGGTTCTGCAGTGCATGAAACAATTCAGTCTGATGAGGAACAGCTGATGTCTTTGGAAAAAGAACTGGCTGCCATTAGCAAGAAAGAGGAAGAGTTTGGCTTAAAAACAGAACAGCTCAAGGCAGTAAAAGCAATTTCTAGGAAAATAGAAGATTATGATAATCGTATCAAGTCATTTAATGAGAAAATAGACTTGTCACAGAAGATGCTTGATGATCATGCTACCAGGATGGATGAAGATAGTAAGAGATTGAATGAGGCTGTTTCCCGCAAGCAAGAGATGGAAGCTACAATTCTACAACTGAAAGAGCAGGAACAATTATTGCAGGAGACTGTTTCTTTTGCAGATAAGAAGCATGCTGAAATCCTAAAAAAGCTCGATCTTGCAAAAAAGGCACAGCAAAACTTTATTGAGAGTGAAGCTAAAGGAAAGGATATAGAGAAGTTGGAAGAGCGGATACGCAGTGAGCAGGAAAAAATAGGACTGCTGGAACAGCAGATCAAGGATGGGAAGCAACGATTATCCGAGATAGATGAAAAGATGGGAGGCATAGATGCTGAATCCCTGAAATCCCATTTGCAGAAGTATGAGACAGCTCTCAGGAATATAGAAATTGATATGAGAAAACTGGAGGAGAAAAAAACTGAATTGATGAAGCAAATAGGAATGATGGAAAAGGAAATAGAAAGGCTTTCCCGTTTGCAACAGGAGTTGCGCTCTTTACAGCACAAATCAGATTTTCTTGGAGCAGTTTACAAGGATGCAGAGGAGCTGGAGAGCATGTATATGCGCATCAGGGCTGAGTTGAGATCCCGCAATGTAGGTACCCTTGACACTCTTATCAACGAAATCTTCACTTTTATGTATTCGAACAACGCATATTCCCATGTGCAGCTCGATTCCGAGTACAACCTGACGGTTTTCGGGAAGGATGGAACTCCACTGGAACCAAAGCTACTTAGCGGTGGAGAGAGGGCTATTTTCAATCTGGTATTGAGATGTGCCATCTACAGATTATTGTCCATGGCAATGGGTGGACCTGCAAATGGTTCAAGTCTACCCCCTTTGATTATGGATGAACCGACTGTATTCCTAGACAGAGGACATGTGCAGCAGCTCATAAAGCTCATAGACCTTATGAGAGATTTTGGTGTGGGTCAGATAATTATTGTTTCACATGATGAAGCACTTATCGATTCTGCGGATCATTTGTTCTATGTGGAAAAAGACCCGATCACAAATACTTCCGCAATAACAGCGCGCTGAGCGAGAATATTTATAAGCACATTTATATAAAATGAACCATAAGTTAATTATACTTTTGTTATATAATTCGCCACAGAAGGGATAGAATGGTCTTGCGAGGTATCATATGAATGGTGAGAATAGGGATTTCATCATTGAAAGGCTTGAAAGGCAACTAAGGGAAAAAGAGGCAGAAATAGATGAGATCAAAAGATCTCTCCGGGATTCCATCATGGTGGAGATCCGTAGTGAATTTAAAAATGATCTTGACATCAATAACCGCCTTTTAAGGCTCGAGAATAGGATACAGGAACTGGCCAATAATCTCAACGGTGTAATGGATGAACTGTTAGATCAGAAATCATTAATCCGTTCGTTCAAAAAATCGGCACTCGAAAAGAGAGAACATGAGATTTCCATGCCCGTTCAGCCTTCTATACCGGCTCCTCAAAGAGAAACAACAGCTGTAAAAGAAGCAGAAGCAAGGATATTCCGGGATGAGAAAAAGAAAGCAGTGCCACAACCTGAAGTTCCCAGACCGCCACAGTCACCTGCTAAACCCCCATCCTTTTCCATTAGACCCACCGATCTGCCACGGGGACCGATCGGACAGACAGCTTCAGTGAATCACCGATTTAATATTAGGGATGCACAACCTGAGCCCGTCCAGATAAACAAACCGGAAGTTGAAGAGAGAAGAACTGAATATATTATAGCAGAAAGCGATGATGCACGTAATTTCAGAAAAAAGGAGAAGAATGCTTCCCAGGCTTTCAGCGGTGAGTTTATCGTTGCCAAGGACAATGTTTCTAGAAAAAAATCAGAAACAGACTACGAAAGCGTAGAGACACGTGATGATGAAGATGCGGTAGTTACAGTCACCCGCAGGAAATGAACACCTTTCAGAGAAAGGATTTAAACACAGAGGCTCCACGTGTACATAAAGGAAATTGAGTTCATTAACTTCAAGTCCTTCGGGAAAAAGGTAAAGATACCTTTCTATGATGATTTCACCACCATTTCAGGCCCTAATGGCAGTGGTAAATCTAACATAATTGACGGTATACTTTTTGTGCTGGGTCTTTCTAGCTCACGGACCCTGAGGGCAGAGAAACTTACGGACCTTATTTACAATGGTGATAAAGCTAAAAAACCTGATTTTGCACAGGTGACCATCAAGTTCGATAATACTGACAGAGAGATGCCTGTAGATACTGATGAGGTTGCCATCACCAGAAAAATAAGGGAAACTGATAGTGGCTATTACAGTTATTTCTACTTCAATGGCAAAGCTGTGAGCCTTGCAGATGTGCATAATTACCTGGCAAAGGCCAGGGTGACACCTGAAGGATATAATGTGGTGATGCAGGGTGATGTAACCCGTATAATCACCATGACTCCTGTTGAAAGACGCAAGATCATCGATGAGATAGCAGGAGTTGCTGAATTCGATAGTAAAAAAGAAAGGGCTCTCAGCGAGCTTGAGATTGTAAGAGAAAGAGTTGAAAGAGTAGATATAATTCTTGAAGAAGTTGCTACTCAACTTGAAAAACTTAAGGGTGAAAGAGACCAGGCACTCAAATATCAGGCATTGAAAGAGGAAAAGGTAAAATTTGAGGGCTTTATGCTCCTTGCAAGGCTTAAGGATGCGAGGAAGGAGCTTGTATCAATTGATACTGATATGGAATCGCGCAGATCTTCAATTAAAGAGCTGGAAACAACCCTTGAAGAAAGACGTCAGCGTATGGAAGAGCTGGAAAAGTCACTGGAAGAACTCACTCTCCACATACAGCGCATGGGTGAGGATGAGCAGATCCAGATAAAGAAAGATATCGAATCTACCCGGGGCGAGATTTCACGATGCAAGGACAGTATAGAACTTGCTGACAGAGAATTGGAAGATGTGGATTCCAGAAGAAGGAAGGCCTTTGTGGAGATCGATGAGGTCAAAGGCAAGGTAGCAGACCTGGATGCTAAGATATCTGAAGAAAAAGTGCGTCTTGAAGGTATCAAGGCAGAGCATTCTGAAAAGCGAACTCAGAGAATGATCCTGCAGAGCCGAATAGCCGATGTGGATGCGAAGTTTGCCAAGACCCGGGATGAACTTACCCAGCTTAAGAACAATCTTGAGAACACAAGGAACGAAAAGAACGAACTCATGCGCCAAGAAGACAGGCTATTGGATGCCCTGAGGCGCAAATCGGCTGAAGTGCGGGACATTGAGAGCGAAATGGAGGATGCCCGTTCCAAAGCTGCTTCTTCGGACAGTGATATCAGTTCTGTTAAATATGACATTGAGAAGCTCAATGAAAAAATAAATACACTTACTAAGGATATAGACGACCTGGAAAGAAACCGCTCCCAGATTAAAAGTGTGGTAAAGGATATCGAAGAATCACTGCGTAAATATCAGGATGATTATGCCCGCATAGAAGCCAGAGTGAGGGCTGCAGAAGACCACAGCAAGTATTCCAAAGCTGTGGACATGATAATCAATGAAAAGAAACATCATGGGCTTCCTGGAATATATGGGACTATCGCCGAGCTTGGAAGTGTGGACCAGAAGTATGCCACTGCTCTTGGCATAGCTGCCGGTGGAAAGATGCAGGCAGTAGTGGTGGACACTGATGAAGATGCTGCCAGAGCCATCGATTTTCTCAAACGCAGACAGGCTGGTAGGGCTACATTCCTTCCTCTTAACAAAATGGAAGAACGTAGACCTTACAAAGACCTCAGTGACAGAAATGGTGTTATCGGCTATGCAATAGACCTTGTGGATTTCGAAACGAGGTTCGAGTCTGCTTTCTGGTATGTATTTAGAGATACCCTTGTAGTAGACACATTACAGAACGCCCGCAGGCTCATGGGTGGCTTGAGAATGGTGACGCTGGAAGGTGAACTTATCGAAAAGAGTGGTGCTATGGTGGGAGGTTCAGCGCAGAGTTCTGGTCTGTCCTTCGCCGCCTCAGAGAAAGATAAGCTTATCAAGGTCGCAGAGAAGATCACCGAATTTGATTCAAGACGCAGTGCGGCTATCAAGAAACTGGATGCAGTGGAAGGGCATATTGCTGACGTTAATCGGGAGATTAATGAGCATGATAAAGAGATCTCCCGCAAAGAAATGCAGCTTGAGGAGATTGCAAGCAGAGGTGAGCGTCTGGCACAGGTGCTGGCAGCAAAGAACGCTGAACTTGCCCAGATAGAAGAGTCTCGCAAGCAACTGAGAACGGAGATGGAATCTGTAACTTCTCAGAAGACAGAAAAGGATGAACAAACGGGTTCACTTGAAGAGAAGATCGCTGAACTAGAAGGCGAACTTGCTGGATCTGAGGTTCCTGAACTGAACAGGCAGGCTGAGAGCATTGATGAAGAAATGAGACGCTTAGATGGACGTATCCGCGATACGGAAGCGCAGATCAATGCCCTTAACCTTGACAAGGAATATGCTATTGGCAGGATAGAAGAAAATAGAGAGCTCATAAAGTCCCTGGATTCAAAGAAAGCCAGCCACAGGCAGCGGGTGGATGAACTCACAGCTAAGATAAAGGAACTTGAAATCCTGCTTACCCAGAAGCAGGCTCGTGAATCAGAGCTTGTTAACGAGTTAAAAGACATGCAACAGCAGCGTCTTGGTATGCAAAATGAGTATGGTCTCTCCAGGAAGCAGTTTGAGTCTGCGAGGACAAGGTTTGAGGATGGAAATAGACAACTTATGGCTATGGAAGCCACTCAAGCAGCTCTTGTGGAGCAGATAGCCGAACTGACTGCAGAACTTACACAAAGAGGCATTGAAGAAACAGATGATGTTCCTGGTTCTGAATCCGTACGTACCAGAATAGCTTCCATTGAGAAGGCAATGGAGCGTCTGGAGCCTGTCAACATGAGGGCTATAGACGAATTCAATGAAGTAGAGGCAAGACTAGAGGACCTAAGATCAAGAAGGGATACTCTATTCAATGAAAGGGAACAGATCCTGGAGAGGATCAAGCAGTACGAAGTACTCAAAAAGGGCGCTTTTATGGAAGCATATAATGGGATAAATACAGCTTTCCAGGAGATATTCAATGAGCTTTCGGATGGTAGCGGGGACCTTGTGCTTGATGATCTGGAGGAACCGTTCAACGGTGGACTTACTCTGAGGGCTCAACCCAAAGAAAAAACCTTACAACGCCTCGAAGCTATGTCAGGCGGAGAAAAAAGTCTTACTGCATTATCATTTGTTTTCGCTATTCAGAAATACAGACCGGCACCATTCTATGCTTTTGATGAAATAGACATGTTCCTGGACGGGGCTAATGCTGCAAGGGTGGCCGAGAGGGTAAAGAAGTCTGTGGAAAATGCACAGTTTATAGTTGTGTCCTTGAGAAAACCAATGATAGAAGCAGCTTCAAGGACTATAGGTGTAGCGATGCAGGAAAACAACATTACAAGCATAACAGGTGTGAAGTTCAGATGACTGGTATTATAGAGGAATTGGGGACATTACCTGTAGTTGAACCTGTTTCTGAGAGCTGTACTTTGTTGCCTGGGGCTATCGACCCTGAATTCCTGGAAACACTGCGTGCTCTTGGAGTAGATGAGAACCTGCTTGAGTTTTCTGATGATGTGATGAATGAACCCGTGGAGATATTAGTAAACCTTGCCAAAAATGGGGAAATAGACCCGTGGGATATTGATATTGTCAGTGTCACAGACAAGTTCCTTGCACGGATAGAAGACATTGAGATGATGGACCTGCGCATTTCAGGCAGAACACTGCTTTATGCTTCCATACTCTTGCGTATGAAGTCGAACTGGGTTGATATGGATAAGCCGGAAGAAGATGAAATATTCGACGACGGTATGGACTTCTTTGAAGTTGATGATTATCCGGTACCCAAGCTGCCTGTGAGAAGGATCGCCACAAGACCTGTGACTCTCCAGGAACTTATAGCTGAATTGAAGAAAGCTGAAAGAGTAGAGCATAGGAAAAAGGAAAAGAAGTTGCTCCGCAAACTGGAAGAAAGAGTTGCTGTTACCACTGATGAGGTTCTGGGCATAGCCCATGAAGAAGATATTCTAGGACGTGTTGCCAGACTTAACCATGTGCTCAATTCCATTTTTGAAGAGCATGAGTCTGTTGTATTCTCAGAATTAATCGGTGAAGAAAGGTCAGAGAATATAATGACCTATGTTTCCCTGCTTTTCCTTGCTACTGAGAAGAAAATATGGCTTCAGCAGGATGAATTGTTCGGGGAGCTATTCATATATCCCTCAAATGTTTCTGATGATGGTCCCAGTGAGGTTATGACAGGGAATGAACGAGAAGGAAACTATTGAAGCGGCACTTTTTGCTGCCGGCGGGGCACTGGATGCCCAAACCCTGGGAAAGATCATAGGTAAGCCTGCAAACAAGGCTGTTGTCATAGTTGAAACCCTCGTGAAAGAATACTCAGATAGGGAATCTGGTATAGAGATAATCGATCTTGGACAGCGCTATGTGATGCAGGTTAAACCCATGTTCACTGACCTTGTGAGGCCGGTAGCTCCTAAGGAACTGAGCGCACCTATGTTGCGCACCCTTGCAATGATAGCGTATCACCAGCCTGTAGTACAATCTGACCTGGTGGATATGAGGGGTAACACTGTGTATGATCACATAAGAGAGCTTACGGACCGTGGTCTGATCATGTCCGTACCTTTCGGCAGGACGAAAAAACTGCAGACTACTCCACTTTTCGCTGATTATTTCGGGCTGACTTCCAATGAACCCGAAGCCATTAAACAGAAGATCATTGAACTTTCTCGCCAGCAGAGTGGTGATAAGGGACTCAATAAGTGGCTAGGATGCAAGGTTGTAGCATTCACTCCTATGTACCAATCCCTGGCTATATTGTGTGGCATAGAGGATTATAAAGTGATCAATGCCTATGATCCTACAGAAGAAGAAATAGAAGAGCTTGCAGATGTTTCCAAACTGATAATATCCAGAGGATATCTGGAAAAAGTTAGCAGGTACTATGACGGTGAGATCATCGAGGCCGGTTCCACTACTTTTGATGATCTTATTGAAGCGGTGAAAGCCCTTGAAAATGTAGGTAATACCCAGAAAGTAGAACTTACTCTGTCAAACCTGCGGGAACTCAAGGAAAGGTATGTTTCAAAAGCTCTTCTGATAGATAGGAAAGTTAAGCCAGTAACTGATATGATAGCCAAGATCGTAAATGACCTGAGATTGGGAGTATCTGCAGAAGGCGTCGTGATTGCTCCTGATTATGGTCTGTCGAGCAATGATGTGCAAGTGAGCGAGGGAGCAGATATACTTGTGCCAACTCATAAAAGTGTGGAATCTGACCTGATAGAAAGGGTTTGCAGAAAATATGATGCTATAATAGATGGCTTAAAAGCACAGGATATTGCTGAAGATAAAGCACCAGATGCTAATACATGATTAAGCATGTCCACCTGATACATCAGTATTATTTTTTACAGCCGGTGAGTATATATAGCTATATAAGTATCAAGCTATAAGTTTATATAAGGATTTGCGGATATAAACCATATTTTAAATACTGAGGATTTTCAATGACGGAATACAATATTAAGATCGAGAATGTGGTTGCCTCTACAAAACTTGCTGATGAATTTGATTTAACAAAGATCGAGGCGGAATTCGAAGGTGCTGAATATAACAAACAGAAATTCCCTGGTCTGGTATACCGGGTCTCTGAACCCAAGGCTGCATTCCTGGTCTTTACTTCCGGAAAGGTTGTGTGTACCGGAGCAAAGAACGTGGCTGATGTCCACACAGTAATAAGCAACATGGCCAAGAAGCTCAATGAAATTGGTATAAAGACCATAAAGGAGCCCGAAATTACCGTACAGAACATTGTAGCTTCTGCAGATCTTCACGCCGTGCTCAACCTTAATGCGATCGCTATAGGTCTTGGTCTTGAGAATATAGAATACGAACCTGAGCAGTTCCCCGGACTTGTATATCGTATCTATGAACCAAAAGTAGTTGTTCTTATTTTCAGTTCTGGAAAACTTGTGGTAACTGGCGGGAAAACACCTCAGAACTGTGCGGAAGGCGTTGAAGTAGTAAAACAGCAGCTTGACAGTATGGGACTTCTCTAAAGGGTAGCATCTTGTCGGAAAAAGACGTCTGCATACTTATTCCCACACTTAACGAAGGAGCTACGATAGCTCAGCTAATAAGGGATTTCAGGTCTGAAGGGTTCAATAATATAGTGGTCATTGACGGAAATAGTACCGATAAGACCAGGGAACTTGCAAAGGCCGAAGGAGCCCGGGTGATAGTGCAAAAGGGAGAAGGCAAAGGACAGGCTGTCCAGGAAGCCTTTGAAAGAGTAGATAATGAGTATCTGGTAATGCTTGATGGGGATGGTACTTACCTCGCATCGGACGTTCATGCAATGCTGGCTCCGGTATTCGAAGGGAGAGCAGAACATGTGATCGGAAACAGGCTGGTAAACTTCGAAAAAGGAGCTTTTCCAGGTCTTAACCTGATAGGTAATAAACTCATCAATCGCCTGTTCAGTATGGCATACAGACAACATCTCAAAGATATATTGACAGGATATAGAGCTTTCACGAGAGATGTTTACAAATCTTTTGATTTGAAGGAAATGGGATTTGAAGTAGAGTCAGAAATGACAATACAGAGCATTAAACTTGATCATATGATAGAGGTAGTCCCAATATCTTATCTTTGCCGTAAGTCAGATGCAGCAACCAAGCTTAATCCTCTTAAAGATGGTTTCAGAATAGGAAAAACTATCTACCGTTTAGCCAGGTTCCATAATCCTATGTTCTATTTTGGAATGATCGGAACTATTTTTATTCTTTCCGGACTTGTAACAGGCACTTATGTGGTAGATCAATGGTTACAAGGTATCACACGCATACCTATGACAGTGCTTACTGCTTTGCTTATCATGTCCGGTTTTCAGATGTTCGTTCTGGGAATGTTAAGCGATCTTATGGTTTCGATGCATATGGAAACCATGCGCTTTCTGAGGAAACAGGATAAATCTGGAAAACAATGATCTGTATCTAACAGTGTGTTCTTTCAAAAACATCATTTTTACTTGATAACACTTCAAATCAACTTGATTTACTTTTATACAAATTCAACTTCATCTGTCTATTTATGATAGTACTTTGTTTTTACAATGATAAATGAGTCTATTGATACCAAAAAGTGATGAATTTTTTATGTAAAGGGAGAAGTCTCTGAAAATAAGTAAAGCCAACTTGATTTTAACAAAAGTTAATTTTTTAAAAAGTCTTATATAAGAGCTGTACTTTGTAGGATATAGCAATCATTGAGGAATCAATCATGACAATAGTTACAGATGCAAAGAATGGTAAGATCACAGAAGAGATGAAGATCGTTGCCAAGGTAGAAGGCAAAGACCCTGAGTTCATAAGGCGCGGAATTGCTTCAGGAAGGATCGTAATCCCCATGACCCCATATAGGGACATAAGGATATGCGGTATTGGTGAAGGACTCAAGACAAAGGTCAACGCATCCATAGGTGCATCATCAGATATAGTTGATGAAGAAATGGAAGTTAAAAAAGCAAAGGCAGCAGAGGCAGCAGGCGCTGACACACTGATGGAACTCGGTACCGGAGGAGACTTCCTTGGTATCAGGAAGAAGGTATGTGACGCAATTTCCCTTCCAGTAGGTTCAGTGCCCCTCTACCAGGCATTCATCACTGCAGCAAGGAGAGACGGCTCCATTGTCCATATGACAGAGGATGACCTCTGGAGTGCAACCGAGGAACAGGCAAAGCTCGGTACGAACTTCATGGCAATTCACACTGGTGTCAACAACATTGTCCTTGACAGGCTGAAGGCCCACGGCAGATATGGTGGTCTCTGCTCACGTGGCGGTGCATTCATGAGCTCTTGGATGCTCCACAACGATAAGGAAAACCCACTCTATGCAGACTTCGATTATCTCTGTGAGATCCTCAAAGAACATGAAGTTACCCTGTCCACAGGTAACGGAATGCGTGCCGGTGCAATCCACGACGCAACTGACAGAGCACAGATCCAGGAACTTATCATCAACTCCGAATGCGCACAGAAAGCACACGACAAATACGACCTCCAAGTCATTGTGGAAGGTCCGGGCCACGTACCACTGGACGAGGTAGAGATGAACGTCAAGCTCATGAAATCAATGAGCAATGGAAAACCATTCTACATGCTTGGTCCTCTTGTAACTGATATCGGTGCAGGTCGCGACCACATCGTAACAGCTATCGGTGCGGCAGCATCTGCAGCAGCAGGCTGTGACTTCCTCTGCTATGTAACACCTGCAGAGCACCTAGCACTTCCAAACCTCGAAGACGTTGTAGAGGGGGTCAAGACCTCAAGAATCGCCGCACACGTCGGTGACATGGTCAAGTACAAGGAAAGCCGTGACGTGGACCTTGCAATGGGCAGGGCACGCAGGGACCTTGACTGGGAGAAGATGTACAGTCTTGCTCTGGACCCGGTACTTGCAAGAGAGGTCAGGAACAGCAGGTCACCTGAGGACACAGATGCATGTACAATGTGCGGTAACTTCTGTGCACTCAAGATTGTCAACAAGAGCTACAACCTCGCAAAGTAATGCCGATTGGCATTACTTTCTTACTACTCTTTTTTCTATTTTTACTTCTTTTAATTTTTTTCTGTATAGATTTAACAGATTTTTATGGGCTAGATTTATGTACTGTGCTGCAAATATTTTTATTGTGAATAGCTGGCTGGTTGCATGGAACAGGACTACTACTCATACATAAGGAAAATGTTTCATAGATTGTCTTATGTATATGATTTAACAGATATTTTTATTATGAATGTCAGGACTGAAGTTGTAGATTTTACCGATGCAAAGGAAGGTGCTAAAATACTTGATGTAGCCACAGGCACTGGAAAACAAGCTTTTGCATTCGGGAAAAGAGGTTATGAAGTTGTGGGAATTGATCTTTCAGAACACATGCTGAAAGTTGCTGCAAGGAATAACGAGTATGATAATATAGGATTTATTCTTGCTGATGCTGCAAGGCTTCCATTTATGGACCAGCATTTCGATGTGGGCTGTATTTCATTTGCCTTGCATGAAATGCCTCTAAGTATAAGAAAAGAAGTTTTACAAGAGATTGTTAGGGTCACCAGAATTGGTAGTACTATAATGATCATAGATTATTCCTCTTCATCTGAAAAAAGAGTAGGTGGGCATTTTGTCCGTTACGTTGCAAGATTGTATGAAAGCAAATATTATGCTGAATTTATACATTCTGATCTGAATTCCCTGCTTAAAGAATATGGAATAGAAGCGATCGCAGAACTATCTGCTATGTACGGAGTAGTTAGAATAATAAAATGCATCAGGAGGTAAAATCTTGTACAAATGGAACCCTGCTGATTATACCACTCAGTCTTCAAACCAGCAACAATGGGCTCAGGAACTTATACCAAAGCTTGCTCTTAAGGGAAATGAAAGAATCCTGGATATAGGATGTGGGGAAGGAAAGGTCACTGCTGAGATTGCAAACCATGTGCCTCGGGGTTTTGTACTGGGTATTGACAGTTCTGATGAAATGATAACGTTTGCCCGGAGTAAATTCCCTGAAAGGGACTATCCAAATCTCACTTTTGGACTTATGGATGCAAGGAAATTGAATTTCAACAGGGAATTTGATATAGTCTTTTCAAACGCTGCTCTCCATTGGATAGTTGATCATCGCTCAGTTCTCAAAGGCATCAAAAAGAGTTTGAAACCATCGGGCAAGGTACTGCTTCAAATGGGTGGCAAGGGGAATGCTGCAAGTACATTTGTGGTAATTGACAAACTATTAAAAGATGAAAAATGGAGCAGGTATTTTGAAGATTTTTCTTTTCCATACGGTTTTTACAGCCCTGAAGAGTACAAGGTATGGCTGGGTGAAGCTGGCCTTGAAGCAAAGAGGATAGAACTTATACCCAAGGATATGAAACTTAAAGGCAGAAAAGGCTTATCTGGCTTTATTCGCAGTACTTGGCTTCCATATACGTTGAGAATACCTGAAGATCTGCGTAGTGAGTTCATTGATTCTTTTGTGGATGAGTATATTGAAGTACATCCTGCCGACAAAGAAGATATGGTTCATATAGGAATGGTCAGGCTGGAAGTAGAAGCTAAAAATTGCAAGACGTGAAAATATCGATTATTTCTATTCTTCTGT
>DAKU01000080.1 GCA_002508425.1 Methanosarcinaceae archaeon UBA470
TACTCTTTTTCCATTTTGACTTGTTCATTCAGTCTTTCGTTTAGTTGTGCCTGAATAGCACTTGATGTTTTTTCATATGCATAAAACCCTACAATAGTTGCAGGCAATATGGTCAAGATTAATGCCATTGCAATAATCTTGCGACTGATAGGTATATTTTTAAAATCCATTGCACTCACTTTTTTCATTATTTTATGCAGTCAATTATCTAGCACAAGCGTTCACACAGTTTATATATTTATAAAATATATAAACACGTATATGTATTTGCTGCTATAATATGATGAATACATATTCCATGACTATTTTCACAGGATCAAAAGTCCAGTAAATGAGAAATCCAAAGTATAGATATAATGAAACTGCAAGTTGTGAGACCTAAATTTATGAAAGATAAAAGAACTAGTCAATTAGCAAAATGATCTTGAGTTCTTCTATTATTAAGGAGCCATTAGTTAGCCCCTTTGTTTATCTCAGTATAGACATAGTCGGCAAGCGTATTAAAAGCGGCCTTGTTTTGCAGGACTGCTGCAAGTAAGATCATCTCTCTTGCTTTTAGATATTCTTCTTCTGTCACATTGTGCTTTTTAGTTGCTTCGTTCAAGGAGTTAAGCAGCTTCATAGATTCGGGGTCATTGTTCAAGACATTGAATATCTGTGTTGTGATGTCCATACTTTAACCACTCCAAAAAGATTAGAAGCTTAGATAAAGCCCGGTATGTTGTTCAAACACTGGCTTAAGCATATCAAAGTAAAGATCATCCATAGTCTCAACCGGCTTGTAGGTCGGGACACCCTTTACATTTCTGATCTTGCCAAATTCAACGTCATACAAGTCTTTGCCGTTGAGTATGACTTTCACATAGTTTGAATGCTCGCTTCCAGGATATCTGAAAGACACGCCATTTTCAAGAGCAAGGAAATTCTTTGCCCCGGTCATTACGTGTATTCTGTTAAGTCCACCCATCTGCATTAAAATGGTTTCTGGAAAGAAACGAGCATTTTGCACTTATCAGCAGGTCCGGTTTCACAAAACGGATGCATGAGATAGCCAAAAAAGAAAATATTTTGCTGCTTACGTTAGATGGTTATCTTTCAGACATTCATTGTTTCTTCTAAAGTAAAAACGGTTCCACTATCGAGATCATATGACCAAGTTTAAATAAATTTATGTTGCATTATGTGCTGTCCGTGAAACTGGAAGAAAGATTCATGTTGTGTAAGCCTATTATTCAGGTTACAAACATTTATATTAAGCAAACGGAGGCTCAATGAATACTCCTATTTCCCAACTGATCACCATGCCTGAGGGCAAGACGCTGGAGTTCAAGCGTGATATCTCCTCACCAAAGAACATCATCAAGACACTGGTAGCGTTTGCCAACACTGCCGGAGGGCTTTTGCTGATAGGAGTGGAGGATGGGACAAAGGGGATCATAGGTGTCCAGGACCCACTTGATGAAGAAGAGAGGCTTTGCAGTATAATTGCGGATCATATTGCCCCAAGGCTTGTTCCCGATGTTGAATTGATGACAGTGGAGGGTAAGACCCTGTTGGGTGTTGAAGTCTATCCGAGTGGTTCAAGCCAAAGTACTTGATCTTCTTATGGAAAGTGATGCAGGAATGGCTGCACTTGCTTCTGGATTAGGTCACAGGACCATATCAGGAGAGCTTAAGAAACAGACCAAGAACCTTATGGAACTCGGTTACATCGAAATGACCATACCTGACAAACCTCGTAGCAGCAAGCAGAAATACCACTTGACGACCAAAGGCCGCGCATTCTTAACTAAAGAAGCAGGAGGAGGAAAAGAATGATTGATCAGGGTTTATCGATCATTCAGACAGGTATATCAAAGGTGACCTCATAAAAACGAACCAGTCAATTAAAAGTTTACTTCTTTATCGGTAAGTTTCCGAATACAAGCGCAGTAGCAATAATTATCACTTGAATATTGCATAGTCTATCTTATTTCAACCAGTGCCTGCTATCTCCGGGAGAAGATCGCAGCCATTCTCGAAAAGAACAATGTCCAGATCATCTGTCCCGGCCATAAGATAAGTCCCAGCGTGAGAGAATATTTCCCGGTGAGATATGTGCTCACTTAAGAAGTATCCACTGACGGGCGCATCCGTGTGAACGTAAAGACCTCGGCTAAAGATGAGGTCATGGACAAGATCAACCGGCAGAAAAGGTATGGACAGCTTGTGTTCGGGGATTATACTGCGTCTGGTGGTCAAATTTAAGCTTTTTGATCACGAAATATACAAAATTATAAATATTATGCAAATTATTATTTAGATGTTAACTTTCTCTGTAGTTGTGAAATTATTAAAATGTTCTCAATCGAGGTCAGTTGATAGAATCAAGATGTACTGTAGAACATCTTTTGATCCTTATCAAGCCATTCATTTATGGTGAATGAAATGTCAAGTTTTACTCACGAACAAAAAGAAACAATTGAACACATTAGCAATCCTTTATTAATTGTAGCTGGTGCAGGTGCTGGATAGAATCAAAGAAGCTGTGGTGAGATATTGAGCGAGGACATTGAGATATACGAGGAGCTGGAGTGCTATTATTGTGGTTATGGGATGGTGTGTGAGTGGAAGAATCAGAAGTCATGGCAGTTGATAGTCAAAAAAGAAGATGCGCAGAATTGTTGCTGATTCCGCCCTTTCGAAGAGGTTATCTGATATTACGTATTGCAGAGGTAATATGATGAAAAAACTGCTAAAGGTGTTTGTTAGTTCTGCGCAGAAAGAACTTGAAGATGAACGCCTCATCATAAAAAATCTGATCAACACTGATCCTTTCTTATTTTTTATTAATATCCTTACTTAGGTTCTGTAGAAAGACTATTAACTAATTGATAGTCAAACATAGAGGGGTATATTCCCATGAATCTGTGTTAGTCTACGGTTTTTTGAAAGACGAGGATTTCTAAAAAGTCTAACTAAGGATTGTTTAAAAGCAGCGAGAAAATGAAAAAAGGCTGTATGATTGTGAATAAGGCAGCGATGAAACATTGGGGATAGTAT
>DAKU01000084.1 GCA_002508425.1 Methanosarcinaceae archaeon UBA470
ACTCATGGTGCAGAAAAAGGAGCATCAGGCCCGGCAGATAATGGAAGCATTCATCAAAAGCGGCAAGAGTTTCCAGGAGATCATGAACTTCCTGAACGCAGGGTGAAACTGGCTACTTGAACCTTTGAGTGTAACTTTTATGCAGAGTTCACAGTCAACAAACACACAGTCATAGGAGGACAATATGGGTAACCGATGTGAGCGATGTGGTACTGATTGGGGTGGCATAAGATTCAGGGAGGAAGAGGAACTTCCTGAGGATGTAGAGCCAGGTTATTACTGTGAAGATTGTTTCGAGTCTATGATCAGAAATTGGTCGGAAAGTGAATTGGCTCCTTTCACTTTTGATAATGAAGGGAATCGAGCAGATAGTCCTGACTATAATGAAGACAATTCTTGGTTTGAAGATTCTGACTGATATAGCTGGAAAGCTTGATACATTTGTATTCGATACTTAAGAATTGATCAGAAAACTCTTGTAAAGGGAGAAGGTAGTCCCCTTAGGCAGGTGTATAAATCAACGAGTTTTTTCGATGTGTTATATCATCAATTATCACGCGCCTAAAAAGGTATCTCTATACAGAATTAGATTGGAATACTTAATCTAAAGTCACCATCCAATTATGGGGTTTTGCTTAGAATAAATTTTTCTAAGGAGGGGGAAGTGGATAGAATACTTGAAACCATTAAGCTTTGTATCATTGATTTACAGAAGTATAATGAGGGACCGGTCTTGTTATCAAATTTAGGCGCATCATTAAAGGAAAAAGGGTTTGACTATAAGGAATATGGGTTTGAAAAACTGAGCCACCTACTAAAAGAATATGAGAATTCTTTGAGGATTGAGTACACGTTTGAAAATCAGTATGACCCTCCGGTTTGTTCAGTTTCCTTAAATTCTCATCCAGCTGCTAACAATGATCAGGTTACAGTATCAGGAAATTATCGCCCAAGCGAAAAACCCTCACTTTACACTTGGGCATTCCTTGGTGTGATTGATCGATTTTTTGACGATCTTAGTGCCATGGCCCTGCCGGAGATATGGAGCTTTGCAGATTCCAGTAAAAATTCTATTTTGAAAAATTATTTAAGCTATACCTTCCTTAAGCTTAGTGCTGAAAAAAAAATTGTGGTGGTGGATGGTTATGCCGCGTTTAATACAGGGTTGGTAGATAAGCTGTACCGGCCAATCTTTGCCCTATTCTCAACTTATAAAAAAGACAAATACATGCACCAAAATGGCGGCTGGGAATGGGGGTATAGATCATTTTGTGTTAGAGGGGAAGGCGATGGAAAGCTTATTACCCGTAATTTCCAGAAGATTCCAGAGAGAGCTTCATATTTAAATTATGATAGATATCAAGAGTTTATCTATGATTTTCGAAAAGGCCAACCTGAAATTGACGCTGAACATATAATTATTGCGAATCTCCCTCGCTTGCCGCGAAAAATGATTGATGAGTGCATTTCTGTTAACAACGCACTAGAGAATTTCAAATTCCCAAATGGGCGCCTAGACTATACCAAGCTTAAGGTTGAAGTCGAGCATAATGATCAAATACGAAAACGAATGTATAATGCCTTGAAGATTGCTGTTGAGGATGCTTTTAATAAAGTACAATGGGACTATAGGATGGCAATACCCATCTACTACCCCAAGAACGATTCTATCTCTATGCTTCTACCCTTAGCTTTAACTGATGAAAAAATAAATCTCGCATTGGTGTGTGAATGGCAACCAAAGTCTGAAAGGTATCAAGCCCATACAATTTTACCGCTGGATATGGCCTATAAATGCGCTAGATTAATCAATCGTTTAGATAGTGCTTGGTTAAGCCCGAATGAAATTGAGCTTTTTAATTCGGATGAATCTGAGATGGGTATTGATGACTGAATGACAGTGGTTTACAACCTCAATCGTTTGATAGTATGCAGCCTTCATCCAACACATTCCAGTCTGGGCAATGCCAAATCAAGGAGTATGAAATGAAACTTATATACAAAACAATCGGAGAACTTGCCTATGGTTTGTTCAGTCAAGACAAAACCATGACGATATATGAATTGGAGGAGTACTTGAAACAAAAGGGTTTATTTCACGAAACCGATTTTGAATTATCTGAATCAATAGGTTTAGCATATGAGGCATTTGTTGCGGAAGGCGGTCAAGCAACAGCTAACAGTATCGCCAATGCCTTCACAATAGATTGAGTAATGGAGACTTTGAAAGGGGGATCTTATGGGATGGCATGATGGACAAGAAAAATGTTGTGAAAACTGTCGTCATCGTTCCGAATACGGTGATTTATACACTGTATACGGTTTATATGATTATAATAATGAACCGAATGATTCCTACACAGAGTACACATGTGAGTTAAATGGTAATAGAGTAACGGATAGCAACTGGTGTGAAGATTTTAGTTTCTAATTTCTATCAATGAATCAGGTTAACTTGATATATTCGATAGCGAATGAAACCAAAGCAATATGGCTATTCGCTTATTTCTTCACATCAACATACCATAAGGAAAGATTGAGAAATGATTGTCTATCAACGAAAGTAATGAGGAAATCGAATGCTAAACACAAGCGATGAAAAAATTCTAGAACGTTGGCAATCTAGGACTGAATCTTTGGAATTAAAAATGCATTGGTTCGACTACGAGTCTGGTTTTTTCTTCAAGAAAGAACATACACGAAGAAGCTATGTACTTGATAGTGATATTTATCTGGATGCAGATTTTCAGATAACAGATTTCGAGGGATTGCAGCCAACCCTTTCGATACATGAGTTATTGGAACAAAGTGGTTACGCTCCAATCCCTGTGGATGTGGTAAATTCTTATAGTAGGCCCGGATTTGGAAAGCATTCGATGTTTTCTGTTCTTGACTTGTTTATTAAGGATCCTTCAATCTACATCCGAAAAGAAGACTTTACTTTTGTGTATGAGAGACTGGTCCATGCTTGTGAAGAGGTTAATTTTCTTTTTATATTTTATGGGTCAATCACTTTTCCT
>DAKU01000129.1 GCA_002508425.1 Methanosarcinaceae archaeon UBA470
ATCTCGAACCTTGTCATTTCAAGGCCTTCTGCAGAGGTCAACAGGTTGCAGCATTCCAGAGCAGCGTTCTTTGCACGGAGGTACAGGTCGTTACCGTCCTTTACGATTGCCTGACCGATCTTGTATGCGTTGTCGTATGCAAGTATGTAGGACTGTGGGTCTCTGTACTTGTCAGATGCTACAAGCAGGTCTCTGAGAATCTTCTCGTTTCCGGACTTGAGTGCAACGTTCATCAATGCGCAGTCGTAGCTGAGAGTCTCAGACCAGCACTGGACTGTAGTACCACCAAACTCGGAATGGTATTCAACAGACTCGTTGGACCAGAGGTCACAACACTGCATGATCAGGTTACCCATAACATCAGAGTGAGCACAGGTAGAGGTCTTACCTTCAAAGGCCATTGGCATACCAGTGATTGCCTTTACGAATATGTTCTCGTATCCGCAGTCTTTTCCTGGGCCTACTGCACCGGCTTCATATCCGGAGAGGGTCCTTGCTCCTGCGAGGCTCCTTGCAATGATTGCGAGGGTGTGTGCCAGGTTCTTGTCCAGAAGTCCACCTGCAATGAACATTGCAGTGTTTGCCTGTGCACAGTCAGTGTCACCAGCTGAAACAACGTTCTTCTTCTGGGCAATCTTTGTAATGTCCTGCCAGAGGTATTCCATGTCCATGCTACCCAGTACGCCTATTGCGTAGAGCATGCCGCCAATGTCGTTCCTCAGAATTGCATAGTCGAAGATCTCCTTTCCACCCATTGATTCAATGGATAACAGGTCTGCTCCGCCTTCTGCAACAGCTTCGAATGATTCCATAACGACAGGGTACTTGTCTCCTCTGAGGTCCATGTAGTCCTTGTTCTCTCTGATGTCACCAGGAGTGTGCCTCAGTGCGGACTTCAGGCCATATTCCTCATAGTACTCTTCCATAATGGTCTTCTGTGCGTGTGCGACCTCGCCTCCCCATGTTGGGTTGTTGGTCATCTGCTGCACGTGTTCTGTCTCGAGTACTACTGCAGGGAAACCTACCTGGACCATTCTCTGCAAAATGTCTCTTGTAATTCTCTGGTATTCATTGACCAGCTTCTCTTTGGAAACTCCTGCCTCTGGCCTTGGTGCGTAGTTAACTTCAGCGATAGTGCATCCTGCACCGATCTCTACTCCAAGTCCTGCTTTTACTGGATAT
This sequence comes from Methanosarcinaceae archaeon UBA470, assembly GCA_002508425.1. Taxonomy (GTDB): domain Archaea; phylum Halobacteriota; class Methanosarcinia; order Methanosarcinales; family Methanosarcinaceae; genus Methanomethylovorans. The sequence continues at coordinate 1,183 of DAKU01000129.1, forward strand.
TTTGAACGACCGAATACCATCTCATCTGCATTTGCATAAGCCATCTGTGTGTATCTTTTAACTGCCATTTTTTTCACCTCGTTTAGTGTTTGTGGAACATTTCTCTAAGTTTGTCTATGCCAACACCGCTCAGGATAGCATCTGCCATCTTTGGTGCATCTGCTGCTTCCTCACCATAGACACCGAGTGTGTATGTTGAAACGAAGTCCTGGTTAACTGCTCCGCCACCGCATGCGAATGGGATCTTGATTCCTGCTTCAAGGAGCTGGTCATTGACCTCTTTGAATGCATACATGGTGGTTGTCATCAATGCAGTACCTGTTACCATGATTGGCTTGTGTTCCTTAACTGATGCAAGGACTTCTGCTGCTGGTACATCTCTTCCGAGGTCGATTACTTCGTAACCGTTTGCTCTGAGAAGTGCGGCAACGATGGACTTACCGATGTCATGGACATCTCCTTCTGCCACATGGACAACGACCTTGCCTTTTGATTCTGGAGACTCACCAGACTTCTCTTTACAGTACTCGATACCATCGAGCATTGCATCTGCAGACATCATAACGTTTGGCAGGAAGATTATACCCTGGTCATACAGGTTTGTTACTACACCCATACCGACCATCAGGGCATCATCAATGAGAGCTACTGGACTCTTTCCAGCTGCAATGGCCTTCTCGAGACCTGCAATTACATCATCTTCTTCACCTTCAAAAATTGCTTCAGCAATTGGGCGAATGAGAGCATCCTTTGGATAAAGCTCTGCTGCAGCATCTTCTGGGGTCATTGATTTTTCCATTTTTACGTTGTATCGTACTAATATATCCTTGTAGTCTATTTTTAGCATACTACACTTCCTTCAATTTATTTTTAAGGCTTGAATAAGCCTTGATCCAATCTACCTTAGTTGGCCTTTCGACCTAAATATGCAACTCTTGTTCACCTATATAAACATTTGTTTTGCAGAGTTGTTATATATTAACTTTTTGCTTGAAAGATATATAGGTCGTATAAGAAAATAATGAAAAAAAACGGTTGCTGATATTGTTATATTTTTTAAACTGAAATATATACAATAAAAGTATTCATTCGTGTGCAATAATGTTCATATACCATAAATGTGAATACATCATATTGTACAGGTATAAGAAGATATGGACAATAAAGTGTATTGAAAAAACTTAACAAGCCATATTCATAGTTATCGATTGCGTTTTTTAGAACATAGTACTTTTATAATTTAATATACACCCCAATGCACCAAAGTATTTAAGTACTAGTAATTTGGGATTGGACCTAACAGATGAATAAATTACAAAAAAGGACTCAATATAACATCTCATTACTAAACAATATACAGAATTCTTGAGAAGAAATAGTTCTCTCTAGTACACCATCATCCAGAAAAAAATGAGCATAAAAAGAAAGAAGCATGCAAAATAAGGAAAATAATATCCGCGCGAGAGCTTCAGCTTATATTAATCTTAGTGTCTGTGGAATTTTTCCCTTAGTTCTTCAACACCAGCACCTTTGAGTATCTCGTCGGCTATCTTTGGGGCATCTGCTGCATCCTCACAATAGACTCCAAGTTCATATCCAAATACAAAATCTTGTTTTACAGCTCCTCCACCACACACAAAAGGAATACGAATATTGTTCTCAAGCAAGAGGTTATTAATTTCTTTGAACGAATACATGGTAGTGGTCATCAAAGCTGTACCAGAAAGCATGAGAGGTTTTTCTTTCTTGACAGCACTGATTACTTCGCTAACCAGCACGTCATTTCCAAGATCTATAACTTCGTAACCATTCGCACGCAAAAGAACAGTGACTATCTTCTTGCCAATATCATGCATATCTCCCTCTACAACAAAAGATACGACTTTTCCTTTGAACTCATGAGTTGAACTGGACATCTGCTTACAATATTCGATGCCATCGGTCATTGCATGTGCAGATATAATGACATCCGGAAGAAAAAGAATGCCATTATCATATAACCCAGATACAATACCCATACCTGGCATGAGAGCATCATCAATGAGAGATAACGGATCTCTTCCGGCACTGATCGCTTCCTCTAAAGCATTTATTACATCATCCTCATCACCTTCAAAAACGGCCTCAACTATCGGCCTTATTACAACGTCTTCTGGGTATAGCTCTTTAGCCACCTCTTCGGGACTCAGCTCTTTTTCAGCCTTTACATTATATCGTACCAGAATTCCAGATGGATCGATGTTAATCATATCAATTCCTTCTTCCTATTTTTACAGAGCCATGTTTTTTTAGATTCTCTCTCGCCCAAGACAGATAAGAGCTGATTGTCCATCCCAAGTTCCCCGGCTGATTTTTATCTCCGCAGGTATCAGTTTTCCATCATATGATTCAAAGGGGATCTTTACCATGAACATTTTTCCGGCCAATATTTCGGCAAGTGCAGTGGCCACCTCTATAGCTCTTTTCTGCGGATGCAGGTTTACTATGTTCAGACCAATTAATTCCTCATGAGAATATCCCAGACGTTTACAGAGGAAACTATTAGTGTGTAATATACAGCCATTGGTATCAAGTACGTAGAGAAAATCCTCTATATTGTTAAATATATCTTGCAGATTGGTTGTGTCCTTTTGGACATGCACCTGTTCCCTTATGCGTCCAATGGAAGGACCCGCTTGAGAAGCAATGCTCTCAAGTGAACTACGCGTATTGTGTGAAATAGCATATTCAGTATGTGATGCTAGCATGAATATTGCTACAACATTGCCTTCATACTTTAGAGGTAATATGGCAGTGGCTTCAAGTCCCTCAAAACCAAGATCTGACCCAGGAGTCATGGAACTGATTTCAGAATAGAGCTTATAGATTGGATATTCTGTTTTAAGTATCCTTGCATGTAAAGAATTTACAGAATATTGCCGGATACTATTCACAAACTTAAATGAAAGATCTTTATGGGCAACTAAGTTTAGATCTCCTGTGACCTCATCTACAAGATACAAAGCACCACAATCAATTCCCTTTACCTGTGTAACAAGTTCAAGGAACTGCTGAAATAGCTCTTTTATGTCAGCTGTAGGAGTGAACAATGTACCAAGTTCCGAACCTATGCGCATAAAATTATTGGCATTCTTACGTTCTGTTACATCAACTATAATACCATGTATATATTGTATCCTGCCTTCAGCGTCCCTTTTAATAACAGAACGTTCGTCTATCCATCGCACTTCACCTGACCTTGTAAGGATACGATACTCAAGAGAAATGTTTTTTTCTCCTTCCTCAATGCATCTTAAAGTTTCATGGTTCATTTTTTCAAGATCATAAGGATGGATTATATCACCGTAAAGCATTTTACCTGACATAAATTCCTTTGCAGTATATCCGAATTGAGAAATATTTTCAGATACGAACTCTACAGGCCAATTATCATACGGCTTCCAGAAGAAAACAATTGCAGGACTGCTTTCAATAACGTTTTCAAGAACCTTTTGCACTTCAATTAGTTTGAGAAGTTCCTTTTCTCTATTCTTCTGCTCCGTAATGTCTCTAATAATAGCCATGTAAGCTGGTCTTCCCTCATGCTCTATTATCGATGAGTTAATCTCTACAGGAATTTTTATACCTATTTTTGAAAGAAGCTCGATCTCATATTTATGAGCTGTTTGACGCTTTTTTTCAAGGTTTCTCTTGAACTTACCACTGATCATTCGACGATATTCGATGGTAAGGAAACTTGCAAACGGTTTACCAATAGCTTCTGTACGAGTATATCCAATGATCTCAATGAATTTGTTATTGGCAAATACCAGATTGTCATTCTGTAATATAACGATCCCATCGTTACTCTTTTCCACAAGAGTAGAATACTTCTTTTCAGAATCTTTGAGTTCCATCTCTGCTTTTTTACGTTCCGCTATATCCCTTATAGCGATCATCACAGCTGGATTATTTTCATAATAAATGAAAGAAAGACTAACTTCGGCAGGAAAAGCGGATCCATCTTTTTTAATGAAATCCACTTCATAATTGCGCTTTATACTTCGCTCATCCCTTAGTGCTTTAGTATATCGTTTCAAAAGCATACGCCTGAAATCGATAGGAACGTGGTCAAGCAATGCACTATTGATGATTTCCTCGTTTTGGTAACCCGTTAATTCAAGGAATTTAGAATTCGTGAATCGTAAGACCTCTCCCTGTATTATAATTATACCATCATTTCCTTTTTCCACAAGGGCAGAATATTTTGCCTCTGATGCCTTCAGTTCCATCGCAGACTTTTTGCTTTCAGTGACATCTTCGATGGCAAGCAAGATCATTTTTTCGTTACCATTGAAAGTATCCATCGTTCTGGAATTGACAAGCAGCACCCGGCGTCCAATTTTGTTGAAATCCGTTTCTATTTCCAGATCATTAAACTCTGTGTTACCTTCTAAAAGCGTTAACATCCTGGTTTTTAGAGCTGGAATATTCCACTGCCCATTTTCAATATCATATATAGGTAGACCTTCGATTTCTAAAGGGTTTGTTCTGAACAACTTGTAGAATGAAAGGTTCGCAAATATTATTTTAAAATTGGTATCAAGAACCAAAAGTGCTTCTCTTACAGTATTGACAATACTTCTAAGATATTCATTTTCCGGCTGCAGGGACAACTCTGTCATCTTACTTTCCGTGATATCTACAATTGTTCCGTGCAGATGTTTAAGGATACCTTCTTCATCATATTGTGCCTTAACAAATTTTGCTATCCAGCGCACGTTACCTTTACTGTCTACTATTCTGTATTCCAAAAAAAGACATGGCATATTCTTTCGATTCCATTGCTGGATCAGAGCCTTCAATTTACCCCTATCGTCCGGATACACTATGTCCGAATAAGTTAGATCACCTGAGATAAAGTCATCCGGTGCGTACCCAAGTTGCTCTATATTCTCTGAAACGGAAACTACAGGCCAGTTATCCTCATTTTTCCATGAGAAAGTGAATGTATCGCCATCACACAATGTAGTTCCAAGCTTTTGGGTGAAGTCCATTTTTACACCTGCAATTTAAAATCGGAAGAGTCGTTTTTTAGTTGATATTGTCTCTTTCACATAGACTATCTCTCAACTGCTGACAATACAGATATTAAATACAGATTGGTATTAATGAAACTATTGACTATCATTGAAAAATTCTGTTAATTCAAAAGAGAATCTTAAATACAATGATTATAGATTATATATTGGCTCGCATCTTAGGATCATACTTCCTTCCTTCGATCCAATCTACCAAGGAGTATTTATGAGGGTGTGAGCTACAATTCCCATTTGGTTACTCATACACATTTATATATATTGGCACGAATAATATTCTAGTTTTAGTAAACAAGATAATGTACAAATATTCCCGATATACTGAATCACTAGCAGAAAGTCAGGTCTTACTGTACACAGATAATTGTATGAGATTGTATGAAATCCTTCCAAGGAGTTGTTCAAGTGAATTCTTCAGGAACTACTGTCAAAAGAAGTAAAATGAACTTAATAATAGTAGGAGTTGTAGTATTAATATTAATACTACTTACAACTGTAGCTGCAAGTGGACTAGTAAATATTCCGATATTGACTCATGTGCTTGGTACAGATGAAGCAAAAGATTTGGGTGTTGAAGTTGATCCGGTCCTTTTTGATCAAATGGTAGAAGAAAATGGTATAACCCTTAAATCCCCGATTTCCGAATACCAGCTTACAAGCAACATTCAATATTCTGACCCAGCTCCCATGGATATCACACTTTCCAGTTCTCAATTGAGCTCATACCTACAGGCCACTAACAATGAAGGAGCTATCAAACAGATACAGGTCAAATTAGGCGACAATAACGAAGCAGAAATGTCAGCTTATGTAGATCTGAAAGATTATGGATATGACTTCAAAGGACCAGTATATGTTTCTGGACGTTTTGAGAAGTCTAGTGATTCTACTATTAGCATAGATATATATGAATCAAAAGTGGGTATGCTGCCTATGCCAGATGGAAGTGCTGATAAAGGTGAGCAAGCTTTTGAGGACCTAATCAATTTAAATCTTGCAAAGATGTCGGGGCTGAATATAGAAACTCTTGAGATTCAAGATGGTCAGCTTCACTTTGAGGGAGATTTTCCCAAAACTATGGAAGTTGTGTAATTAAGGCAATACAAATTATGGAATGCTGGCCTATTCTTGACATAGGATTTAGGCCAGATATATTTTAAATCTCTTAATCTCATAAATGAGATGTTTCAAAATCGCATTCCAGTCATGGAAAATAGAAAGACTTAATATATTTGGTTGTGTTTGAAGTGAGTATGATACCAACAAAAGCTTTTATGGTCAAAGGCGCTGGTGTTCATAAAGACAAACTCGCATCTTTCGAATTGGCCTTAAGGAATGCAGGTATTGAGAAATATAATCTCGTATCTGTTTCAAGTATATTACCTCCTAATTGCAAAATCGTAAAAAAGGAAGAAGGTCTTCCAGAACTAAAGCCAGGAGCTATAGTACACTGTGTTCTTGCAAAGAATCAGACAAATGAACCTCAACGTCTGATGGCTGCTGCAATTGGTACTGCCATCCCCGTGGATGCAAAGGAACAATATGGATACATTTCAGAACATCATTCCTTTGGAGAAGATGAAATTACCGCGGGCGAATATGCAGAAGATCTTGCTGCAACTATGCTAGCAACTACATTGGGTATTGAGTTTAATGTAGAGTCTGCATGGCACGAGCGTGAACAGGTTTACAAAGCAAGCGGTCATATTTTTGACTCACTCCACATCTGTCAGTGTGCAAAAGGCGATAATGACGGAAAATGGACTACAATAGTGGCGGCAATGGTATTTATCATACCATAACTGTCCTTTTTGAATTCTCTAATATAAGTACTATTGATTGTTCTTTTTTTTCTTATTCTGCTGCTCGATCTCTGG
>DAKU01000176.1 GCA_002508425.1 Methanosarcinaceae archaeon UBA470
ATGTAGCAATAAGGACAGAAATAAAATTGAATTTTAACTTAAGCCGCTACAGAGGACAGGAACATGGAAACGGAAAAAGTAAGAGAGGCAGTTGTTGAATTTATAAGGGAAAAAGTAAGGGAAGCAAATGCTGAAGGAGCTGTCCTTGGCATCAGCGGGGGCATCGATTCTGCACTTGTAGCATATTTAGCAGTTGAAGCCCTTGGCAAGGACAAAGTTCTGGGAATACACCTTCCGGAACTCAATCTCACACCTGCAGAAGATGTTCTTGATGCAACCGAAGTGGCTCATCAATTAGGCATAGAGTTTAAGGCCATAGATATCTCAGGGATTCTCACTGCTTACCTTGAGAATATTCCGGATGGAAAGAAAACTACACCCCACGCCAAAGGGAACCTGAAGGCACGCATCCGAATGTCGGTGCTTTATTATCATGCCAACTTGCTCAACAGAATCGTCATAGGCACAGGAAATAAAACTGAACTGCTTTTAGGCTATTTCACAAAGCATGGGGATGGAGGAGTAGACATCCTTCCTATTGGTGACATGTATAAGACTGATGTGTGGGAACTTTCAGCCTCAATGGGGATTCCAGAAACGATCATCAATAAAGTACCTTCTGCCGGACTTTGGAGTGGCCAGACAGATGAAAAAGAACTGGGGATTACCTATAATGAAGTGGACAGATTCCTTTCCCTTCTGCTTGAGGGAGAAACACCCGATATTGCCCGGAATACAGTGGGCATTACAAAAGAGCAGGCGGATTCAGTTATACGCAGGATAAAAATGAATGCCCACAAACTGAAAACTCCACAGGTAATAGACCTTAGTCATTTGAGATAACATCATCTGGATGGAAATTCTTTTACTGAAGGATTCTGGAATCTTACAAGTGGTTTGGCCAGATGTCTGCGGGCACATGGGGGTACCTCGTATATACCTGGTTCAATATCCCTTTTTAGATTTACCTGTACCAAGACCGGCGATTTAGTACCACATTTCCTGCATCTGTATCCTTGCCCTTTGCCTGCTGATTCCATTCTTTTTCCGCAGGAAGGACATTCCGGATTGTGGGAAGCTACCAAAGGTGCAAGGGAAACTACCTCTATCTTTTCGATATTCAGAGCTTTGTTCATGAAACTTCCATAAACCTTAACGATATCACCTTGAATGAGCTTGCGCACCAATGATCTGAAGTCCTTTGTTGGCTCAAAGGCCGCACATTCAACAGAGGCACCGCTGCTGTCGGATATAGAAAAGATTGTATGTCCCCCGGGTATCGTAAATGGATCATCTGACACGAAACCAGATACTATATAGGAGTGCATCTCTTGTATTTCGGATATACTATCAACGGGTATCAAATGCATATCTGTACCCTGGTTCGTACAGTATACACATGACCTTTCCAGGAGTTCAGAAGATATCATTTCTGCTGTTCTTCTTACAACTTCCGGGTCCTTGCCCCTTATTCCATAGAGTACCGGGTCTGGAGAATGGGGCACACATACCACAAGTTCATTGGATACATCAACTGTGTCCCATGTTGCTGGATAAGTGGCACTGTCGGCAACAAAGAAGCTAGCTTTATCCACATTTCTGGGAGTACCCCATTTCTCTCTTTGCCTGTAAGCCAAATACTCAAAAGTATGGTCCCACCCCGGATTCAGTATGGACCCACAGGCAGATAGTGCGCCTATAAGACCTCGGCCATTCTTGAATCCTTTGGACTGCAAACCGGTTTTAGCAATAACGTATTTTGCCTCTTCAATTGAAAGGACTTCCTTCACAGCACGCTGGAAAAAAGTGCCCAGGACATCTCGGACACTTTCACATTCATCATCCTGGACAAATACCACCCCTGGATTTGTCATATCACATTCCAGTGCTGCCATTGTCGAAATTCTTGAAATTACATGTTCCATTACCTTATCAGGGCAAGATGTTGCTATATTTATGCCTACGCATGCATTGCCTCTGGTTTTGTAAGGAATTGTGGGATTGAGACGAACAAGCACAGGGAGTTCCACTATAGTACCATACTGTCTCAATTCGTCCATGAGCAGGGCTCCCAAGTACGTTGTACACATGCCTTCCCTTGAATCCGTATCATCTATACCTATGATCATGGTTTTGACCTTGGTTTTTGGGTTACTGATGAGTTGCATACAATTAAGTTTTCTGCAGGGAAAATGAGTTAAAGACAAGAGGAAAGCAAAAATACATATAGATGCGCAAACAATCATTTGGTAGTCATGACAAAAGACATCCTCATACATCAGATAGTAGATGTACTGAGACAGGCAAACTTCATTGTCTCAAAGCGCTGTAACATCAGGCCGAGGAGTTTTGATCTTGCTGCAAGGAATGAGAATATCCTGCTTTTCTGCAAAGTGCTGTACAATATTGATGGGCTGAACGAGGAAACAGCTCATGAAATGAAGGCGCTTGCAAAATATTTGGGTGGCTCAGCGCTTCTTGTAGGAGCTAAAACCCGGGACCAGATGCTTGAAGATAGCGTAGTCTACATGAGATATGAGATACCTGCGGTTAACGTCCAGACACTTTATGATTACTTTGTGGAGAATGTGCCACCGCTTGTATCTGCAGCACCTGGGGGATTGTATGTCTCCATAGATGGTGATGTCCTGAAAGAAGCACGTACAAAGCAGGCAATGTCTTTGGGAACCCTTGCTTCAGAACTGGGAGTTTCCAGGAGAACTATCAGTAAATACGAAGAAGGCGGGATGGATGCATCCATAGATGTAGTATTACATCTGGAAGAGTTGCTTGATGTTGCACTTGCAAAATCCATAGATATACTGCAGGCTTTTGAAAAGAAGCTTAAGGAACCACCAATGCAACGTGAGGAGACAAAATATCAAGAAGAGGACAATGTTCTTGATCTGCTTCATTCTCTGGGCTACCAGGTGGTCTCAACGTCACAGGCACCATTTAAAGCAATATCCAAAGATAACCATGACACAATGCTTACAGGAGTCAGCACTTACAGCAGCGCTATGATAAAAAGAGCTGATTTGATGAGCAGCATCTCCTGTGTGACACAGACAAGATCAGTCTTTATAATAAAAGGTCCAAGCAAGTCAGACACTGTAGAGAACACAGTTCTTATCGAAGAAAAAGAACTGGATAGAATGGCCGGACCAGAGGAGTTTGTAAGCCTCATTGACGAGAAGACAAAGTGCAAAAAACATTGATATTTTTCAACTCGGTCGTGGACCAAATCCAAAAATCTAATTATATGAAGATACTTTAAGTGCCTATAATGACCACCAATATAGGAGTTTTAGTATCAGGCAGTGGTTCTAATCTTCAGTCTATCATTGACCATGTGGAAAGCGGTTATTTAAAGGATGTAAAGCTCAGCGTGGTCATTAGTGATAAGAGAGATGCTTATGCCCTTGAACGTGCAAAAATACATGNNGAAAAAAAGATAATTGAAACATTGCAGCTTTATAATGTAGACCTGGTGCTACTTGCAGGATACATGAGGATATTAGGCAGTGAAGTGATCCAGACATATAGAGATAGGATCATGAATATACATCCTGCATTGCTACCTTCTTTTAAAGGGCTGCATGGCCCCAGGCAAGCACTTGAATACGGCGTCAAAGTCGCCGGATGCACAGTGCACTTCGTTGATGAGGGAATGGATAGTGGACCTATAATAATCCAGAGTTCTGTACCCGTGAAAGATGATGACACGGAGAACACGCTTGCCTCCAGGATACTGGAACAGGAACATAGGATCTTCCCTGAAGCAATAAAACTGTTCACTGAGGGTAAACTTAAAGTGGATGGCAGGATTGTACTACGCAGAGATAAATAAACCTTAAAACAGCTTGTAATTGGATGATATTATGTCCTATATTTTAGACATTGACCCCGAGATCGCTGAAGCCCTGAAGCTTGAAGCGAACCGCCAGGATTACAAACTCAACCTCATAGCATCTGAGAACTATACGAGCCGTGCGGTCATGGAAGCACAGGGCTCGATAATGACAAACAAATATGCTGAAGGCTATCCGGGTAAGAGATATTATGGTGGCTGCGAATTTGTAGATATTGCTGAAAACCTCGCAAGAGACAGAGCAAAAGCCATATTTGGTGCAGAGCATGTGAATGTGCAACCTCACTCAGGCTCAGGTGCCAATATGGGCGTATATTTCTCCGTACTCAAACCGGGAGAGACCATAATGTCCATGGACCTCTCACATGGAGGTCATCTTTCACACGGAAGCCCTGTTAACTTCGCTGGCCAGCTTTACAAAATAGTACCCTATGGAGTATCTAAGGAAACTGAAGCATTGGACTACGATGCACTTATGGAAATGGCAAAGCAGACAAAACCCCGTATGATTGTGTGTGGAGCATCTGCTTATTCCCGTACACTTGATTTCAAGCGCTTCAGAGAGATAGCTGATGAAGTAGGTGCATATCTGCTGGCTGATATTGCCCATATTGCCGGACTTGTGGCAGCTGGAGTACACCCAAGCCCTGTACCGTATGCTGATTTCGTCACAACAACCACTCACAAAACCCTGCGTGGACCAAGAGGCGGAATGGTCATGTGCAAAGAAGAATATGCAAAAGCACTTGATAAGGCCATATTCCCCGGAATACAGGGTGGACCTCTAATGCACATAATAGCTGCAAAGGCTGTGGCTTTCAAGGAAGCACAAAGCAAGCAGTTCAAGCAGGATCAGGAGCAGACCGTCAAGAATGCAAAGATGCTCTCTGAAAGCCTTATAGAAAGGGATTTCAACATAGTATCGGGAGGAACAGACAACCA
>DAKU01000149.1 GCA_002508425.1 Methanosarcinaceae archaeon UBA470
ACTACCCGTGTCATTCCAAGGATTTCCATTACATGTGCCATAATCTCACCTTATTTACATTCTACGCTGATCAGCGAAAGTAAGCGATCAAAGAGCATTCCTTCTGTCGATGACTTTCTTAGACTTACCTTCTGTGCGGGGTATGGAGCCTTTCTCAGCCAGTTCTACATTGGTACGTATGTTAAGAACACTTTGAAGCTCATTTTCCACATGTTTCTGCAATGCAGCCAGATCACGCAATTCGCCTGTAAAAGCATTTTCCGTAATTTCCACTTTCACTGTGATCTCATCCAGCATCTTTTTGTTTCTGTCAAGGAGGACCTGGAAATGTTCGGTGATCTCCGGGATATTCACTACAACATCTTCTATCTGTGAGGGGAATACATTAATGCCTCTTACAATGAGCATATCGTCAGCTCTGCCCAATAACCTTGAAATGCGTACAGTAGTGCGCCCACATGAACATTCACTTTCCAGCAACCTTGTGATATCACCAGTTCTGTATCTTATTATAGGAAGTGCCTCTTTGGTAAGAGATGTCAGTACAAGTTCACCTTTTTCTCCCTCAGCAACCTGTTCTCCATTCTGATCAAGCACTTCTACAAAGAAATGATCACTCCATAAGTGTAGTCCATCTTGTTCTTCACACTCAAAGGCCACGCCGGGCCCCATTAGTTCGGAGAGGCCATAAGAATCATATGCTTTGATGTTGAGTATGTTCTCAAGTTGTTTTCGGGTGTTGGATGACCACGGTTCTGCACCGAAACATCCTACGCGTAGAGATAATTTCTCAACTATGTCCATCTCCCGGGCCGTCTCAGCAAGGTAAAGAGCATAAGATGGAGTGCAATGCAGAGCTGTTACTCCGAAATCCATCATCATTTCAAGCTGGCGTGCAGTGCTGCCTGTACCACTGGGAACCGTCATTGCACCGATTTTCTCTATCCCATAGTGATATCCAAGGCCACCGGTAAAAAGACCATAGTTTACTGCATTTTGAAATACGTCGTTCTTGCCAAGACCTACCATGGTCAGATTACGTGCCATGAGGTCAGACCATATTTCCAGATCGTTTTTGGTGTATCCTACAACAGTTGGTTTTCCGCTTGTACCGGATGAAGCGTGGATACGTACAACTTCGCTTTTCGGAACGGCAAAAAGTCCAAAAGGATAGTTGTCCCGCAGGTCAGTCTTACGGGTGAAAGGCAAGCGTCTCAAATCATCCAACGTTCTAATGTCATCTGGAGTTATGCCAGCTTCTTTGAATTTGCATGCATAAAAAGGAACATTGTTGTAAGCTGCAGCCACTGTCTTTTTTAACCGAGTGAGCTGTAATTCCTTGAGTTCTTCATGACCCATGGTCTCATATTTTGGCTGCCAGTATTTCATGTTACTATCTCCTAAATGTGCATTCCTCATAGGTTTTCACACTTATATTATTTACTATAATTCTCAGTTGATGTAATCTGAAAAATGATGTGCGGCAACCAATGTTTGTGAGGCAGCGTGATACCCACTTTATTTTCCCTACTATGTACATAGAATTTCAAAGTATGTGCAAAATTCCGTTTTTCATGCCATAACGCTTACATGTTTGTCCACATAAATAATATAATAAAAACGGGATAATATGCACTTCCACGAAAAACGGTTACTTAGGTCTATCTTTCTATTTTTGATAGTATTGTCCATAGTATATGTCTATCCAGTNNTCCTGTGGCTGGAATCAGACAAATACGAATATAGATGTTACATATGAGGTTTCGCCGGATGGAACTAATATCCATGTACTCAGACAGATCACATTTGAAAACGGTGATGAAAACACACGCTTCTGGAGGGGATATTATTCAAATTTCAATTATTACTTGCCGTTAAACGCTAAAAACATCTGTGCATATGGTCAACAAAACGGTGAAACTCTTGCATGGACTCTGGTACCAGATGGTTATTATGCTTTCGACCTTGGTAAAAGAATATGGTATGGTCAATCTTACGTGTTTTGTATAGAATATGACCTACCGCGCAATAGCAACACTGCAGTATTCAATATAATGGAATCTGGTAACAGAACAAAGGTCGTATTAAGGACACCTCAATACTATGAAACAGATATTGAAAGAAAAGATTACCATATGCTTGAGCAAGGAGCATTCACAGAATTCGTATTCCCAAGAGGAGCTAGCTGGAAAAGCCCATGCCAAGTAACCTGTGTGAATCATACGGACCTGCAGGAGATTAAGGGTGCTGTGCAGCTAAGTAAGAGAAACGTGGGAATAACCGTTAGATATTGGGAAGGAGAAGATGCATGGGGCATGCATACTCTTAATACAACCATACAAAGCCTTATATTGCTTGAAAATGTCGCCGGATTTCCATATCCTGCACGGTACAATATTACCATCACTCAGGCAAGTGTAGAAGATACTCAGGGTTATGGTGGCTTTAACCAGGGAAGTAAAGGTATATATCTCCTTCATACTTCCAGCGATGCCATACTGATACATGAGCTTTCCCATTATTGGACACGGGAGTGCCATTTCTCACATATATGGATGGATGAGGGTCATGCTGATTTGTACACATATCTTGTATTGGAAAAAACAAAACCTGATATTGCCGAAAAAAGAAAAGACAAAACTTTACAAATGTACCAAAAGCTGGAGCGAAAATACGACATAAATCTTTCNNTTCGATGAAGATAACGGGGAAGCGATACAGTTCGGTTACAGTAAATCTTTTACTGCAATTTATACGGTATACGAAGATCTAGGGCCTGAGACAATGCAAACTGGTTGGCAATGTCTAAGTGAAAGTGGGTGTACAGTTAATGAAGAAACCTTCATCAATGTTATGGAGAAATCATCAGGTAAAGATATTGGGTATCTAGAAGAATATTTGTAAGATATTGAGATATTAAGGTGGGCCCACCATCATTTGTCTCAATACTATAGTTTTTTCTGCTTTACTTCTCACTTTTTTATACTTTTAATAGCTTAAAGTAATATTCCATTACTTCATCTTAGATATAAGGTAATGATCATGGATCGCATTACGAATAAAGAGAATAATAATTTCCTGATCACAGAAAGAGAAAGAAGTCAGCTTCTTGCAGAATTGCATGCTCGTTTATTTTGGGTTGGGGAAAAAATACCTTCTTTTGTTGAGATAAATGGCAAAAAATGCAAGCTTCATGACCTGGTATGGGACCTTATCAATAAGGAAACCATATCCGATGATGAAAAAAATCAAATTGAAAAATATATTGCTGTGCTTAAGGAAAAAGAAAGGGTAGATGAACTTGAACTTCAAACTAAGGAAATGACCCGTGAAGAGGCAAGGAAACTTTTTGATGAGACTGCAGGGTTGTTGCGTGCAATAATGGACCTTAGAGAAATTGAAGACGGAACATCTAAAGATAATAAAAAGGAATTTCATGAGATATTTTCGGCCCAAAGGACCGAAGAGATACGCAGATGGTTGAATTTTTTAAAGGATGCCGGAAAGATCTGATCATTAACTCAGGAAGATTCTCTATTTTCAGAATCCTTTTCCAGAAATGTACTCACAGTAGCCATAACTGATAGGTCCTGATCTTGTTAACTCACAGGGAAATTCAGCACATTCAAAACAGAGCCTGGAACCTTTTTCAAAAGCACAACTTGTAATTTTACAGAATTGGTTTTGTCTGGGGGTACATCCTGACTCCCCATTAGGGCACTGTCCTTTGGTCATCTGAGGGCACTTCTCACAAGCAATACCACATACTCCGATTCTCATATTAAAGTTCTCTCCTATAATCGTAAGATTATTACTTCATTTAATACTTATTAATATTGGATACCATCAGGGTATTAATGAATTTCTTAAATCAGATATATTGTTATACTACAAGGGATCCCTCAAAAGCCGTAGAGGATAAGTATTATGAAGCTATCTTTGTGACCACATTACTGATTATAAACACGTAACTTAGAAAAGGAGAGCTGCAGAAATGAGAANNGTGTCCTTGTAATAGATACTGACCCCAGCATGAATCTGGCCATGTCACTAGGTGTTCCTTTTTCAATGATCCGGACCCTTGCTGAGGATAAGAAAGAGATAAAGGAACAGTTATACGATGAGGAATATGACACTGATGAATATGATGAAGGTGAAAAGGGGCACGAGCACAGCTGGAACATAGATATTGACGCGTTTCTAAAAAAGTACGAAGTCACTGCAAAGAACGATGTAAAAGTTGTTGTCATGGGCACCATCTCACAGGGTGGTGGTGGATGCATCTGTTCTTATATCTCCCTCGTAAAACGTCTTATTGATTATCTTGCGTTGTGGTCAGACCAGTACGATATTGTGATAGTGGACTCGCAGGCAGGGTCCGAGATCTTGGGCAGGGGATTGGCTGTGAACTATGACCACAATCTTGTTATCACAGAATCTTTCCCTAAGTCAATGGAAGTGGCACGACACGTATTGAAACTTGCAAAGGATCTGAATATAAGAAACCAGCTTGTTGTTGTCAATAAAGTAAGAGATGGAAAAGAGCTTGACCTGGTGGCTGGAGAGCTATGTCTCAACGGAGAGGGAATCTATCCTGTAAGCTATGATGAGGGAGTCATAGAGGCAGATAGGATGGGTAGCCTCATAATGGATATGTCTCCAGATTCTGTGGTCCTTGAAGATATAAAGGATATAATGAGTGTGGTCACAGAAGGATTTGTAAAAGTATAGGCTTGAAGTTTAATAGAAATTTAGTAGTGATTTATGCAGGTGGTAAAACTTTTTATTTACATACTCCTGCATAGTTCTGTGTCTTTTATTATTTATGAACTCTTGTGGGAAGTATGAATGCGGTGCAAGGCATTGCATGCATTTTTATCGTATGTTTCCCCAGGTTTTTCAAGATGGCCACAGCCGCAGCTTCGCCCAAGAAAAGTACCTACCCGATGTTTGAGCTGGTGACGATCGTCTTCTGACATGCTTTTAAGCATATCTTTATGTTCTGTTTCAATATGGGTCCACATGGTCATTTCAACTTCGTCTAAGTCATATCCATGAGCCATGAAATTACAGTCAATACCGACATCACTGCATCTTACAATTCTCATTTTCATATAGAGTACCCCATCATACCTGGTTAAAATGTAATTAAGGTGATTGGATATAAAAGCAGTCATAAAGAACTATCATAATCGCCCTATTTAAGGATTTACTGAAATTTTTCAGTAATGGTTTTATAGCATTGGTGGATCGATAACAGTTTTTTGAAAACTCATTTGAGATGTAGTTCTATNNATGTCGTTGCATTCTATCAACTGAGAGAAAAGACATATATAGATATTGAGGGATATGAAAAGACTTGGAACAGTGCTTCACGCTTTAGGAAATGATGTCCTGATTGTTCGAGGGGATGAGCAGGCGTCTAAAAGTGAGAAGCCACGTATTNNATTCTTCTGTTATGGACAAAACTGTCAAAAGGATCGGTAAAGTTACTAACTATTTCGGTCCTGTAGCTAATCCATTCTATACTGTAAAGCTTGACAGAAGAGCTAGTACTCCAGAAGCTCGACACTATTTGAATGAGCGTATATACGTTCAATGATTGAAAAGTATAAAAATCTTATGCCGAGTTTTTAAAAGTAGTCCAATGATTGTATTTCACGTTCGTCTGCAGTATCTTCAAGGTGAATAAAATGGTCGAAGTTGAAAGGGTACGATATTCAGACACTTCCGAAAGGGAAAAAATACGTGCCATGATCAAGGCACGTAAAGAAAAAGAACAGAGCACAGAAGTTGAAAATGCAAAGGTCCAGTGTCCTGAATGTGGCAGTCGCAATCTTGTGCAGGACTATGAAAGAGCCGAACTTGTGTGTTCTGAATGTGGTCTTGTAGTGGATGCGGAATTCGTGGACGAAGGACCAGAGTGGCGTGCTTTCGATCACGATCAGAGAATGAANNGTTCCCGTGTGGGCGCACCCATGACATATACTATACATGACAAGGGTCTTTCCACAATGATCGATTGGAGGAACCGTGATTCATACGGAAAATCCATCTCGTCCAAGAACAGGGCACAGCTCTACAGGTTAAGAAAGTGGCAGCGTAGGATACGTGTTAGCAATGCTACTGAGAGGAACCTGGCATTTGCATTATCAGAACTTGATAGAATGGCATCAGCCCTTGGTCTTCCCAGAACTGTGCGTGAGACGGCTGCCGTTGTGTATAGGAAGGCAGTTGATAAGAACCTCATCCGTGGAAGAAGTATTGAAGGTGTTGCCGCTGCAGCTCTCTATGCTGCATGCCGCCAGTGCAGCGTGCCAAGGACGCTGGATGAGATCGGAGAGGTTTCGAGGGTAAGCAGAAAAGAAATAGGAAGGACTTACAGGTTCATTTCTAGGGAACTGTCCCTTAAACTCATGCCCACATCACCTATTGATTATGTACCACGGTTCTGCTCAGGCCTTAATCTTAAAGGTGAGGTACAGTCCAAAGGTGTGGAGATCCTGCGCCAGGCTTCTGAGAAAGAACTTACTAGCGGTCGCGGACCTACCGGAGTCGCAGCAGCTGCCATCTACATCGCATCTATTCTCTGCGGTGAAAGAAGGACCCAGAGAGAAGTTGCAGATGTGGCAGGTGTGACTGAAGTTACGATTCGTAACAGGTATAAGGAGCTGGCTGAAGAATTAGATATAGAGATCATTCTCTAAGACTACACCGCCCGGGGAAAGGTTTTTACCTTTCTTTCTCTTTTTGTGTTCACAGCACATAGGCAAAGTGAACAATGATTGAACTTATTGAGATGCTCACCATAGGTTTTGCAGTTGGCTTGTCAGGTGCTCTTGTACCTGGGCCAATGTTATTCGCTACTATAGACAGTTCTATGAAAGAAGGCTGGACCTCAGGACCGAAGGTGGTACTGGGCCATGCACTATTGGAACTCGTGCTATGTATCCTCATTGTTCTTGGCATGACATCTCTTGTAGGTGAAAAAGAAATATCGGCTATTTCACTTATTGGAGGTTCAGTTCTCATTCTTTTTGGAATAGTTACCATAAAGGATGCTCGTAAGGCATCAGCGTCGATAAGTGGAAAAACAAATAGCATATCTACAAACCCTGTAGCTGCAGGCATAATTACTTCTGTGTCTAATCCATATTTTTGGATCTGGTGGCTTGCAGCAGGCAGTGCACTTGTGCTTAAAGGCCTTGAAACAAGCCTGCTGGCAGCTGGGCTATTTGTGTTTGGTCATTGGATGGCAGATCTTAGCTGGTTTAGTATTGTGTCTGCTGCTTTTAGCAAAGGCAAAGAACTGATGTCTTCCAGAGTGTATGGGATCGTCCTGCTTTCATGTGGAGTATTTCTCATATTATTTGGTTCATGGTTTGCTGCAGGGGTGCTTACATGAAGCAACAATGTATTCAAGTAGATAAGAAAAAAGGTGAACAGGTCCGTAAGGTCTTGATGGAAAAGGGGGCACTGGATACATCAGTACGTATTGTCTCAGATGAATCATATATTTATATTCCACTTATTTCTGCTGTAGATCTCATGGATTTGNNCTTTTGAAGATATACAGTTCACTGAACATGATTTTAAGGTGCATGAAAAGCCAGCAACTCTGGAAAGTATCCTAGGGCACATACCGCGCTATGAGGTTATTGGTAACATAGCTCTTCTGGAATNNGGACGGTGTTGTCAGCACTATCACCCGTGGAAGGAGAGTTTCGCACTCGCAGGTTCACTTTCGTAAAAGGAGAGAATACTACACAGACAGTGCATAGAGAATATGGCTGCAAGTATGCTATTGATATGGAAAAGGCGTATTTCACCCCTCGTCTTGCCACGGAGCGTTCCAGGGTATTGGAACAGGTAAAGGATGGTGAAGTGATTGTTGATATGTTCGCAGGTGTCGGGCCTTTTAGTATCCTTATCGCTAAGAACCGTCCCTCCTGCCGCGTGGTGGCCATTGACAAGAATCCGGAAGCTGTGAAATTCCTGAGACACAACATTGAGCTTAATGCTGTAAATAATGTGGAGGCAGTGGAAGGGGATGCCAAGGAAGAGGCACAGAGGCATATCGGCATCGCAGATCACATACTCATGAACCTCCCCCACACAGCTCAGGAATTCCTGGATGCAGCCATGATTATTGCAAAGCCTGAAACTGTGATCCATTACTACGACATCACCCCCGAGTCCGACCTGTACTCCTCTTCCCTTTCCCACATCGAAGCCGCCGCTTCCAAGGCCGGTTTTGCTACTGAACTCCTTGCAACCCGTATTGTGCGCTCTTATTCCCCGCACCAATTCAATGTCTGCATCGAAGTAAGAATTACAGGCTGAGCGAAATAATTAAATTCTTATATATTATTTAGAGACACAATTGCCTCTGTGGCTTAGCGGTATAGC
>DAKU01000146.1 GCA_002508425.1 Methanosarcinaceae archaeon UBA470
AGGTATTCTTTAATAACCATGTATGCCATTGCAGGAGGAAAAGCACCTGCATCTGTAATTATCAGATCGATGTATTCCGGTGGCGTGATGTCAAAAGCCGGATTCCTCACTTTTACATTAGACATCTCTTTGAGTAAATTGGGGTCTATGACCTCATCGCTTGAACGATCTTCAATCTCTACCATCTGTCCCAGAATAGTGTTAGGGCTGAACTTGTAAGTCTCAGCTGCAACTAAAACATTCTTGCGGGCTTCTCTGGCTGCCAGAGCAAGCTGTGAAGTACCGATCTTATTGACCAATGCACCGTTAACGGCAATGGAATCTGCACCTACTACCACAAGGTCCACATCTTTCATGACTAGCCTCACAGCAGAGTCCACAATAAGAGTTGTGGGAATACCTGCATCGTTCAGTTCCCTGATAGTGATGAAACCCTGTCTGCGTGGCCGGGATTCTGTGGCGATCACTGAGATCTTCTTTCCCTGATTAAATGCAGTCTTAATAATGGCAATTGCTGCGTGGGAATTGCAGTGAGTCATTATAACATCCCCATCCCGGATACGCCTGGCACCGACCGTACCAATCTTTTCCAGTGCTTCATTTGCATTTTGTATGAATTTCTCGGAATTGGCAACGATCTCAGCAATAGCTTCGTTTACATCACGAGATGAATGCTTTTTTGTAAGGGCCACCGCATTAGGCAGGGAAACGGCTGTGGGCCTGGTCTCCACAAGTATTTTTGCAGCCTCATTGATGCTTTTCTCGAACTCCTCAGAGGACAGTGAACTAAGGGTCTGTGCATGATCTCTCAGAGCTGCCGAAGCTGCAACTGCTATCCTGCCGGCTCCACGGATCTCCATGGTACGGATCTTTTCTGCGGTATCCATCAGGTCGTACATGATAGAGAGGTTGTAAGGAAGGAATTTATAAGTGTTGGCAAATGCAGTTCTTTTTTGATTTACCAACTGCTCATTCCAACTCAAGATCATAAATGTTTAAAAGAGATATTACCTCAGGAATAGAGAATCTCGTCTTTTTCAGGAAATTGTTGTTTGGATCTATATTGTAGTTCTTTGCATTCCTGAATGATGTGAAGCTAAGGTTTGTGTGGCTAAATTGGCTGTTTTTAAGATCAGACCCTTCAAAATTTGCATTCTTGAGGTTAGTATTGAGAAAATCACAGTCATATATCTGACAGTTAATGAAATCCGTATTTTCTAAATTCATATCGGAAAAAACAGAATAGGAAAGAAAAGAGTCTTCAAATCCAATACTGAGCATGAAGTCATTACATTTTGAAAAATCCAATCCCAGAATTTTACAGTTCCTGAATCTGACATCCTTAAGCTTAGTGCTATTGAGATCGATGTTTGACAAGTTGCAATTCTCAAAATTGCAATCTATGAACTTTGAGCTTTTGAAAGATGCGGCTGTCAGATCAATATCCTTGAATGTTTCCCCTTCATACTCTTCATTCTTGAATTTCATGATTTTGAGGATGAGTTGCAAGTTAATATAATTTCTTTGTGCGAGGAGAAATTTAATCTTAGGAGGATTATTGCAAAGAAGAAAATCAAATGAAATAACTGTGCTTAAATGCACCTCATTCCCAATCCTTCCATAGATCACCGCCTTCCAGTAAGTGAGCTCTGAGACTTTCCGAAACCCTGGAAAGATCTATAAGATCCACAGTGTATGAGAATTTTATTTCCTCTATTTTTTCCATCGAGTAAATCAACTTTTTTCGATTATATGGAGAGCGGGGAAGCACACCTATGGCAATCTCCATTGAATTGCGGGAATATCTTGGCTTATCAAGATTAATAAGTATTATCTTGACATCCTCCCCGGCAAATGTTTCCAGCAAGATGGCCTTTATCTGTTGAAGTTGTTCTTCATAAAGAAAATATGGTGTAGACATGATATCAACTTATTAGTAAGAAATATCCCACATTGCTTAAACTATTACTCTATCCAGAAACAATAATACTACAAACTACTAAACAAATGATTGTAAACAATCATTGAAGAGGAAGTATCTAAAATGCAGGACATACGCCCTCTTAGTGATGATTCGGTTCTCATGAGGTGGATGAGAACACAAATCAATAAGATGAACGAGAGCATAGTATTCGAAAGAAAAAGCCTCGTTCAGCTCATGCAGGAAGAAAATCCCTCAGCAAAAACAAAAGCTGGTAAGGATCACTTTTTCGAAACCTCAACACTCAAGAACCTCGGCGAGAAGCTACCTAAAAACCTACAAGAGAAACTCAAACTTCCCATTATATTCTTCTTTGATAATGAAGTCCCAGACAGCTGTTACCTTAACGATGCATATGCTTTGGAAGCCTTGCAGACGTTGGGAGAGATCAGCCGCCTGCGTACAATTCAGCAGGGCAGGCTATGGGTTGGCAGATCAATAGCCTACTTAATTATGAAAAAGTATCCAACGGCTGTGCAGATAGTGATGGGATGAGAGCACATTTCCCTATATACTCTACCTACCAGCTTTAGCTTCCCCAGCTAACTTTATACCCCATACCTTCCTCTTTTCTATCCAGAGAACCAATCATCTATTGGAAGTTTCACCATGAATCTTATCTCATCCATCAACCCAGCAACTGGAAAAACTATCAAACAATTTCAACCCTATTCTGAAGAACAAATAAATGCAGCTCTCAAAAAGGCTGATACCGCTTTCTGCGAATGGAAAGAGCTTGATGTATTGGAACGTAGCAAACTTTTAAGTGATTTCTCACAACTGTTGCGGAACAGAAAACAGGAACTTGGAGAACTCATCACACTGGAGATGGGAAAGGTCATAAAACAATCAGTTGGAGAGATTGTTAAATGCGCCGATACCCTCGACTATTTTGCTGCACATGCAGAGAAACTTATGCATCCGGAGCAGATAGAAACAGATGCTTCTGAGTCTCTTATATCATACGAGCCTATGGGTCCGGTATTGGCTATAAAGCCCTGGAACTTCCCTTTCTGGCAAGTTCTTAGTGCAGCTTCCCATATCCTTGCATCCGGGAATGTGATGCTTCTCAAGCACTCCAGTTATGTGCCCATGTGTGCCCTGAAGATGGAAGAACTATTTCTGGAAGCAGGAGTTCCTGAAGGAGTATTCCAGACATTGATCATCGATGGCTCTACGGCATCATCTCTCATATCAAGGGATGAGATAAAAGCCATTTCGTTCACAGGTAGCGATATTGCCGGAAAAAAAGTAGCAGAGCTGGCAGCCCGAAATATGAAGAAGTTCGTGCTGGAACTTGGTGGTAGTGATCCGTTCATAGTGCTGTCTGATGCTGACGTAGAGAAAGCAGCAACTGTTGCTGTTCCCAGCAGGTGCATCAACACGGGGCAGACATGCATTGCAGCCAAGAGGTTCATAGTAGCACAGGAAGTGGCAGAGGAGTTCACAATGAAGTTTGTGGAACTCACAGAAAAACTCAAACTTGGAGATCCTTTGGACAAGAATACAGATATAGGACCATTAGTACGTGATGAACAAATATCCATGCTTGAACAGCAGGTGAAAGATGCTATCGCAAAAGGAGCAAAAGTCCTTGTACCTGGAGGAAGGGTAAACCGGGAAGGATTTTTCTACGCGCCCACTGTGCTTGCAAAAGTGAATTCCGAAATGAAAGTGATGACAGAAGAGACATTTGGACCAGTAGCGCCGATAATTGTAGTTGAGGACGAGCAGGAAGCCATCACTGTCGCCAATAGCACTCAGTTCGGCTTGGGGGCAAGCATCTGGACGGAAGATAGAGAGAAAGGAAAACTGATTGCCAGACGGCTTGAAACTGGAATGGTAGCCGTTAATGCATTCTTTAGACCTGAGGCATGTATGCCCTTTGGAGGCATTAAGGGAAGCGGAATGGGGAAAGAAATGGCAAAACATGGATTCTATGAATTTATGCACCTCAAATCAATAAAAATCTACTAATGTATTCAAGCCGCTTCAACATTATATATTTCCAACATACTACCAGATAACAGTTGGTTTATATGATGTAGATTCAATTTTAAAAAAGAAAAAATATGCACATATATAGAAGAGGGGAAATGATGAAAATGATAAGATTTTATAATCCTGCTGGGCCAGAATCAATGAAGGTGTTCTGAAATGAAAGGCAGTGACCTTCTGGTAAAATGTCTCGAAAATGAGGGTGTAGAATACATTTTTGGCATCCCGGGCGAAGAGACTCTGGATCTGACGGATTCCCTTTCCAGATCAAAAATAAAGTTCATAGTGACCCGGCATGAACAATCAGCAGCTTTTATGGCTGATGTCTATGGCAGGCTCACCCACAAACCGGGGGTGTGTCTTGCAACCCTGGGTCCTGGTGCAACAAATCTCATAACTGGTGTCGCTGATGCACATCTGGATAGAGCACCACTGGTAGCTATTACAGGACAGGCAGGACTTGAAAAGACACATAAGGAAGCCCATCAGTACCTGAACATAGTGGAAGCTTTCCGAGAGTTCACCAAATGGAACTCCAGCGTAACAAGAGCAGATTTCATACCAGAGATTGTTAGTAAAGCTTTTGATATAGCTAGGGACAGACCAGGTGCAACACACATCGAACTTCCTGAAGACATTGCTGCGGAACAAACAAACAAAGTGCCTCTTGTAAAAAAACCATATTCTCACATATGTATGCCCGATGAAGATGAGCTGAAGCGATCAGTTATGTTGATTGAAGCTGCTACAATGCCTGTGATTTTAGCAGGAAATGGCGTTATAAGAGAAGATGCATCTGAAGAATTGCGCAATTTCGTGAGAAACACCGGGATCCCGGTAGTTACAACTTTTATGGGCAAAGGTGCATTCCCTGCTGATAATGAACATTATCTCGGATCTATGGGTATAAGAGACCGAGATCATATCATGTGCGGTTTTGAAAGAGCTGATCTGGTAATCTGCATAGGATTCGACCAAATAGAATACAGCCCAAGGTTCTGGAATCCAGATGGCTCCAAGAAAATAATCCAGATCCACTCTGTACATCACGATATAGATGAAAAATTCATCCCTGACCTATCACTCTTGGGAAATATCCGCACTTCTCTGAAACATCTGATACGTTTCTGTAAGAAAAGAGAAATACCTGAATATTTCTCTAAAGTTAGGAAGAACATGGAGAAGGAACTCCTTGAGTATAAGGATAACATAGCATTCCCCATGAAACCCCAGAAGATTATATACGATATCAGACAGACCCTGGATAGGGAAGATATTCTCATCAGCGATGTGGGTGCTCATAAACTATGGATAGGGCGTCTTTATCCTGCTTATGAACCCAATACAGTGCAAATATCCAACGGCCTTGCATCCATGGGATTTGCACTTCCCGGAGCTATTGCAGCAAAAGTCCTGAAACCAGAAAGGAAAGTAGTGGCTGTAGCAGGGGATGGGGGATTCCTGATGAACGTACAAGAACTTGAAACCGCCGTACGTCTCAGGTGTGATATAGTAGTAGTGATATTCGATGATGCCAAGTTCGGACTCATAGAATGGCATGAAAAGAAAAAATTCAATTCCAGCTTTGGAATAGACTTCTTTAACCCTGACTTTGTCAAACTCGCTGAGAGCTTTGGCGCCAGAGGAATAAGAATAGAAAAGGCAGAAGACTTTAAGCCACAACTTGAATACGCACTTAAAGCAGGTGGAGTGTGGCTTATGGATGTTAAAGTTGATTATTCTGAAAATATGAAGCTCACGGAGAAGCTACGCAACAACTTCTGTGTGATATGAGCTATCTGAGGCATATTGCGTGCAGAAAAGTTATTTAGAAGTATATTGAAGCTTGATTAATACTTCTAGATCTTATTAAACTTTTAATTTTTATTACTGGTTCCTAGAGAGTGTAAGTGTCTTTTTATTTTAATTTCGTTCATTATGCCATGTGAAGAGCAAGAGTGTGCTGATAGGAAATTGAAAGCAGATCTAAGCTGTAGTCCCAAAAACAAAAGAAGACATGAAGGAGTTTAAGCTTATAATGAACAGAACACTAATTAACTATATTGTAGATGTGCCATTAATGATCCTAACAGTCCTTGAAGGACTTTCAGGCATCATTCTCCAGTTTGGATCAAGAAACGCTTCTTACCTGGGAATGAGTATGTTTGACTGGAAGCATATCCACGTAGTAGCTGGACTGCCGATGGTGGCATTATTCATCATTCATCTCGCATTACACTGGAGATGGGTAGTCTGCGTAACAAAGAACACCTTTGGACTTAATAAGAATAATGCAGCACAAACATGCTCTACAGAGTGATCTAGCTGTACCATGCGGGATTGTCATATCCCGTATTCTACTTTTCCCGATGAAATTTTATTAAATGTACCGTTTTTACAGTGGATGAAATAAAATATATTAGTTATGCGGAATAGTACGTAAAAAGAGAATATTTCAATTTGGAATATCTCCCCAATTCATAGACGAGAGAATTGGATGTACCGTAAATAAAAGAGGAAGTCTCAGAATAACATAGAAATGTAATTTTCATACTCAATTTTTGTAGAGAGGTAATAAAAGAAATATTTTTAAGAATATGTAAACTTAAAATACAACTGCTTCATATCCACTTATAAGGAGATATCAAGCTTAATTTACATTTTTATCCTTTAATGAACCTTCAAATTAGATCATGTAAAACTTTAACATATAAAAGAATGGAAGCATATTCATGAAATTATTCGAATCCCCATAATGATACTGTTTACTATGCACTTTGTAGAATGCTGTAAATGGTTGATTGGTGAAACTAAAGATATTTTCAGAATAGGCTTATTAGATAGCGTTTAGCAGGGCAATAAGATACCCTGCCCTAATTACCATACGAGTGAGTATTTAGTATTTAAATAAAATTTAAGGATACTTTTGATTCTGTGTAAAATGCATCATTTGAAGAGAAGTATCATCAATGAAGCCAAAATATGCAAGACATAAAGGAAGCCTCATTACATCATCTGTAGCTTTCAATGCATGTTCCATGCTTTCCCAGTGAACTAGATCTGTCCACTGGTCATTCTCAC
>DAKU01000046.1 GCA_002508425.1 Methanosarcinaceae archaeon UBA470
TTTGTACAATTGGCAATCATAACAGCAGAAAATCAAAAAGAGCATTTTACAGGACCTGTTGAAAATGATGTATACCAATTCTCTGCCTTGCCATGGATAACATTTACGCATATTTCGCACACGGATTTCGGAAATAGGGAAAAAGCACAACCCATATTTGATTGGGGTAAATATCATGAAAGAGAAGGTAAATTTATGATGCCTTTTGCAGTCCAGGTTCATCATGCATTTGTTGACGGTATTCATATTGGCAAACTTGCGGATAAGCTGCAGAGATACCTGGATGAGGTGTAGATAATGGAGAAAAAACATTTTTGTATATCAAATAGCAAAACTCGTATTCCTGCTATCCTTTGGGGAAAGTGGAGTGAAAGGTTGTTGATTGAAGTTCACGGTAATCTTTCTAATAAAGAGGACACTGTAATTTCCATGATGGCCCAAAAGGCCATTGCAAAAGGTTACCAAGTGTTAAGCTTTGATCTGCCTATGCATGGTGAGCGTTTAGATGAGGAATATGCTTGTGTTCCCGAAAATTGCGTAAGTGATTTGCTCAGTGTTTACGAGTATGCAAAGTCTTTTGCATCTGACATTCATTTGTTTGCGTGTAGTATGGGAGCCTATTTCAGTTTGCTTGCATATCGTAACTTTGAAATAAAGAAAAGTTTATTTCTCTCACCCATCGTCAATATGGAACGCGTTATACACAATATGATGGAAGGTTTCCAGGTAAGTGAAGAGAGACTAAAAGCAGAGCACGAGATTCAGTTGCCGATTGGGCAGAAATTGGAATGGAATTATTATTGCTATGTGAAAGAAAATCCCATTTCTTTTGAATGGAAAATACCAACTGCCATTTTGTACGGGTCGGATGATAGTCTATCTGAATGGGAAGAAATTTCAGCATTTGCAGCGAGATATCAAGCAACAGTTAAAGTTCTTAAGCATGGGGAGCATTACTTCCATACGGAACAGCAATTGCAGGTGTTTGATCAATGGGCAGATGAAAACCTGCTGTAAAGTAGCCATTAAAATGAGCAAAAAAGAAGGTTATTGAGTTTGGAAACCTGCTTATTCTGTTAAAAGACAGAATAAGATTTTTAAGGCAAAGAATTCAGAACAGTAAGATGTAATTGGTCAAGTTTATTTGCATAATATATATAAACTAGTTAGTATAATCCGTTTTGAACGTTGGTGTTTACATACTTAATATTAAGTTTTATTAGATTGGCATTATTTTGGTTCTTAGGAGATGATGCAAATGAAAAAAGTATTGATTGAAGTGATATTTGCTTCTGATAAAAGAAGAAAAGCTCTTCTATTGTTGCAGGAGGGGCCGAAAGAAATGGAAACCCTCTTCAAGTCCCTGGAAATAACAAGGAGGGAATTAGTTCCGCAGATGAAGATCTTGAAAGCGCATCATCTTGTTTCTCACTATGAAGACACTTACGAATTGACAGCTATCGGGAAACTAATAGTTGATGAGATGGTTCCTTTATTAGATAAGGTTGAGGTTTTAGATACGGATATTGATTACTGGGGAACTCGTAAACTTGATTTTATTCCGCCTCATCTTTTTAAAAGAATACTGGAACTTAAGGACTGCCAGATAATAAATCCTTATACTCAAAGTATATATGCTCAACCTCCAGAGCTATATGGAGCATATGATTTATCCCAAGAGGCTTCTAAGAGGGGAAAGACATTTTTTGCTGTTACGAGATTTTTTTATCCTAACTTTGCTCAGGTGTTTACTGAGATGCTTCAAGGTCAGGTAAAGATAAATGTAATTGTTACTCCAGATGTGCTTAACAGAATCCAAAATCAAGACCGAGATATTTATATAGATATCGTTAAAGATGAATTGTTTAATTTGTATCTCTACCCCAAAAAAATAGACTTCGTGTCTTTTGCCTATAACGAATATTACTTACTCATGCGTTTGCTAGATGGTAAGGGAAAATACGATTATAAGTATATGCTAAGTTCCAGCCAAAGTGCGCTTGAGTGGGGAAAAGAACTCTTCGAATACTACTTGAAAGATTCTGTGCCAGTGATGGAAATCTAATGGTTCATGATCATCTTACTTTTCATTCTTTATAGGGCTGTCCTATATCTTTCTATTTTCAAAAAAACTAAATCTTTAAATAATTGTAGGGGATTTCGATAAATCTACTCTCTTCAGCACCACATCCAACTAAAATATAAATATTAGCTAAGTAAATGAATGATCATAGATAATCTAACTGATTTTGCTCTTAATGAAGAATCTAAACGCCTTCATGGCGGTAGACCTGAAACTGATGTTATTGTGATGTTCAAAATGCTTGTACTGCAACAATGACATGGTCTTTCTGATGCTTATCTAAAGTAGTAAATGTTCCCATGCAGGATACGATTGGAAAGTTTGTACAATTGGCAAGCATAACAGCAGAAAATCAAACAGAGCATTTTCAGGACCTGTCGAAAATGATGTATATCAATTCTCTGCCTTGCCGTGAATAACATTTAGACACATTTCGCGCACGGATTTCGGAACAACGCAACCTATTTTTGATTGGGGCAAATATCAAAAAAGTACCTATTATTTTCCTCGGTGTAAGACAGGTGTCCAACTGATGGATATTAAATAACCGAAAGTTATAATATAACCATAAGTTAACTATTCTAGTGAGACTGCCTCCTGGCAGAATCCTACACAATAGATGGAGTATGTGAAATGAAAATGGGATCTGTGAAATTAGTTTATTTTTCGCCTACCGGGACAACAAAAGCGGTTGTTCAGGGCATTGCGCATGGTATTGATCCAGGCACCGTGGAATTAATCGATATTACCAGACCAGATGCAAGAAAACAACCATTAATAACCTCGGAAAATGAATTGCTTGTAGTTGGAGTTCCAGTTTATATGGGGAGAGTGCCGGCATTATTAAATGAATGGCTGAATGCGATCCAGGCTCATAATACCCCCACGGTCTGTGTTGTTGTCTATGGCAATCGGGTATATGACGATGCATTACTCGAACTAAAGAATATTGTAATGAAATGTGGGTGTATTCCCATTGCCTGTGCAGCATATATCGGAGAACACTCATTCTCGTGTTCCGAGACACCAACAGCACAAGGACGTCCCGGTGAAGATGATCTGATCCATGCAAATGTATTTGGCCAGAAGATACGTGAAAAACTACAATCATTTTCATCGATCTCTCAAGTCTCTGATGTGCATGTGCCTGGCACTTATCCTTATGGAGAAGTCACAAAATTATGGATCGTTGATTTTATCGCAGTCAGTGACGAGTGTACACAGTGTGGGATATGTGCAGAGAAGTGTCCTGTTGGTGCTGTTGATGCAGAAAATTCCCGTTTGATCGATACGGAAAAATGCATTACTTGCTGTGCGTGTATTAAAAACTGCCCGCAAAGTGCCAGATCGATGAAACCCGGGCTGGTCAAAGACGCATCAGTGCGTCTCCATACGCTCTATAACCAGCGAAAAGAGCCTGAATGTTTTATCTGATGAATAAGTTATTGAATAAATATGCGTTAGGTGAAGTGGAACAATGGGAATCGCCGATAGAAGACAACGAGAAAAGGAACAGAGAAAGACCGAGATCATCGATGCAGCCGAAAGTCTCTTTTTTTCCAGGAGTTACGAAGATGTTTCCATGGATGAGATCGCCCGCGAGGTCGAACTGAATAAGGCTACCATTTATCTATATTTTAAAAATAAGGAGACACTTTTCGCAACCATTGTACTCCGTGGTATTGAGATCCTCATAGGAAAATACACGGAATGCATGGAGAAACAAGTGCCGGGTATTGTCAAGGTAGCCCTGATGGGTCAGGCTTATTACCAATTTTCACAGGAATATCCCGATTATCTTCGCATGATCCATTTTTACGGTTCTGAGCGTTTTTCCAACGAGAATCCGTGTACCGCAGAGATCGGTAAGGG
>DAKU01000156.1 GCA_002508425.1 Methanosarcinaceae archaeon UBA470
GATACCCCGAAATCCCGGGTGAACACATGGTCCAGTTCCACATAAGCAACATGGAAAACCCCGTATTTAGCATTAAGAGATGCAGCATTCTTAAGTGCATTTCTAAAATTCCCTATCACATCCTGACGGTCATGTCCTCCAAATAAGAAAAACTTTTCATTTTCATCCATATCCTCATTGAAAACGTTCTCATCCACCCATGCACGGTGCCTCCCCATCCAATAAGGCAAATGCACACCTTCAACCACCCCAGAAGGAAAATCCTGAAGAGTGGTATGATCAACAAAAAGTTCCACACCGTCCAGTCCACGAGAGTGCAAGAAAGACTCCACTTTGTTCCAATCATTTCCAAAACGTGATAGATCGCTCTCATGAAGAGAGAAGTTCATTAATTCCTTAATACTAAAACCTCACAAAGATGTATGAAATATCTATGGGATGTATGATGATAAGGAATCATGTATCTCCCATCATACCATTCTTCACCAGCCAGGCTGTCATATAAACCAGGTTATCA
The DNA here is from genome assembly GCA_002508425.1 of Methanosarcinaceae archaeon UBA470. Lineage (GTDB taxonomy): Archaea > Halobacteriota > Methanosarcinia > Methanosarcinales > Methanosarcinaceae > Methanomethylovorans. The sequence goes on from DAKU01000156.1 coordinate 518, forward strand.
ACAATACTATCATAATCACTCAGCAAGTCCTCAGGTGGCTTTTGGTTGCTTTGCATTATATGCGGAAGCTGCCGAATAAGAGCCAGAGCCATTGTCCTGGCTGAAGTATCAGGAAGCAAACCCCAAGAAACCTCATCTACGATGTGTGTAATTGCAGCTGTGGCTGCTACCAGCGAAGGGTTAAGAGCCAACCCTCTCAGATCTTTCAAGAAACGCATTTTACGATTCTCACCTGCCATATGAGAAGCCACTTTCCAGTAATACGCTTCGTCCACCCCGAATCTTTCAAGCCTTAACAGCATATTGCGCTGGGAAATAGGCGTAAGTTCCGACTGCTTTTCAAGTGCTTTTTTGGTGGCCTCGATCACGCACTTTCCTATTAGTTCACCTAATTTAGAATGCTTTCCTGCATCCGTGAGCTTCAGAGGACTTGTCATATCACTTACCACAGCGATCATATCCGTCCCTGAACCCGTAGCTATGCCCTGCGAATATCTGCTTGGGACCATAAGCTCCTGCAAGGCTACTGTTTTTGCTTCCGTGGCAGTCATGATGACACGGGACATTGCATATTCCGGTAGGTCCGCATTTATTACAAGAATGGTATTGATAGTTCCATTTATAGGAAAATGATTACCATTTTCCTGATAATATGAAGAAGGATCGCCGACTCTTCCGCCATTGATCTCCACACCGCCTGTAACAATAGCTGTGACCTCCAGACCCCTGAAACCCTTACTTACTATAGCAACATTCTTCATATTAGCTGCAGTGAGCATGCCAGAACTTTTTAGTGGGTCAAAGCCCAATTTTGAAGCAAGCAAAGAAAGATAAGAAGATACATCTCCTCCTTCGAGTTCCTCTCCTTTCTTTACTCCGCGTGGGATTTGGTTATTGATAATGCATTCCAGATCTTCACGGTAACCCCCGTTTAACCATGAGGTAGTAAGCGTACGCCTGCCTCCGGGAAGCTTTATAACTATGGAATAGTCCTGCCTGTATACCTTTTCGCCAGCCGGAAGTTCCAACAGCATCGGGGAAGAAGCTTCATTCTCACTGTGGGGAGTTTCCACAGGTTTCTCATTTGGATGGGGCCCACTGTGCATGATCATCTACCTTGTAAATAAATATACATCTTTTACTGTTCCCTAGAAGTTACTTTGGATACCTGGACAGCAAAAAGAACCTATTCAAAGGTTTGACTATTGACTATAAATAGATGGTGTATAAAAAGTCTAAAACAAGAATTGCATATAAGCATTACTGAAATTTGGCAAAATGAATGAGAAAAGGAAGAATTCTATGCAAAATAATGAAACAACAACAAGGCAGCAATTAAAAGATGTTAACATATCTGTAAAGACCAGTAAAAAAGAAAAAGAAGAAGAGAAAAAGGAAATAAAAAGAAATATGCTAGGTCTCTAGTCCTGTAGATTAGAGATATATCATGTCTCTCCATGGACAAGAGATAGTTTTTCAGGAGTATGGGCCTGTAGTTTGCGAACGTAGAGATAAACCCATCCGAAAGTCATAAGAGATCCCAACACGTTTCCAAAGACTAGTCCCCACCAAACACCTGTAAGGCCCATTCCCAGATAGTAAGAGAACAGGAAAGCAAACAGGGGAGTCAGTATAAGTGACCGGACTATAGTGGCAATAAGAGAACTTGTACCTTTTCCAGTACCTTGGAACAAGGATGAAGAAAGCAAACCCATAGCCGTAGTAGGATAGAAAAGGAATGCTATCTTTAGGAAGTTAGTTATGTCCTGTGTTATATGAGCTGCTGATTCTGCCTGCGTGAAAACCGCAGCAATGTAAGGTGCCAAAAAGAAGGTAAATATAGCAATACCTGTTTCAATCAGAATTCCCACTTTTGTTGCGTAAAAAAGCACTGGCATGAGCTTTTTGTAAGATCGTTCTCCATAAACAAAACCTGATACTGTCATTACCGCCGTTCCAATTCCTACCAGAGGAGCTATAGCTATCATGACTACACGCCATCCTACAGCATAGACAGCAACACCATCTGTATTACTCACTGCGATGATGACCAGGTTCATGATAACCATCGTAAAAGCCATTGATAATTGCTGCATAGCTGATGGCAGGCCCACCTTGGATATCTCCTTGATGATCCCCATATCCNNCATTTGAAAATCATGGCTGCTGTGATAGCCAATGACAGCACAGTCGCCCACGCTGCTCCTTTTATGCCCAATCCAAAAGTGTAAATGAATAACGGGTCTAAAACAATATTTAGAACTGCTCCCAATACCATGGCATACATAGCACGTTTAGCATCACCCTCACTACGCAATATGGCACTTGCTACATTAATGAAGAATATGAGAATACCACCGGCAAATACTATACGACCGTAATCCATGGAGAGATTGACTGTCTTACCTGCCCCTGCAGCCAGAAAAATAGGTTTTGCAAAAAGGAACAGCGGCACAGTGACCAGCAATGTGAGCACTAGCATAAGGACCATACTGTGTACTGCAACATTGTCTGCAGCTCTCTTGTCCTTGGCCCCCAGTTTTCTGGATATAGCTGACCCACCGCCTAGGCCAAGACCTGTGGAAAGCGCGATCATTGCCATGAAGAAAGGAAAAACAAAACCAATTGCTGCAAGAGCGTCAGCACCGAGACCTGAAACCCAGAAAGTGTCCACCAAATTGTACACTGTCTGTACGGACATGGCAAGCATCATAGGCATGCCTAATTTTAAGATAGCCTTTCTTGGATCTCCCATTAGTGTTCTGACACCTGCGGTCATATGACCTGATTTGTTGTCCTCACTTGTAACTGGACTTTCATTCATTTGCAGTCTTCCTGTTTTGATTCCATTTTGAAATATTTGTTCCTGCTTTCTTGATCATGTTTCTGAAAGCCAGCTTTTCCTCATCAGTGAAACCTTCCAGCAGCATGTTATTCAGATCACTTGAAACAGACCACACGATTTGTCCCATATCATGCCCCTGTTCTGTTAGAAATACCTTGTATGCCCTTTTGTCATCAGGATCTACAACCCTGCGTACATATCCTGTATCCTCTAGCCGGGCTATGGACCTTGCACTAGTTGCCCTATCACATTTTAGAGCTGTTGCAAGATATTCCTGGCTAATGCCATCTTCATGTAGCAGCAGCATTAGAAAGGGAAATTGTGCATCGCCTATGCCATAAGGTTCCAGTTGTCGACCCATGAAGTTCCGAATAGATCTGAAAAGATGGGATACATCCCTGCCAATTGATTCCTGTGTTCTTAGTTGATCCATGAAATTAAAGTCCATATTGTTGCGTCTGCAATAATTGCGTAAGCAACTAATAAATATACCGCTTTAGTTTTCGCACATGATTAGATTTAGCTAAGATATTTATATTCAGAAAAATATAATATATTTGGTGATTTAATGTCGCTTATAACCTGGTCTGACAAGTATAGTGTGAATATAAAAGAGATAGATGAACAGCACAAGAAACTGGTTGGTATGATCAACGAGCTCCATGATGCGATGATGCATGCAAAGGGCAAAGAAGCATCTCTTGCTATCATCAATAAAATGGCTGATTATACAAAATATCATTTTTCCACTGAAGAGAAGTACATGAAGCAATTCGGATATCCGGATTATAACGCACATAAGCTCTCACATGAGAAATTCATTGAACAGGTGCTTGAGTTCAAAAAAGGATATGAAGATGGAAAAACCGGATTAAGCTACGACCTACTGAATTTCCTTAAGAATTGGCTGGTCACTCATATACAATCCAGCGATAAGAAGTATACAGTTTTATTCAATGAAAAGGGACTTAATTGATCCCTTTTAATCACTTTTTGAAGCTTACAGGTATATTAGCCATCATTATGGCTAAGATCTACTCCCATAAGTTCGAGGAAAACCTCTTCCAGAGCAGGTTCTAGGGTACGCATTTCTATAATTCTGCCACCATTTGTGGCTACACGCCCTGTAATATCATTTACAACAGATATATCTGCTGTCAATAGCACGAACCTGTCTTCAAGACGTTTTACTCCTTCAACATACAGATCAGCAATATCTTCGATCATGAACTCCAGCCTGTAGAGCACCCTGGAGTGTTCTTTCCGTATCTGTGAAGCTGATCCAAGAGTTACTTGCCTGCCATCTTTGATTATTAGAATCCTGTCACAAAGCTTTTCCATTTGATACAAGTTATGAGCACTGAAAATGATGGTCTTTCCACTTTTCTTTAGAGCTCTGATATATTCAGTTATGAACCGGGAAGTCATAGGGTCAAGCCCTGAACCTGGTTCATCATAAATTAAAAGTTGTGGATCATTGATAAGAGACCGTGCGATAGCAACCTTACGGCGCATGCCCTTAGAAAGATCACCGATCCTCTTACCTGCTGCATTAAGCGAAAGGTCAGTAAGCAGAGAATGTATCCTTTTTCTGGCAACGTGCTTGTCTACATCGTAAAGCTCCCCGAAAAAAAGCAGGTAATCTTCCACATACATACCTTCGTAAAGAGGAGATTCTTCCGGCAAGAATCCAAGGGTAGATTTTACTCGTACAGGGTCTACAGGAATATCGATACCGTTTATCCGTATACTACCTGCTGTAGGATGTACCAGGCCACTGAGCATTTTCAGAGTAGTTGTTTTACCTGCACCATTAGGACCTACAATACCGAATATTTCGCCTTTTTCCACATTGAAACTTAACTGGTCCACGGCAACAAATTCACCGTATTCCTTTCTCAAGCCGTTCACTTCTATCATGTACAGAAAGAAAATAATACTTCAAATTATATATAATTACTTGATATTATTTTCTACTAACATTTAATGTCTGCAATGGGACTCGGACATTCTGTACGCTCCATACGTATTAATATAATAAATGCATTATATATTTTGATGTCAGGCTGGTATACAGTTGCTAAATGGGAATTTCTAAGATCTGGAATGAAGTTCAGCCGCAGGTCCGTGCTTGCGATCCTTTTCACATTACTGCTGCTTGCAGTTGTATCATATGCAGTATCTCTTACAGGCATGAACCTAGACCAAAAAATATACAGTGTTGCTTCCTCTTCACCAGCACTGAACAGTATCATAGCCAGCGATGACAGATTTGACGTATTTCCTACAGATAGCCAGGATGCAGACATAACAATTGCAGAGGACCGTGCATATCTTTCAGGAACAAAAAAATCAATTGCAGCTGCTGATGCCTTAGAGAAAGTGTTCATTAATTACAGAGAAACTGTCCTTTCATCGTACAACGACATCAATAATAGCCACCCAGTATGGGTTACGATCCATGACCTTGACAGGCCTGAAAGTTTCCAGGTGCTTGGAAGCGTTACAAAAAATGATGATCAGTATTCTGATACTGAGAATGGAAATACCGATGGTTTCGGAGAGCATGAAGGAAATTCAGTCATGGGTAAAAGAGCTTCAACAACTATTTCACCTGAAGAACTGGAAGATCTGGAAAATACCAACTCTAAGACATTCTTTGAGAGGCAGACCATTGCCACACCTTCAAATTTCAATCCACCTATACCTTTCACAGCAATACTCTACTCCTTCCTGTTTATATTTCCGATATACTTTGTATCTCAGTTCTATTCTTCCAGCATAATGGAGGAGAGAACGAACCGTAGATGTGAGCTGCTGCTTGTGGCACCACTCAGAAGCAGGGATATAGTGCTTGGGAAAACCATGCCGTATATACTCGTTGCCATGCTCCTGCTATCCATAATATCTCTTTACATAGAAAGTCCTTCAGATATCCATGAATTGGGAACAGCCCTTGCAATGATAGCAGTGATATTTCCCGTATTGCTTCTGTTCTTTTCATTATCTTTCATAGCAGCCATATTTTCCCGCAGCTTCAAAGAACTGACATTTGCTATGGTATTCTTCTCGGTGATCGTTTCTGGATACATATTCTTCCCTGCAATGTTCGCAAATGTGCATACAGTAAGCTCGATATCACCAATGACGCTTATAGTGAACCTGATAGAAAAGGGGAATATCAGTTTTGGAAAGTATGTATTCTCTACACTGCCCTTTTATCTCGTTTCATTGAGCCTTTATGGTTTTGGCACTGCCATTTTCAGAGAAGAGGATCTTTTCAGCCAGAAGACGATCCCCGAAAAAGTTGTGGATTGTATGGAAACATTCCTGTCTTCACCATTAGGTTCCGTATTTGCCCTTAGCATTGTATCAATTCCTTTTGTATACATGGCCCAACTGATGCTGATAGTGATGCTCTTTAACCTGCCTCTTCCTTACTCAATTATTGCAATGATAGTACTCTCGGCCTTGGTGGAAGAAATAGCAAAATCTATAGGAATCTACACCATCATGAAAAGAAGGTTAAAACCAGCGGACCTGAAAACTGCAGGAATGCTTGCATTACTTGCAGGTGGTGGATTCTTCTTTGGAGAGAAACTCGTATCTGTGATAACTCTTGCACCCATAGCATCGTCAGCATTCGGATCAGTAATGACAATGGGAGCATTGCTTCTGATACCTCTATTATTACATGTAACAACCACTGCAGTCACTTCTTTGGGAATGCACTTTACCGGTCACCGATATTATGTATTTTTCCTTTTAGTGGCAACGGCGATACATACTATGTACAATACTTACCTGCTCAGGGGGATTCTTTTTGGATAAGACAAAAGTGTACCCGAAAAAGATAATGTCCATTGCCAGAAGGGAATACAGAGGTCTTTTGCTTGAAAAGACATTCATGCTTTCCGTACTTGTCCAGTTGTTCATTGCTTCCTTTTCTGCCTTCCTTGTTGTAGGCCTTACATCCTTCTATGACCCTATGGCTCTGCAAGGCATGCAAATGAAAGAATCAAAGATAGGGGTTATTGGAGACAACGAAGGAGAACTATTCAAGCTGATGAAAATAAGCGATCTCGAGCCTGTTCAGTATGCAGATTTTGGGGAAGCATACACTGACTTCTATGACAGGAAAATAGATGCTATCATAAACATACCTAATGAAACGGCTGAAGGCAATAATCTGATCAATCTGGACATATATTTACCCAGATCCGAACTCAAAGCAACTATTGTTTCCCTACAGTTGAAAAAGCCACTTGAGAAATTCGAGCAAAGTGTAAGAAGCTTGAGAACTGCACGACTTGATGGCTACACACCTCTTGATATTCAGATAATGCGGGGGAATAAAGGTTCATCCTCCAGTAAACTGGAATTCATCTATGTAGCGCTTCTGCCATTACTTATGTTCACTCCTGCGTTCATATCCGGGGGACTTGTAATTGATATGATAACCGAAGAATTTGAACGCAAGACCCTGGAGTTGCTGCTTGCTTCCCCGGTATCATTCCTTGATATTGTAGGAGGAAAAACGCTGGTAGCGACTGCCATTGCACCTGTGCAGTCTATTGCATGGATATTGCTGCTGAGCCTTAATGGGATACATATCGATAATTTTATTGAGATACTTCTTATAGTGACAATAGTGTCCCTGATATTGGCCACCTCGGGAAGTATTATAGCTGTATTGTGCAGAGAAAGAGGAACAGCCCAATTGTTCTATTCACTGATATTGATACTGCTGTTCATGTCATCATACCTGTACACTAATTCGCCTCTTAATCTTGTTTCAAGGCTTTCACTTGACAGCATAAGAGGTCTGGAAGCTTTTACATGGATTGCAGGATACATGTGCCTTGCTGTCCTGCTACTGTGGCTGCTGACCAAGGTAGTACAAAAACAACATATGAAGGTCTGATATGAAAAGAACGGCACATATTGTTTTTACTTTTTTTATGATAATATTGCTAGTTTTTATTTATCCCAGCAGCGCATATGATTTTCAGCATGAAGATATTTGGGTATATAAGGGCAGTTTTGAGCTTGGCCCTGGGGAGAAGGCTAGTATTGAAAGATACACCTTGAAGGTCTATAGCCTTGACCAGGAAGCTACAGAGCCATCTGCTGTGATCCTCGTATACAAGAACAATGACTTCAAAAAAGAGTATTATGTAGATGCAGGCCCCAACAGCCAGAAAATATATGACAATGATCTTAAGATCGAAATAACTGCTATTGCATCGGGAAAAATCTCTGTAGCTGTGTATGGGCATGAGTTTGAAAAGGTATGGGTGTTGTCAACATCTAAGGTCTCACTATCAAAAGGAGATGTGGTGCAGGATGGAGCCTATGCAATCTCATTGACAAACGTCTCCAGTAAAGAGGTGAATATCTCAGTTGCATCTCCATCCGGGAAGTATGAGAATTTGTTTGCTTTGCGGGACTACAAAAAATATGACAACGCATTCATGATCAGGCTGGTTTATATAAATACAGCCAAATCACAGGCATTTATTGAGACATACAGACCTGGAAAACCAGATGTGAATGTAGCTTTGTCTTCTTTAAATGATACTTTTGAAGCTGAAGAACCTGTTTCCTGCGTTCTGAGGCTAACCAACAATGGTACTTTGTCTCTAAGAGGGATCAAAATAGAGAACAAAGCTACTGAAGGTGTATTTAGTGAACAAACATTGTCATTGGATACTCTGACACCACTGCAAACAATGGCATTAGACTTGGGTCTTGAGGTCCCTGCTGCAGCAGCAGGAAGAACCATATCTGTCACCACAGAGGTATCGGGTAGTGATTACTTTGGAGATGCGTACCATGCAACCGATACTCAGGAGTTGTTTGTAGGACCTTACATATCCATAACTAAGGCAATCAATGGGAATAAAAGTCTCTCTGGAAAAACTATTGCTTCCACACATGAACAACTAAAAGTCAACCTTAAACTGAAGAATACGAACGATATACCCATAAAATTAACAGTTACCGATAGCGTACCGGAATCTTTTGAATTAGAAGGCACACAAAAGCTTGAGTGGGAGATGCAAATAGATCCTCATACTACAAACGAAGTTACTTATATTGTCAGCCCGAGCATCCCTGGTAATTTCACTTTAGGAAATGCCGTTGCTACCTGGAAAGATAATGGAAATATGTATGAAGTAACGGGCCTTGCCCCAGAGGTATTAGTGAATGGTTCCTATGTAGTGGCAGAGAAGTCAGTGAGTAGCGAATATGCTATGGAAGGAGAAACTGTTGCTGTAACTGTGCAGATATCAAACAAAGGTGACGAAGAAGTTCAGATCAGTGCACATGACAATGTACACGCGGAAGCTGATATTATTAGTGGTAGCCCGGAGTGGTCGGGTAAACTTGCACCCGGAGAGATAGCCCAGCAAAGCTATGAGATTGTATTTTCAGAAGCCGGGGAATATACACTGCCTGAATTTGAGGTTGATTATACTGATAAACAGATGAAAGAAGTAACCGTTTACTCGCAGCAAGTAGAGATGTACATTGATAGGGAAGCTATAGATAAAGGAACTGATAAAGCTGAAGCTTCTAGCATTACTTCTACAGTACAGGAAACGCAGGCCAGTGAACTTACAAACGTGCAGGCTGCAGGTTTTCTTGCTTCTTCTTTTGTGGGATTGTTCTGTATTGTATCGATGATACCTGTAGCAGTGCTTTTTTTAATAAGAAAAGTATATAAATAATATATTAATAATAAGATATAGATATTTTAACCAAAATATGCTATGAGGATACCATGGACATTATGTACTCCGCTTTCTCGCTGGTAATATTCGCCCTGCTGACATTGCTGGCGATCCTGCTCATGGTGTATGTATCTTCGGCAGTTGCGATACTTGCTCTTTTACTGGTTCCGATTATGGGCATTTTCATAATGCCTAATACTGCGCTGTCTTTCCTTGCTTTCAGGCATGT
>DAKU01000013.1 GCA_002508425.1 Methanosarcinaceae archaeon UBA470
TCGCAGTTTCTACAATGTGCATGTCATCAGGGTGCACATGTTGATGCCAGAGCTTGTTTTTGGTTATAAGTTTCTGTGGGTTAAATCCAAAGATTTCTTCAGCTGAGGGACTGATGTAAAGGAGTTTAAGCTCAGGATATGTTGCAGACCAGAATACAATATCCAGAGACTTTTGGAGAATACTTAAGTACTTCTCACTGTGGGCTTTCCTTTCTTGAATACTGTTTTCGAACACATCATCGCCTCATCGATTTATTATGATGTACATTTTCCGGAGAGTCAAATGCATTAGATAATTAGGATGAAATGTGTAAACGATGCTTTTGCTTATTCATGGTATCGTGTAAGTGTTGCAGAAATTTTTGATTCAACGTGAATAGCATCATATAGGGAATATAACCCACATATTAAATAAATAATTGTGTATGTGTAGTATATTTCCATTACATTTTATTATATTATACTATTTAAAAAGGATTTCGCTGGAAATTACATGTTGTGGGCAGTTATTAATAAATAAAATCCTTATTTAATAAGGTATTTTTTTATGTGGGTTGGTTTCATAACTTCCCCCTCACTTTTTTCCAGCAGAAAATGAAACAGTCGATGTCTAGGGTCTCTTGAAAGCCATATCAAGCCTTTTAATTCTGATTACAGCTCTATTTTGTATCCGCAGAAGTTCCAGTCTTCAAAGGTAACTCAAAGGTGAAAACTGTACCTTTCCCAACTTCACTTTCAAACCATATCTTTCCTCCATGCATCTCTACAAATTGTTTTACTAGGAAAAGCCCGATCCCAGTTCCATCATAAAAGCGGCTCAGGCCGGAATCAAGCTGTGTAAAAGGTGTAAATAATTTACCCTTATTTTCTTCGGTTATTCCTATGCCTGTATCTTTTACAGCGAATTGCGCTTTATCCTGAGTCTTGGTTACGGAAATAGTTACGTTTCCGCCGTTTGGAGTGAATTTTATAGAGTTGCTTGCAAGATTGAATAGGATCTGCTTAAGTTTCATCCTATCTGCGTATATCTTTTCAAGTTTTTCATCTTTCGAAAATTCAAGTTGAATTTCTTTCTTATCCGCAAGAGGAGATACAAGTTGTTTTAACTCATCCATTGTGGTATGTAGGCTGAACAGTTCATACTTCAACTCCATTTTACCTGCTTCTATCTTGGAGATGTCAAGGATACCGTTTATGATAGATAGCAAATTTTTCCCGCTCGTGGAAATGTTGCCCAGGAATTTCTTCTGCGTGTCTGTCATCTCTCCAACACTACCAATTAACATCAGATCGGAGAAACCTATGATGGAGTTTAGGGGCGTCCTCAGTTCATGGCTCATAGTCGTAAGGAATTCACTTTTGGCACGATTAGCTGTCTCGGCAGCTATCTTGGCCTGGAACAAGCTTTTTTCAGCGTCTTTAATTTTGGTAAGGTCCACAAAACTTTCAATAAGGTAGTCTGTGCCGGAAATCTTTACAGGTATTACAGACTTAAGTATAGGTATCTTTTTACCATCCTTGTTTATTAGCACGCGTTCCAATCTGTCAACTGTTGGTCCTATATCAGTGATGGGGCATTTCCCTATTTCTGTAGGACAGATGAAATTGTGGCATATGTGGCCAATTATTTGCTCTTTGGGTAAACCAACTAGTTCTTCAGCAATGGGATTAGCATCGACTATCTTGTGAGTCTTTGTGTCGATAAGAATAACTCCGCTAATGATATTGGAGAATATCGTTTCTAATCTCTGTTTGTTTTCATTTTCAATTGTTTGAAGTTTCACGCTGTCTGTAATGTCAGTGGTGCAGTACATTGTACCTATCACTGTTTCATTGTGGAGTACGGAGCCAACATACCAGTCGTATATCTTGTCATTTTTGAGAGTCAAAGTTATACGTTTTCTTTTGGAAGCAGTTTGAAGCTGCGCTACTTTTAAGGTGCTTTCATCAGTTAGACTTGTTATTGAGATTATATGTTCGAGTATCTTTGAAGCATCATTTTCTGCCATTAAAATTACATCTATTTCCCACATATCTATAAATTTCTGGTTCATGATCATGTTCGAATTCATGTCCACTACCATTATCCCGAGATCTATTGATTCAAGGCTTGATTCGAGTATATTCAGCGTCTTAATAGTATTTTCTTTTTCTTCGAGGCTCTGGAGCATGTAGTTAATATTCTCTGCAAGATCATGCAGTTCGTCATCTCCTTCAATCTCTACGCGAGAAGACAAAGATCCATCTTCAGTAATCTTCGTAAGGTTCTTACTAAGCAAGAAAAGGCGAGATAAAACTGATTTTTCAAGTGATACGCTGAGAACAAAGCCGTAGATCAATCCAATGGCAAGAATCGCACAGAACACATAATATTTTGCTGATCTCCCTTGCATATAGATCTCTCTTGGCATTTTAGCGTCCAAGGTCAATGCAGGTTTTTCATAAATGTCTTCCAGTATAGTTGTACCTACAATAGTTGTTTGGTTGATTCGATAATAGGAAATTTCTTTCCCTTGGCCAGAGGCAGATCCTATTGAATGTAATGCCACTTCATCTTTATTTAAAGGCTCTATATTCAATGACATCCGGGTTGTATCTTCAAGTTCTTCTATCAACAAAGCATCCAGATACCTTGCGAATATAATTGTTCCAGCAATAGTTCCTTCGTCCTGGGCTTTTGTAATCGGATGAGAAGCAATAAGTAATGGTCCTTCAGGAGAATTTATTATGCCATATATTCGCTGTTTTCCGGAGGGAGAGAATAGTACATCGCTTTCAGTGATATATTCTATCATTGAAGATGAGATCTTTTTTTCCTCGGCACTTTCAATATCTACTCCTGTAGCATAGTAAAGATCTCGTGACGAATCATAGAATAGGATCATATTAGTTTCGAGATTAGCTATAATGGACGGGCTGAGAGTTTCATTAATATAACCATCATTTTCTCCCTGCACAAAATAGAATGTATCATCCCATGCTCCATAATCCCGCGCCATAAGATTTAATGTATCTATTTTTGTATCCAATGCTTCAATTGCTCTTGCAACGTTCTCTGATGTCTCTTTTTCTTCAAGCTGTTCAAAGCTATTTCCCATGATTTGTTCGGTGGTTATCATCAAAAAGAAAAGTAGGAACATGAAAGTAATCCCAAGGATCGCTAATGTTTTGTTGCGTATTTTCATGCTTCCCTCTTTTTTGTCTTAAAAATTATTCATTTAATTATATCTTTTATAGTTCTATATATATATATATATATTTTAATATACCTTAATCTTATGGATTATACTAAAGGTCGGGGTTCCAAGTCAAAATGAAAGTTGAAAATAATTATGGGATTATCCAAAGGCCAATGTCTGGTATGTCTATTAAGGGTGATACAGCGATGGTTCAAATGAACCCTTTATAGCAAATCTACAAAAAATGGCTTTCTTGTATGAAGAAGGGTGTGATTACTGCTTTAGCTTTCTGTATTGTTTTGCAGTTGCATAGCACATGCTCCATCATTAGATTTTCTTTCAAGAACAATAAGTTGAGTATTGAGCAATGAAATGTTTTTCACGCCGAGGTTGGGATTCGAACCCAAGCACCCCATCAGGGGAAACCGGTCTCGAGCCGATCGCATATAGACTCCTGGGCATTTACTCCGTTGGATTGGTCCGCTCTGCCACCTCGGCACTGCTACTGCGAACTTGAAGGTATTAATCTTTTATATAGATATCGTGCTCAGAACTCGAACAGAGACTTCTGTTTATCCTTTTTATCAGTGCGTTTATTTTCAGTTTTCGATGGTGTATTGTCATCTTTTCTATTTGCAGGTAATTCCAGCCAACCGTACTGGCCTCCGCCGCCAGGATGGATGACAACTTCCTCTTTCCTAAAGGCCAAGATAGCATTTACTATTTTGCGATCCACAAAATCCATTTTTTCAGCGGGAACGTCCAGGAGTACGTTTACTTCACTGCCAAATCTTTCAACCAGTGAGTTCCAGGCTGTTTGTACTCCTTTAGTATTAATGCTGGCATGCCCTAAAGCCATCATTATCACTTCAGAAAGAGGTGCTAGATGCACGTAGGGTGGCCTATGGTCAGGATGATGCGGTTCATCAAGATCTGCAAGTTCGCTAACTCTGTCTCGTACACCTTTTTTGATCTGGCCTCTGCATTTACTGCATTTCCATTTCAGTTGCACTGCTTCTTGCATAGTGTAGTGAGTAAAACATTTAATGCAGGCAGATTCATTGTACTTGCCTTCCTGGGGATAAAACCCTACATTAAGTGTAGGGCCATAGCCTTCTTTTCTCAATATCGCTTTTTCAAGTCCTTCAAAAGTAACTTCGGGCACTTCTAATTGTGTAAATTCTCGGGCAAGCTTATTAACTATTGGGGAGTGAGCATCTGAATTTGTAAGGAACGTCAGTCTGCGCAGTTCACTAATACGATCTGCATAGTCGCTATCTGC
>DAKU01000062.1 GCA_002508425.1 Methanosarcinaceae archaeon UBA470
AATTTAACAAACGATTGAAAATGATATCTGTAAATGACTTGGAGGATCGATCATGACAAAAGTACAATCAACCACTGAAGCAACCGTGTCTGTGGCTTCAGAGTATCCACCCGGCCACACCAGTCTGTTTAAAGCAATGGGCGCAGACATTTTCGTGAATTATGGAAGTCGTGCTAATCTCTTCAAGGCTATAGGGCCAGGTATCCTGGTAGCTTGTGCAGCTATTGGCGGTTCGCACTTGGTTTGGTCGACTCAGGCAGGAGCTTTATACGGCTGGAGTCTAATCAGTTTGATTCTGCTAGCCAATCTTTTCAAGTACCCGTTCTTTCTGTACGGCCAGCGATACACAGCCGCTACTGGCGAAAGCCTCCTGGCAGGCTATAAACGACAGGGCATTGCCTATGTTTACATCTTTCTTGGCATCAATATTCTAACAGGGATAATCAACACGGCAGGGGTTGCCATGCTCAGCGGTACGCTGTTTGCAGGTTACGGGTTTGATGGCAGCAATATTCCTGCTTTTACGGTTGGCATAATGGTTATTTGTGCAGCATTCATTCTTGTAGGACACTACAAGTTACTGGATAAAGCCGCCAAATTAATAGTTGTCCTCTTCAGCGTGAGCACCCTGTTTGCACTGGGTTTGGCTTTTTCTCATGGCTCGGTAGCATCGCCGGACTTTGTCGGTCCCAGCGCCTGGACATGGCAGGCTTTTCCATTCCTAATAATGCTGCTGGGCTGGATGCCAGCGCCTATAGATCTGTCAGCATGGTCAAGTCTGTGGATGTTCAGCCGTGAAGAAGAGACCGGTCATTTTGCCACAACTCGAGAGACATCCATTGATTTTTACGTCGGCTACATCGTAGCTGTCGTCATGGCTATAGCCTTTGTCGCACTCGGCAAGCTCATTATGTTTGGATCCGGTCAAGAACTTGCTATGGGTGGAACTGCTTTCAGTCAGCAGTTGGTCAACCTGTACTCAGTCAATATTGGTGACTGGTCGAAACCGCTGATCCTAACTGCTGCCTTTTCCACCATGTTCAGTACCACCATGACCTGTGTTGATGGTTATCCGCGCTCTCTGGCCGCAAGTTGTACCTTGCTCAATGCCAGCTTTTCCAGGAGTTTCAAGAAAATCTTCCAGCTCACCATTATCCTTTCGGTACTTGCAGCTTGTATTATCGTGCTTTTCTTTGTCAGTAACCTGCTGCAACTGTTGAGTTTTGCTGCAATTGTAAGTTTTGTTACCTCGCCGATCCTAGCTTACATTAACTATAAGGTGATGAACGGCAGCAACGTGCCGGTTGAAGAGCGCCCCAGTCTTTTCCTTAAAGTGCTAAGCTGGGCAGGTCTGCTGTTCTTCCTGCTGATGACGATCGGATTTGTCTATGTAGAGTTCATCAGAGTATGAAGATGGCTGTAAGAATTAACAGCCTACATCCTTTTCTCCATAAAATCCTGTCAATTTTCTCGATAGTTTCCTTTGCTGTGTAATTCCTTCCCAGATAGTTCAAATGCTTCTAATAGTCCTTCCCGGTGTACCTTCCTGATCTGTCAGGATGATCGTACATCGCATCTCTCCTTCTACTTGTAGCACTATCCAGTTCCCATAAACTGGGCATCACCATCGTAAATTCCAATACACTCCATTCCCTGCAATTACTATAAATGCTTTTAATATCGTTAGCAATTATGGAGAGAACAGTATTTCCATTCTCATAGGTGGTGTATGTTTTCAGTCTTATCCACCAGCACAGCATCTGTGATGGCAACTTTTGCAGTGTACTCGTCAAGTTCGATGACCTCAAATTCGCGGATCTCGATCTTCTTTTTATACATAGGTGCGTCTATTACGAAACTTTCGAACTCTCCGCCTTCACCTGCAACGTTGAGACCTATCTTCTCGTTAAGCTTCACAAGGCGTTCTATGTCGTTTTCCGTAATAATGCGCCCGACCCATTTGCTGTTTAGGCCGTAGGCTGCCACACTGCTGAAAATGAACCTGAAACCCAGGGCAAGCAACTGCTTCATCTCCTTTTCCTGGTCGATATGCCACAGAGGAGAAAATACCTTGAGTCCCAGTTCATCGCATATCCGCTCGATCCGCTCCCGCTGGTAATTGGAGTACAGGGCTCCGGTAACAACTCCTTCTATGCCAAATTCCTGTTTGGCCCGAAGAATGGCCTTTTTCAGATCCTCCAGTTCGCTTTCCTTCTCTCCCAGGGTAATCTGCTCTATCAGAGGGATACCCATAGCCTCTGCCTGCAATTGCGCCAGGCCAATGTTAGGGGTATGGAACATGTAAGAATCAGGATTGATGCTCTTTATGGTGATCAGGCACTCAATGGCATAGTTCTGCTGCTGCATGATGTACATGGCATAGTTGCTGTCCTTGCCTGAACTGAACAGCACTCCCAGTTTCAGGTTAGGATAATCATAGAATTGTTTCAGGTAATTGGTTTTGGTTTCATACCCTGCTCTTCGGGTGAGCTTGTCGATGGCCTTATCGAACCGGCTGCCATACTGTGCTGCCTGTTTCTTCCTTTGGGTGAACTCTGCAGGTATACCAAGCCTTTCTCCTACTCTGCGCAGGATTAGCTTGTTCTCCTGTTCTTTTATCTTGAAAGCCGGAGGTATCTTAAGCCCATATTCCACGAACCTCCTGTCAAGATAAGGCACTCGCATCTCGATGTTGTTGTACATGGATACAACATCGTCCCTGTAGGTGTTCTTCTCGTAGATCTTCAGAATATCGGCATAACAATCCCTGCTGATGTCAGTGGAACGTTTATGCCTGTCGTATCCGGCGAACAGCTCATCTGCCCCTGAGCCGGAGAACATCACACGCATTCCATCCTCTTTTGCCGCCTTGCAGGCAGTGTACATAGTCAGTGCCACACCAACCTTTGGGACATTCGTATCCTCCACAAGTGGCACCACAGTCTTTAGGTACTCCTCCACCTGTTCCAGGTCGATCTGGTGCACCACAAGCTCCAGCTCGAGTGCTTCCGCCACCTTCTTTGCGTATTCTATGTCCGGAGGCTCCTGCACGTCTTTCAGGCCCGCACTGTAACATTTAAAATCCTTTCCAGGTACTTTCCCCATCTTCTTGCACATATAAGCCAGGATTGTGGAATCCAGGCCGCCGGAGAACAGTATCCCGAAGGGTTCGTCCGGAAACCGGATATTGACAGCATTTTCAAGCAATTGTTGCACTTGTTCTGCTATTTGCTCAAATGTGTCTTCATGCTGAGGGGATATGAAAAAGAAATTCCGGGTGTAACGTTCTAACGTTCCATTTTGGATATCGTAAGCCAGGATCTCCCTGGGGTTGAGTTCTTTTATATCCATATAGCCTGTAGCCTTCAATGCCTTTTTCTCAGAAGCAAAAGCAAAGCCCTCTGAAAGGCTATACCAGAGAGGCTTAAGACCGATGATGTCCCTTGCAATATAAACTACACCTCCCCACCAGTACACAAATGCAAAAACACCTCTGAGCATGTCCAGAGTGTCGCTGATATTTCTCATCACTGCTGCGGGGTCTGAAGTATTCACATTGTCATCGTGCAGCCTTTGCTCTATGAGCTTTACAAGCATATCCGAATCATTGGAGGCATCGATATGGACTGATTCTGCCAGTTCCTTCCAGTTGTATATCTCGCAATTTGATGCAAAGATGCCTTCATAAACAAGCGGCTGTCTGGTAAAATTAACCATGGAGTGTAGGGTGTGGCCAATGATATTGCTCTCATGCGGAAGGTGCAGGTTCTCAGGAATATGCTCATATTCCACCCACCCGTTTCCTGCAGCTCCTGTCCCATCTTTTCCGCGATCTGCCAGTATATGCAAAGCCCTGAATGTAAGTTCAGCAGCGTTTTCCTTATTAAAAAAGCCAGTAATGCCGCACATTTTTCTGTTCCTGTTGATTCCTTATCGGACCAGCAGGATAAATGCGGTTCCTTGCTAATAATCTATCGTATCTGATCTCCAGGCATCTAAGATCCTGTGAGGAAAAGGTTCAGGATCAAGGATTACAGTTAAACTGGACCCTTTCCTCGGGAGTTAATGATACATAGAACCTTAGGATGTCATCAGGATCTATGTCTTCTGCGAGTTTGAACCCTCTCTCTGCACCAGCATTAAGGAACTTTTCTTCCTTTTCATGCTTCTTCATCATGAGTTCCCTTGCCTTCTCTTCACTCATACCGGACATATCAACCTTTCTAAGCAATCCGATGTTGATGAAATTCTCTTCTATGTGCTTGTAAAGTTCATCTGCAGTCCGGCATTTTGGCTTTTCCTCCACCACTGTTTCTGTGTCCAGTAAAAAGATCTCTTCCCCATTCTCTTTTCTGTAGGACAAAGCAATCTTCTTCATTACTATATTGCCGTTC
This sequence comes from Methanosarcinaceae archaeon UBA470, assembly GCA_002508425.1. GTDB lineage: Archaea > Halobacteriota > Methanosarcinia > Methanosarcinales > Methanosarcinaceae > Methanomethylovorans. The sequence continues at coordinate 4,395 of DAKU01000062.1, forward strand.
TCGCAAACCACCATATTACGCTCAGGTCTCATTTTTGTTACCTCTTGCTGGGCGTTTGATCAACTAGACCCTGGATGGATATACCACCATTCTTGTTCCAGCATCAGGTGAAAATCGCTTAAAATACTATTTAATGTTTTCTATGTTTGATTGTATAATACTTCTCATCATTATCATAGAACGGTTTTACACAGTTGTTTGCTTCTGTTCATACCGACAACTAAAATAATATTATTGTCAAAATTGTATGAGATCAGCGAGGGATACATTATTCTCAATAAGTTAAAAAACACCATAAGGATATCCATATTACCACTGGCCAAAGGAATACCTGTTTCTCCGAACATGCTTACAATTATAGGTCTTGCTGTAAGCATTGTAACAGCAATGATCTTTGCCAGAGGCTATGTAGTGCTGGGTGGAGTGTTCATCCTTCTCAGCGGTATTTTTGATGTACTAGACGGTGCAGTGGCCAGAGCTTCAAATAGAATTACAGCCTTTGGAGCTGTATTGGATTCTGTATGTGATCGCTATGCAGATGGTATTATCTTTGTAGGTATTATTTATGGCCTGCTCAGCAGGAATATCGTGTCACATCAGCTGTTCTTAATCCCTGATTGGCTCTGGTGTTCTCTTGCACTTATTGGGTCGTATCTCGTAAGTTATACCAGGGCACGTTCAGAGGCAGCAGGTGCAAAATCCATGAACATTGGCTTTGCAGAAAGACCAGAAAGGATGATACTTCTGGTCCTGGGTGCTTTCACAGGATATCTAGTTGCAGCAATTGTTTTGATAGTTGTTCTTACCCATATCACTTCTTTGCAGAGGTTGATACAGGCAGAACGCTCTTTAAGGTTTGGAAGATAAAGCGTTATTTTTAATTGCGTAGTCTGTCATACTATAGCAACTAACCCAACTGAGGATATACAATGAGATATGAAGCTGATGTTATCATCGAATTAAAATCCGGTATGCTTGATCCGGAGGGCACTACTATTAAAAGAGCACTGGAACATCTGGGATATACTCCGGAAAGCGTTAAAACTTCAAAGAAATACACCATTACACTTGAATCAAAGAACATCCATGATGCAAGAGAGAATGTGGAACAAATGTGCCAGAAGCTCATTGCAAATCCAATAATACACAATTATACAATTACTTTGAGGGAAATCTGATGACCATTGCCATTGTCCAGTTCGGCGGCAGTAACTGCGATCAGGATGTACTTCATGTCCTGAAAGATGTTGTGGGTCTGGATGCAAGACTTGTATGGTACAAAGAAGAAAACCTCTCAGGTTTTGAAGGCGTAGTGATCCCAGGCGGATTCTCTTACGGCGATTATCTCAGGGCCGGTGCTATAGCAGCTCGTACTCCAATAATGGAATCAGTGAAGAAACTGGCTGCGGAGGGGAAGCCCGTTCTTGGGATATGCAATGGCTTTCAGGTACTGACCGAATCTGGGCTGCTTGCAGGCGCTCTAACAACTAACATGTATCCCAAGTTTAGATGCCAGCCTACCTGCCTGCGTGTGGAAAGTACAGAAACTCCATTCACCTCCAGGTTTAGAAAAGGAGAAGTAGTAAGCATTCCCATAGCCCATATGGAAGGAAATTTTTATGCCAACGAGGCTACTCTGTCTCAGCTGGAGAACGATGATCTCGTAGTCTTCAGATATGTGGATGCAGAAGGCCATATTACTGATGAGGTAAACCCTAACGGTTCACAGGAGAATATCGCAGGGATTGTCAGCACTTCCCGAAATGTACTGGGTATGATGCCACATCCGGAAAGAGCTTCTGAGGAGATCCTGGGCTCAAAGGATGGTCTCAAAGTATTCCAGTCCATGGCAGATTGCATAACAGGTTCTGCCTGAATCTATTTTCTTTTTAGTACATTCTCAGCGGTCTTCCAGGAATGCCTGACAAACTCTGGCAGAGTATCATGTTCCCTGCTCCAGTCCTCCAGGAACCGCTGTGTCTTTGGATCTGAAGGATAACCGCTACCAAAATCAATGCCGATTTTCTTTCCAAGTTCTTTTATTAGTTCATCCCTTCTAACCTTAGCCACAATAGAAGCGGCTGATACTACGGGATATGTTGCATCCGCCTGGTGCTCAGAAACCACTGACAGTTCATTAGCTTTTTCAGGATACTTTTTTGCATATTGTGCTTTAAGGTTAGTCCCAAACCTTGCTGCATTCACATCTGCAGCATCGACATAAGCCATATCAGGCTGTAATTCTTCAAGTACTCTTGAAAATCCTAGGACCATTATCTGATTCATGGTCATGACCTTACGCAGCTCATCTATCTGCGAGGGAGATACTTCAAAAATGAAGACCTTTTGTGCATATTTCCTTATCTGATGTGCTAGATGTTCTCTTTTCTTCGGTGCGAGTTTTTTGGAATCAGCTACTCCCAGGTTCTTTAGAGAATCTAGCTTTTCTTTATCAGCAAGTACTCCACCTATGCACATAGGACCAATCACAGGTCCCTTTCCGGCTTCATCTATTCCTGCTATCTTCATCTTTTACTACAACCAGTGCAATGCATAAAAGTTGATATGGTCAGATGAATAGTGTGAAGATAATAAAACCAATGGTCATCATGATTATTGAATGTTTGAGTCCGGACATCACACTTCCTTCTCCCATAGCCCCGGCCATAAGTCCTGAGCTAAGTCCCTGGATAAGGGCTGCGTGTTTGAATAACTGGGTATAGGCATCAAGGTCAAAACTTCCCAGGAAGCCCCCTGAAGATCCCGACGCTGCCATTTTCTCACCGGCTGCAGCCATTTCAGTAAGGAATGTAGTGGAAATAACAAATATCACACCTACGAACACTAAAAAAGATATGTAAATTATCACAATATATATCATCATGCTCATGCTTCTTTCACGGCGCATGGCCTGTTCGGAGGCAGCATCCCTTGCAGCAACAATAAGCACTTCTCCTATATCTCCGCTGGAATCGTTTGCCTTCGTAATAAGAGAAAGAGAACGGGTAATTACCTGTGTTTTCAATCTGTTAGCAAAACGTATCAAAGAATCGTTAATGTCAAGTCCCCATGTAATATCATTCCATATCTTCTTTATTTCCTTACTCAGGGCATTTGTATCTGATTTAGCCATCAGGTGTATAGAGTCTCTCAGGGTCATACCAGTTTCATTGGTACTTGCCAGCTTTTTCAGCATATCAGGAAAATTGTTCTCTATCTTTTTCTTCTTCATGTTCTTGATCTCATGGAATATGGCTAAGGGGATCAGAACTATGAAAAGTGCAAGAACAAGCTTGTCGTCAATGAAATCCACCATTTGTGCTGGACTGACAATACTATGCATGTTAAGCACAAAAGGTACCATAAGTACAAGCAATGCAAGAGGCACTGTTGCTGCTGCAGAGAAGAGGGGATTAGCAAACATAGGTGCAAGAGGATTTTTTAATGTGTTCTTCAAATTGAGCTGCTTTTTCGATTTGATAAAGCCTTCATAGTATTGCCTTTGCTTTACCTTCTCCTCGCTCTCTTCGATAAGTACTCCATTCTCATCGAATTCCTGTTGCAGATCCTCGGGAACCTGGGGTATCTCATGTTTAAGTGCTGTACGTGTAGGCAAGAGTTCAGGTTCTCCCATCTCACTGGGAGTGATTATACTGATCATGACCACAAACATCACTGAACCCACGGGTAGTACGCCGTAGATTACAGCGTATATCATAGTAGTAGTGCCAGATCCCATCACTGCCATCATGACGCCCATTATAATAATAAACAGAGGACCAGCTACAAAGGCTGTTACATAAGATTCGGCCAGCAGTCCCAATGTTTCCAGAAATCCTTTCTGGTCTGTCTGTGATTTTTGCAGGTAGTTTTCGGACTTATCCTGGAAGTATTTTGGAATGCTTCCACCACTGTCTATCACCGTAAGTAGATTATACATGAGGTCCTGGAATCGGTCGGAGGGCGTGATTGCACATGCATTGGACAGAGCTGTTCTTAGGTCATGGCCGAAATAATCCATGTCCCTGACAATTGAATCTACTTCCAGTGAAACTTCCCCGTAAGTATTCACTGATTTTGCAAGGGCTCTGAATACATCGATTATATTCATGCCTCCCTTGCTCATAGCATACATAAAGGTTACAGCATATGGCAGTTGTCTGTTTATCTTACCCTTTCTCTCGCTTGCCTGGAAGCCTGGGTACATCATAAACAAAGCATACGTTACTCCACCCAGGGATATAGTGGAAAATACTATTATTAAAAGGGCAATGAACAACTCTTTGAATTGTAATAACCAGGCCGTGGATTGACTGAAGGTAAGTTGTGTGATCTGTGCAGGAAGTCCTATCACGGATATTATGGTGTACGCCATAAACAATCCAAGGATAGCACCCGTAATACCGCATAACAGGGAATAGAAAATAGCATTAGAGATATACATCTCATATGATATCGGAATACGGGCTTGCTTAAGCTGAATCTGCAGATTAGCATAGCTCCCCTTTTTCTCCTTTATCTTGTCACCAAGGATCACAAGAGGTATCTTCTTAAGTATATTCAAATAAAAGGTTAACTTATTTTCAATAAAAGACTCACGAGGTTTCTTCGTATTTCTTTTTCCATGTGAAGAGAAAGACGTAAGAAGATCTTTAATTCGGATTTTGGAGCCTTTGGATGTATTTTTCCGGGATGCAGTCTCAGCCTTTGTCACAGGCCTTTCTAAAACTTGTTCACCTTGCTGAAAGCCCTGCTCATCCACATGTTCTGATACCTTTTTTTCATTGTTATTGGCCGTATCGATCTCTTTATTACTGTTATTCATGATGCGACCTGCTGTATATCTATTCGAGGTTCAGTTTCTTCAGGAGCTTTTCAGGTGCAGACTGGTATGCATTGATGGTGTCAGAGATTGTCTTAAAATCGGTGTAGTTATTTTTCACCATGTACTCCAATATTCTTTTTCTGTTACGCAGTTCCTGGTCTACTTTTAAACTTGTCCAGCCTCTACGTAATTTTATTTCCATGAGAGCTTTGGATTCTCCTGTCCTTATGAACAGGTCCCTTTCAGAATCCCATACAAAAATATCGTTAGTGCGAATATTTCTGGTATTTGGGTCAATATCAGTTATCTCTACCAATTTGATATTTCTTCTAACACGTTTACCCTTGGTGTAAGTCTGGGATTGGATGCTCATGATATCCAATGCCTGGATCATAGTACGTGGCACACTGATTGGGGGGTTCTCAAGTCGATGAATTGCAGAAGCTACGGAGTCCGCATGCATTGTGGAGAATGTTGTGTGTCCTGTTGACATTGCCTGAAACAGTGTAAGCGCCTCTTTTCCTCTCACTTCACCCACAAGCAGGTACTCTGGTCTTTGTCTTAAGGCAGCTTTTAGCAGATCGTACATATCCACAGCTCCACGTTCGTCTGCGGTGAAAGAATCCCTCGTCACACTAGGTATCCAGTTAGGGTGAGGTAATTTAAGTTCTCGTGTATCTTCAAGGGTAATGATCTTTGCTTTCTCGGGAATGAACAGGGATACAGCGTTAAGGGACGATGTTTTTCCTGATGCAGTACCTCCTGCATATATCAGACTCTTATTGTTTTCAATACATAGCCATAGATAAGCCATGGATTCTGCTGAGAATGTACCCCATTTAATAAGATCTACAGGGGTAATGGGGACCTCGCTGAACTTACGTATGGTAAAAGTACTTCCATGAGCAGTAACGCACGTGCCTAGGGTCATCTGGATCCTGGACCCGTCAGGCATGGCGGCATCAACCATGGGTTCTGCCACTGATATGTGTTTTCCACTTCTCTGTGCAAGCTGGATTATGAAAGAGTTGAGTTCATCTTCATGAAAGATCACATTTGTTGCAATGTTAGTGTGTTTTCTATGGTACAGAAAGATAGGTACATCATGTCCATTTCCTGAAACGTCTTCTATGGAATCATCGTGCATAAGAGGGTCGATCTTATTGAACCATATAAAATCCCTTTTTATATAGTAGGAGATCTTTGCCAGCATTGCAGGTGTAACTTCAATAGCGTAATCTTTCACTATAGAGGCTATCTTCATGTCCAGTATTTTTTCTTTATCAGTTTCTTCACTCACCTTTTCCACAAGCAGTACATCTCTCAGGCGATCCTTGATCTCTGTAAGGAACACTGTTTCAAAATCGGTCAATTCAGGTTCTACTACATAGTATAGATGATTGTTACGTTCAGTATTGAACAGGATAACTACGAATGTATAAGGTTCGTTGACCCAGTAGCGTTCCACTTCTTCATAGCCAGACAATCCATGAAAATGTGATATTTGGCCATGAATCTGAGGATCGTATTTCTGTATTTGTTCTTCTTGCTTCTGGAATAGACTGCTTATCTTTTCCTTGATTGTAGGTTTCTTTTTCAAATTTTCTTCAGATACCTTACATTCGCTTGTAACAGTTTTTTCCGTTATCTGGCTTTTAACATCAGCTTCAGGTAGTTTACTTTTTTCTGTTTCCTTTGCAATGATTGTTGCTGATTCTTTTATGTTTTCTTCTGTTACTGATATTTTTTCCGTGTTTATCTCTGTGAGAAGTGAAGCAACCCCATCTGGATTTTCATGCGATACTATCAAAGTCTCGCACGACATTTCTGGATTATGCTCTGTAAGAAGCATTTTAGTTTCAATATTGGAAATGCCAAGCTCAGAGTTATGTTCTTTATCGATACTAACGGTCTCGATTTTTCTTTGCTCTTCAATATTGTGGATAGTTCCAAATTTAGACGAGCGTGGAACCAGTATTTCAATATCTTTTAGCAAGGACTCTGCACTTTCACCAGTTTTAAATATCTTTGATACTGCTTCACTTTGATCTGTTTTTCTTTCAACTTCAGAATTTTCATTTGTATTGGTTGTATTTTCGGTTTTTGATGGCGAGCTGCAATATATTTGTTGCTCGCTGATTTGAGTTTTTATTCTCGGACGATAGATGGAAATATCAGCTGCATCAGTTTCTTTTTTTCCATTTTTATCCATGTTTTTCTTATCTGATTCATCCATCTCTTTTTGTTGTAAGCTGGTAGTTTCATTTTCAACTTGGTTTACAGTTACTTTCAGAAAGGCTGCAGATTCCGGATTTTCAGATTCATTTTCCAGACTTTCTTTTTTCTCCCCTTCGTTTACACTGGAATTCTCAGCCATTTTTCCACCAATTAGTAAAGCGATATCTGGTCGTTATTAATATATATTAATTTTTATTCTATTACGTTTATAGAGGCTTTATCTTTATATATAGTTATTGTTGCACAATTGACTAGGTTTCGCTCTCCATTAAGTAAGGTAATATCAGGAGTCACTGCTACAGTCTAATTTTCGTTTGTGTGTACCTGTGGAATGTCATACTTGTTAATAGGGTCAAACACGTGAATAATTCCATCAAAAGAAGTAGCAGAGACAAAATCTATGCAGAAAGATATATATAAGATATGATTATACATTTAATTGTTTATTATAATCATTTCAAAGGTAATTTTGTTGTTATCATGATCGAAGTAAACAAAAGTTTTGATCCGCAATGTGCAAAATATGCACACACGTCTTTGAGTCCAGATGTGTTACGTAGGTTAGTTCAAGATCTTGAAAACGGTTCATCTTCAATAGCAGCATTTTGTTTTGAAACAATGGGTGCCATGGTGATCGTGCTTGATAAGGATATGCGCGTTAAGCATATGAGTGCAAGCATATCTGCAATCTTAACTTACAAAGGTTCTGAGGTCAAGGGTGTAGACTGGTTTGAAGCATTTGTTCCCGAGGAAATGCGTGCTGATGTAAAAGAAAAATGTAATTTTCTTTTATATGAATCATTTTCGTCTCACATGGATTTCAACTGTCCTCTTATCACAGTTCATGGGGAATATACCTATTGCTGGAAGGTCTATCCTCTGAAGATAACAGAAGAAGGGATCGAAAACTTACTTCTAATCCTTGAAGATGCTTCCAATTCAAAATGTTTGGATGAGCAAGTTCGCAGAATGGAAGAAAAGTACACCTGTTTTGTGCAAAATTTCAAAGGTATTTTTTTTCAGGCTGATAACTTTTACAATATACGTTTTATTGCAGGTGCCGTGCAGAGCATAACAGGTTACGAAAGTGAAGATTTTCTTTCAGGAAGAGTTAACTGGGCACATTTATTGTATCCAGATGACCTCTCTTCTTTCGTTCGCCATGCAGAAAAAGCTATTCATATTCCCGGATATTCAGGTGAGCATAGCTATCGCATAGTACGTATAGACGGTCGTGTTAAATGGGTCAACATTAATCTTCATCATAATGTTTGTAAATATAAAGAACATGCTTCTATACACGCGATAGTCTACGATATATCTAATCTAAAGCAGGCTGAAGAACTTGTAATTAAAGAAAGGAATAAAGCTCATCAATATCTTGATGTGGCAGGTTCTCTTATAGGTGTGGTTAACACTGATATGAATATTGTGCTGGTTAACAGGAGAGCCTGTGAAGTTCTTGGCTATACTGAAGATGAGGTTCTAGGTAAAAATTGGTTTGATACTTTCCTTCCTGATAGGGTACGTAACATAACAAAAGAGAGTTATAAGAAGATCCTTGCAGGCGAACTGACGCCGCCACCGTTCATGGAAAACTATGTGCAGACACGGGCAGGAGAAGAAAGGCTCATCCTTTGGCATGATGTTGTATTAAGGGACGATATTGGCCGTATTATGGGCACTATCAGTTCTGGAGAAGACATCACTGAGCGTAAGAAGAAAGAGGTGGAGCTTGCAATAGCCTATGAAGAATTGAAATCCATGGATAAGATGAAGGATGAATTCCTTTCAAACTTAAGTCATGAGCTCAAAACTCCACTTATCAGCATCAAAGGCTATAGTGAACTTCTTGATGAAGGGGTATTGGGTTCTCTTAATGATAAACAGAAAAAAGCCATGGGTGCAATTGTGCGTAATTCAGCACGTCTTAAAAGGCTTATAGACTCCCTGCTTTTCCTGAACATTGTGAATGCAGGCAAAGCAAAGTATAAATTTGATCCTGTCAGCCTCAAGGAACTTGTAGACCAGGCGTTGTATTCATTGGATTCACAGATAAAACAGTCTCGCATTAAGGTTCAATGTAATGTTTCTTCATGTGAGCCTCTGATCAGGGCTGACCAGGACTATATCCCTCAGGTGTTTTTACACATAATTGAGAACTCTATCAAATTCACGGCAGCAGATGGAAGTCTTTTCATAGATGTTAAAAGGAATGCAGATCATCTTCACATGCAAGTTCGAGATACTGGTATTGGTATATCTCAGGCAAAGTTGGGTGAGATATTCAATAAATTCTATCAAATTGATGGTTCAATGACCAGAAGGTATGGCGGTACGGGTTTGGGTCTTTACATATGTAAGACCATTATTGATGCCCATGACGGCCAGATATGGATCGAGAGTGAAGAACATGTGGGCACTACTGTCCATATTACACTTCCAATTTATCAATAATCATAACTTTTTTAAATTCTATTTATTTGGTATTTCTTTTGCTTTTTGATCTCTATCCTTAAATTACATTAGCTTAGCTAAGATCAAATTAGTTCTTGTAATTTTCAAGACTATTTATTGTTCTTCTTTGAGTTGTATCTTAAATCCATCCAGGTATGTTTAATTTTTAATGTGCTATATTTGTGAACATATTTTTAACTAATAATATAATATTTATGACATATTATTTATGTATATGTACACTTAGTTATTTTAGACTAACACTATGCATGGCCTCTGCTAGTGTTTTATAAATAGTCTATTATTTTATATCTTTTATTTGACTATTAAATCATGTAGAAAAGCCCTATTTCCGTGCAACAGTAATACTATTCGTATGTCCATAAGCAATTATTTTCTGTAACTCTTAAACATACTTATTTTTTTATTAAGCGGCTTACTGTTTCTGTTTTATAAAAATTCGATTTCTACTGCTGACTTTGTTAAGAACATGTTTTTATGAACATAATTTTTATTTTGAACAAGAAATCATTTATCTGCACATATTTTCAGTCTAAATTATAATTTTATGTTCATAATACTTACAAGCATGTCCACTTTCTGTCTATATCATGGTTTCCATGTTCAAGTATGTGCCAAATAACAACAATATTAGCATCGATGTAGAAAAAATGCTTCTAGCTATCTGGAAGGAGTTTATATTTGGAGGTCATCTTTTTGCTCTAGGTGCTACCTGTGTGGTAGCCATGTGTTCTCTTTTATTCGGGTTACCGATCGGATTAGACCTTCTGCTTGTAACCTATCTAATATTCTATCCAATCTACCTTTATGACTATACTCAGGGTGCAACGGATGACGTTCTTACTAATTCTGCAAGGGCAAACTACCTTTCAGGCAACAAAAAGGCGTATTTTGTCATTGCAGGATCAGTTGCTGTTTTAACAATGCTTTTCATACATTTCAGCAATAGCATAACAATGCTTCTGGGGTTTGCTGTGCTTGTTCTTGGTCTTCTTTACAGTTGTTACTTCAAGAAACTCACAAAAAAGATAATTGCTTTTAAAAATTTCTTCGTTTCAGCCGTATGGGCTTTACTTGTACTTTTCTTTTTCTTCTACTACTCCGTTCCTATCACTGCAGCAGCTTTGATCATGGCAGGATTTGTATTTACCAGGATGGTCGCCATACAGATATTATTTGATGTTAGAGATGTAGACGGTGACAGGAAGAATGGCCTTCTAACAATTCCGGTAGTGATGGGTAATCACAAAGAATTCGGATTATTGAAATGCCTTAATATTGCATCTATTGCACTATTATCTTTTGCAGTTTACTTCCACATTCTTCCGCTTATTTCCCTAAGCTTTGTGCCCGTTATGTTCTATGCATTCAGCTACATTAGAAAGGTAAAAAGTTCAATGAACAACTATGCCTGCTATCTCCTCGCAGCAGTAGAGCCTATTGTCTGGTTTAGTGTAGTCTTTTTTGGCAGCAATTTAGGTAAGCTTACAGTTCTGGTCTCAATTATGCTGTGAAGTATCTCCAGCATGTGCTGAACAAAAATATTAAATCTCAGATGGTTCATGTTCAGGTAGCATTCAGTCCTTCAATATACAAGAGGCTACATTCCATGCCAGTTATCACCCTAGATTATAATGACCTTGAAAAGCTTACAGGTGCCGATAGGAAAACCATTGTCAGCCGCATTCCCATGATTGGTGCGGATGTCGAACGTGTAGAAGATGACCATGTTGATATCGAGTTTTTCCCAAGCCGCCCTGATCTTTACAGTGTGGAGGGTGCCGCAAGAGCCATGCGTGGTTTTCTTGGAATTGAAAAAGGACTTTGTGAGTACGAGGTCAAGCCTTACAATGTTGAGATATACAAAGATGCTGCCATAGATAAAGTCAGACCTGTCTTGGGATGTGCTGTAGTAAGGGGTATCAAGTTTACTTCCTCATCAATAAAATCTCTTATGGATCTGCAGGAAGATCTCCACTGGGCTATCGGGCGTAATCGTAAGAAGGTTTCTATTGGTGTGCATGACATGGCACATATCCAACCACCTTTCAAGTACCAGGCAGTAGATCCGGAATTCACTTTTGTACCTCTGGACTTCACAGAGCCTATGACCATGCGGGAAATACTTGAAAAGCACCCAAAGGGCATCAAGTTTGCTCATCTTGTAGAGGATTTACCGAAATATCCACTTATCACAGATGCAAATGGTAATGTACTTTCCTTCCCTCCGATCATAAATGGTACTCTTACAAGGGTGCATGAGGGCACTACAGACCTATTTATTGATGTCACAGGTCTCAGTGATGCTGTATACACAGCTCTTATCATTGTTACAAGTGCTCTTGCAGAGAGGGGTGGTCAGGTGGAGTTCGTACGTATCATAAATGCCGATGGTACGGAGGACCTGACACCTGATATGACTCCTGAAATACGTAAGCTCACTTCAGATGAAGTATTAGATCTTTCAGGCATCGAGCTTTCTCCAGAGGAGATTGCTGAAATGCTTGGACGCATGCGATTTGGCGCAAAGGTCATTGGTGATGGCACTGTGGAAGTTCAGGTTCCTGGTTACAGGGCAGATATCTTGGACAATTCGGATCTTATCGAGGATATAGCCATAGCCTATGGGTATAAAAACATAAAACCGATTTTACCTATGAATGCTACAATAGGGACTCAACATCCGGTTTCAATGGAGCGTGGGCATGTAAGAAGCATTATGGTGGGTCTTGGATATTCGGAAGTAATGCCATTTACACTTACTAGTGAAAAAGTTCATTTTGAATGGATGTGCCGTCCAGTGACGGATGATGCCACTTGTGTTATGCATCCAATCAGTGAAGACCAGACAATGGTAAGGACAACACTTTTGCCGAACCTGATGGAAATACTGTCTCTTAACCAGCACAGAGAACTTCCTCAGCGTATATTTGAAGTAGGTGAGGTAGTTGTTAACGGGAAAAATGGTTTGCATCTCGCTGCAGTGTCCATTCACGCTGGTGCCAATTTTACTGAAGTTAGGGAATTGGTTGATGCTCTTATGAGAGAAAAGCAGATGTCATATGAGGTTGTGGAATCAGAAGATCCAGCATTCATAGCTGGTAGACGTGCCGATATTCTGGTTAACGGAAGTAAAGTGGGTGCCATGGGTGAGCTTTATCCCCAGGTGCTAGTCAACTTTGGATTGGGGCAGCCTGTTGTAGGTTTTGAAATCAAGCTACTTTAAGATCGTTAAAATACAATAAACAAATTAACTCTCAGTTAACTGTGCTATTTTTATTTCTTTTTCTTTTTTAACGCTACTGGATAAAAGCCTTTATGTTGGTCAGTAAACCATGCTGTCTTTTTTAGACTGTTGTGTTTGAGTGGAATATTTTCAACAAGAATATTTATATACATTTCATTATTATATAATATACTTATATCTTTCGAGGTATCTTCATGGCAGAATTAACACTAAAAAAAGAAACAGGACTAAAAAAAGAAACACGTTCAGAAGAACTGTTACAACTTGTGGTATTCCAGCTAGCTGAAGAAGAGTTTGGACTTGATATCATGCAAGTGCAGGAAATAATTCGTATACCTGACATCACACGTATTCCTCATTCACCTGATTATGTAAAAGGTGTCATCAATCTAAGGGGCAAGATCATAACAGTCATTAATCTTGATACGAGGTTTGGTATGCAACAAAAGGAACACGATGAAAGCTCACGTATAATAGTAGCTGAAGTTGATGATAATGTTGTGGGCATGGTCGTAGATTCCGTGAGTGAAGTAATGAGGTTGCCATCTTCAACAGTGGAATGTGTGCCTGATATCATTTCCAGTAAGATCAATGCTAACTACTTGAAAGGCGTTGGTAAGCTTGAAGACAGGATGCTGATACTTCTGGATATTACAAAAGTAGTGATGGAAGATACAGCAGCAAAAGTAGCTTACTGCTGATTTATCCACTTTACATGGTTGGTATTCAATTGTTCGATGATGTAGACTTCACATCATCGAAAACATTACCTTATTTCAAAGCACTTGTTTTTGCAACTTGACATTAAAGTAATAACCGTTCCTTTTTTTAGAATAGCTCCTTTCTTACCATAAAGACCGAGAGTATTACAGAGAATAATGTCGACATCATAAATATTATCATGAAAGCATGAGGATTATTCTGAAACGGAACATGTACGTTCATACCAAAAAAACTGGCAACCATCGTTGGAATAGATATGACTATCGTAACTGATGTCAAGAATTTCATTACCATGTTTAGGTTGTTTGAGATCACCGAAGCATAAGCATCCATTGTACCGGTTAAGATGTTGCTATAAATATTAGCCATTTCTATAGCTTGCTTATTTTCTATAATTACATCTTCCAGAAGTTCCATGTCATCAGGATACATTTTCATGAGATTTGCTCTCTGTATCTTCTCAAGAACGATCTCATTACTTTTTAATGAGGTTGAAAAGTAGACCAGACTCTTCTCAAGCTCTAAGAGTTGAATCAACTCCTCATTTTTCAGAGATTTATGCAGCTTATTTTCAATTATGTCACTAGTTTTATCGATATTTCTCAGGTATTGAAGGTACACTTTGGAATTACGATAAAGTATTTGCAATAAAAAACGAGTTTTCTTGAATGTCCAGAATGCTTTCACTTTGTTTTCCAAGAATCTTCGCAGAACCGAGTTCTCTCTTAGAGAAACAGTCACAATGTTTTCATTGGTTATTATAATCCCAAGTGGGATAGTATAGTATATTCCTCTTTCCGGTGTATCTTTACTTGCAACAGGAATATCTATCAGAACAATAGTGCATTCTTCATCGACTTCAATTCTGGCACGTTCTTCTTCATCCAAAGCAGCTTTAAGATGTTCAACGGGGATATTTAGTTTTTCAGAAAAGTCCATTATTTCTTTTTCGGTGGGATTTACAAGGTTTACCCATGCTCCCTTTTCAATTTTGTCGAGGCCAACAATCTCATTTTCTATTGATTTATAAATATTAAACATTAAATGCCTCCTCATCTCCAGATAATGGAGTGATTACTAATTCTGCCAAGCTATTATTCTATAATGCCTTCTCCCTCATGGCTTAAAACACCCATTAACACATATATCTTTTTCTACTGGAAATTGATCGCTGGTGCGATTTGAACCTGGGTATTTAGTTTTACTTTGTTTAGTAATAAAATCAATATTCGGGAATGAATTTTAATAAATATAAAAAGAAACAGGATGTCTCGTATGAAATAAAGTACTGCTCTATTTCAATAACGTATAAATAGGGATATTATATAATAACTATTAACAAAATAGTGGCTTAGAACATGGCTTCAAAAAACACTGCTGTTCCAAATAAAAAACTCGAAATTTGTTCACTGGATTTCTGGGCTGATGGTATTGTCATACTGTCTCCTGATGGGATTATTTCCTACTCAAATAAAAGTTGGAACGAATTCTTGCAGAATAACGCTTTAGATGATCTTGGATGTTGTGAAGGAAGTAATTATTTAAAACTCTGCATGGAATTCACACATCAGGAATCAGAATCTTCTGGGATAGTACAGGGGATACTCGATGTCATTGAAGGCAGATTGAAAACATTCAAATTTGAATCTCAGTTCTTTGGTCCAGCTGGAAAAAAATACTTATTAGTAAAAGTTGACCCGTTATCTCAAGATTACCCTACAAATGTGATTTTGCAGCATGTAGATATCACTGAAAGAAAAAAAATAGAACCCGAAAAGCTTGAGTTTGATCAATTCCTTAAGACCATACTCAATAACATACATTTTGCCGGGGTCATACTGGATTCAAGTGCAAATATAATCTTCTGTAATAACTTTTTGCTCGATCTGACGGGATGGAAAAGGGAAGATGTTTTTGGCAAGAACTGGTTTGATGTTTTCCTGCCAAAAGAAATAATCCCTGAAATTAAGACCGTCTTCCTCAGGACAACTGAAAATGCTGATTTTCCATCATATTATGAAAATGAGATTATCACCAGGGATGGAAATAGAAGAATTATCGTCTGGAACAATACTGTTTTGAAGGACAGAAATGGAAAGATTTCCAGTATCATTAGTGTTGGTGAAGACATAACAGAACTTAAATTAGCAGGCAGATCGCTGTTAAATAGCAAGGGGCAGCTTCGCACGTTGGTAGATACCATACAGGATCCTATCTGGTTGAAAGATCAAAATGGTTTTTACCTTATGTGCAATAGCAAGTTTGAACGTTTTTTTGGTGCAAAAGAAGCAGAAATTATTGGCAAAACAGACTACGATTTTGTAGATAAAGAACTGGCAGACTCTTTCACACTGAATGACAGGAAAGCCATGGCAGCCGGTAAATCCACCATGAATGAGGAGGAGATTACCTATGCTGATGATGGGCACAGGGAATACCTTGAGACTATCAAAAGTCCTATGTACGATTCAAATGGACATTTGATAGGTGTGTTGGGGGCTGGACGGGATATTACTCAGCGCAAGAGAGATGAGGAAGAGCTGAGAAGAAAAGAAATGCAGCTCAGTACTGCACAAAAGGTTGGGGGCTTTGGAAGTTGGGAATTCGATCTGAACTCCAGAAAGGTCG
>DAKU01000007.1 GCA_002508425.1 Methanosarcinaceae archaeon UBA470
TATGATGGTTCCCTGGAAGAGCCTACGGTGCTGCCATCAAAACTGCCGAACCTGTTGATCAATGGTTCCACAGGTATTGCTGTGGGTATGGCCACTAACATGGCACCTCATAATCTGGGAGAAGTAGTGGATGCAACTCTTATGCTCATCGACAATCCATCTTCCACTATACATGACCTCATGACAGTGCTCAAGGGTCCGGATTTCCCCACAGGTGGAACTATTCTGGGTATGCAGGGCATAAGGGAAGCCTATGAGACAGGCAGGGGCAGGATACAGCTAAGGGCTGTAGCTACCATCGAGGAAATAAGAAAGGACAAGAACGCTATTATTGTAAGTGAGATCCCCTACCAGGTCAACAAGTCTAAGCTTATAGAGGATATTGCATTACTTGTCAGGGAGAAAAAGATCGTAGGCATCTCTGATCTGAGGGATGAGTCTGATCGTGACGGTATTCGGGTTGTCATAGAAATTAGCAGGGGTACTGACCCTAATGTGGTGCTGAATCAGTTGTACAAGCACACGCAGATGCAGACAACCTTTGGTATCATCAATCTGGCATTAGTGGACAATGTGCCTCTTGAACTTAATCTTAAGCGTATCTTACAGATATACCTGGAACACAGGATACAGATCATTCAGAAACGTACGCAGTTCCAGCTAAAGAAAGCTGAAGAACGTGCTCACATACTACGTGGTCTGAAGATAGCCCTTGACCACCTGGATGCTGTTATTTCTCTTATCCGTGCTTCCAGAACTGTGGAAGAGGCAAGGTCTGGTTTGATAGCGAACTTTGGCCTGGATGAGATCCAGGCAAAGGCTATCCTCGACATGCGTCTACAGAAGCTCACTGGTCTTGAAAGGCAGAAAGTGGAAGATGAGTACGCTGAGCTCATGAGGCTCATTGCAGAGTATCTGTCCATCATCCAGAGCGACGAAAAGAAATATGACATTATCAAAGCTGAACTTTCTGAGCTCAAGCAAAAGTATAACAATGAGCGCAGAACGCAGATCATGGCTTCACATGTGGAGCTTGATCTTGAAGACCTCATACCTCAGGAAGAGGTAATAGTTACCATTACCAACAGTGGGTACGTTAAACGTCTGCCTGTAAGCACATATTCCCAGCAGCGCCGGGGAGGTAAAGGTGTTATTGGCATGGAAACCAAGGAAGAGGATTTCGTAGAAAATATCTTCGTTGCTTCCAGTCATGACTACATCCTGTTCTTCACTAATAAGGGAAGATTATACTGGAAGAAGGTCTATGAGATCCCTGAGGGAAGCAGGCAGTCCAAAGGTAAAGCCATAGTCAATCTGCTGGAACTGGGAGAAGGAGAATATGTTACTGCTATGATCCCGGTCACGGAGTTCTCAGATGATAGGTACCTCTTTATGGCCACACGCACGGGAACTGTTAAAAAGTCGTCCTTGTCGGATTTCAGCAATCCTCGCAAGGGGGGCATCATCGCAGTCACTTTGCTGGAAGATGACGAGCTTGTGAACGTGGCACAGACCGATGGGTCGAAAGACATGGTGTTGGTCTCAAGGCACGGAAAAGCTATTCGTTTCTCTGAAGCTGATGTCAGACCCATGGGCAGAAGTGCACAGGGCGTACGTGGCATTAAGTTGGAGCAGGGGGACAAAGTGGTAAGCCTGGATGTGGTGGATGAAAGTTCCACTTTATTGACCATAACTGAGAACGGATTCGGTAAACGTACTGAATTCGCCGAATATCCCGCCAAGCACCGGGGTGGCAAAGGTGTCATTACTATAGTGACAAGCCTGCGCAACGGGCCGGTGGTCAATGTAAAGGCTGTGAGTGAAGAAGATGAGGTGATGGTTACCAGTTCAGAAGGTATTATTATTCGTATCCCAGTCAAAGGTATCAATGTGCAAGGTAGGAATACCCAGGGTGTTAAGATCATGAATTTACAACAGGGTGACAAGGTTGTAGGTGTGGCCCGCATAGAGCCCGAGGATGAGGAGAATAAGTAATGCTTATAAGCATTACCTTCAATTAGGAACATTTATTTATACGTGAACGTGTAGGATGTCCAAGATAGAATAACAGGATGATAAATTATGGAACTTGAGAAACTAAGACATGGTACTGAACTTATAAAGCGCGGTTTTGCCAGCATGCAAAAAGGAGGTGTCATAATGGATGTGACGAATCCCGAGCAGGCAAAAATAGCTGAGGATGCCGGAGCAGTTGCGGTTATGGCCCTTCAGGCAGTACCTGCTGATATAAGGAAAGCCGGGGGTGTTGCAAGGATGGCAGATCCCCAGATAATAACGGAGATCATCGAATGTGTTACCATTCCAGTAATGGCAAAGGCACGTATCGGACACTTTGTAGAGGCTGAGATCCTGCAGGCTCTTGGTGTTGATATGGTGGACGAGTCTGAGGTGCTTACACCTGCAGATGAAAAATTCCACATCGATAAGACACAGTTCACCGTGCCTTTCGTGTGCGGAGCCCGTAACCTGGGAGAGGCACTGCGCAGAGTCAACGAAGGTGCGGCAATGATACGTACCAAGGGTGAAGCAGGTACTGGAGACGTAAGAGAAGCTGTACGCCATATGAAGCAGATAACCGGCGAGATAAGGGCTCTTGCAGGCAAGACAAAGGAAGAGCTGATGTTTACAGCCCGCGAGATAGAAGCTCCCATTGAACTTGTGATCGAAACTGCACAGTTGCAGAGGTTACCTGTTGTGAACTTTGCAGCAGGCGGCGTGGCAACACCGGCAGATGCAGCCCTCATGATGAGGCTGGGTGCTGATGGTGTGTTTGTTGGTTCCGGTATTTTCAAGGCAGAGAATCCCGTACTCATGGCAAAAGCCATAGTTGAGGCAGTCAACAATTATGACAAGCCAGAGAGGCTTGCAGAGATATCCAAGGGCATTGGTGCCGGAATGAAAGGTATCAGCACAGATACCATTCCTCCTGAGCAGGCTTTACAAACCAGAGGATGGTAAATCCTCTTCTTTTTTCAAGGTGTATTCAGTGCGTATAGGTGTTATAGCGATACAGGGTAACGTCTCTGAGCATGTTGAGGCTCTTGAACGTGCTATCTCTGAAAGGGGAGAACAGGCTGAGATAATCACTATAAAACATAAGGGTCTGGTTCCCACATGTAATGCTCTTGTACTACCCGGTGGGGAGAGTACTACACTTGGCAGACTAATCGTAAGAGAAGGCATTGCAGATGAGATAAGGGCAGTGCATGCAGCCGGTATGCCTATAATGGGTACATGTGCTGGTCTCATACTGCTTGCTAAACAAGGCGATGAACAAGTAAGGAAAACTCATCAGCATCTGCTTGGACTGATGGATACGCAGGTTAACAGGAATGCATTTGGCAGACAGCGTGACTCCTTTGAGATGGAGCTTGATCTGGCTTTTCTTAAATCCCCTTACAACGCTGTATTCATAAGGGCCCCTGCTATTACATGTGCTGGCAAGGATGTGAAGGTGCTGGGAACAGTTGGTAATATGATCGTGGCAGCAGAACAGGGAAATTTGTTCGCGTTGGCATTCCACCCTGAGCTTACTTTAGACAGCCGAGTTCATCAGTATTTCCTTGACAAGGTATTTTTGTAAGGGCATTACTGCCCTATTGTTTTTAGTTTTGGAAAAGTACTCTTCAGTGGGTATGGTGATCCAAAGCAGCACTCACTTCATAAACTATTTATACAGTAGTCCCTCTATTAGTTACGGAGTTGTCAGTATGGATGAAGAATGCTGCCCGAGATTTGACCCAAAACCGTGGGATGGAAAGATTATAGAATGGGAGAATAAGAGATTTGTAAAAGATAGAGTTTTTACACTTTTCTATATGCCCATTAACTTTGGCAAAGTGATGAAAAGGCTTGATGAAAAAGTACGAAAAGCAGGGGCAAATATACCTGACTGGCTTTGCCTTTCCGATCACACTTCAAAGTGGAATATGGACGTTTATCTGGCTGTAGACAAAGAGATCCAGGATGCTGAAAACACTACTCTAAGCGGGAGACTCTTAAGCAAGGTTTATGAGGGTCCTTTTAAGGATACGGAAAAATGGTGTGATGATTTCAAAGGTTATGCAAAAGAGCAGGAGCTTGAGATCAAGAAATGGTTCATGTGGTACACAACATGTCCCAAATGTGCAAAGAAATACGGGAAGAATTATGTTGTGATTTTGGCA